>JAUIJH010000011.1 GCA_030431335.1 Alphaproteobacteria bacterium
TTCCCTCGCTGTCGGGCCTGGTGATCATGCTGATCTGCGTGCAGTACGTGATGGGGCGCGACCATATCTGGATGCCCGGCTGGATCCTGCGGCGGTGCGTGCGGCGCGGTCGGCTTCAGTCGGCGATCGATGGGGTGCGCCCGGTCCTGCGCGGCGTCGACCGGGTGATCTACCCGCGCCTCGGCTTCCTCATCAATCGCTGGACCTTCAGCATCATCGCCGTGGTGTGCACGGTGCTGGCGGCGACCATGCCGCCGCTGGAGATGTTGCCCTTCACCAGCACGGCGACGGCCTTCATCATCGCGCTGTTCGCGACGGCGGTGATTGCCGGCGACGGGTTGCTGGCGGCGGTCGCTTTCGTGGGCACGGCGGGGATCGTCGCGGCGTTCGCGATCTTCGTCGCGCCGCAGATTGCCGCTGTGATCGCGTGATGGGTGCCCGGGGGCGGGCGCTTTCGAAACGGATTGGCCGACCGATGCGATGCTGCGCCGATAGGGCGGCTGCGCGAAAATGGTCGGAGCAGCAGGATTCGAACCTACGACCCCTTGACCCCCAGTCAAGTGCGCTACCAGGCTGCGCTATGCTCCGACTTCGGTTGGTGCTAGCGCCTTCCGATCGGCAGCGCAAGGCTCGCGGAAGCGAACCCCTCGTTAACTGTTTCCGAGCACCGTTCGCTAACCAAACGGGAGATGCCGATGATTACGCGTTTCCAACTGATTGCGTGCGTTTTCGCTGCCTGCCTCGCCACTGCCGCCTTCGCCGAATATCAGCGCGTTCCGTTCGCGCAGATCGACGTGTTCGCCGGTAACGAGGTGGGACCGACGCTGGCGCGCTTTGCCGCATCGCAGGCGATGGCCAGCGCCGTCGATTCGCTGCCGGCCGACCGGCGCGCGGCCTTTGCCGCCACGGCCGCCGGCGCTGCGCCGAAGGGCATCGCCATCGAGCCGGTGGCGCACAACCGGCTGCGCATCCGCGTTGCCTCGCCCGATCCGGCCGCCTCCAGCGCGCTCGCCGAAAATCTGCGCCGCGACTTGGTGGAGGCCGGGGTGAAGGAGCGCTTCAGCCTCTACTTCACCAGCTCCGGCGCAACGGGGCGCTTGCTGATCCTGAGCGCGACCGCGCTCGCCGGCCTGATGCTTTGCGCCGAATGGGCCATGCGCCGGCGCGGCGTGCGGGCTTCCCGGCCGCTGCCTATGCGGGGCGCTGCATCCATCTGATCAGGATGCCGATGGGGACGATCCACGCAAGGCCGAAGCCGGCATAGAAGAGGAGCTGCACCGCGCCGGTGGTGCCGGGCAGAAGACGCACCGCGAGCACCATCACCATGAGGCAGTAGATCGTCAGGAAGACGACGGTCACGATGGTGCCGATCAGCTTTTTCAGGCGGATGTGCATGGGAACGCTCCTGCTGCTCGCGCTCGGCACATGAACGATCGATGCGAATGGCGCAAGGCATGGCGGCAACCGCGACACCATATCGCTGACGTTGCACGCGCCTTCGATTTGGCAAGGCGCACGCGCCAGCCTAAGCAGGCGCCATGATGGAAAATGCTGCGGTCGTCTGGTGGTTGCGGGTGGTTGCGTTGTTCGTGATCGCCACGCTGGTGGTGGGTGGCGCGACGCGCATCACCGATTCGGGCCTGTCGATTACCGAGTGGGAGCCGCTTCTGGGCGTCATCCCGCCGCTCAGCGAGCGCGCGTGGCAGGATGCGCTGGAGCTCTACCGGCAGATCCCGGAATACCAACTGATCAACCGGGGCATGTCGCTGGGCGAATTCCAGTCGATCTACCTGTGGGAGTGGGCGCATCGGCTGGTGGCGCGCAGCATCGGGCTCGTGTTCGTGGTGCCGTTCGTCGTGTTCTGGCTGCGCGGCAAGCTGCCGGGGTGGTTCAAGCCGTGGGGCGTGCTGCTCCTCGCGCTCGGCGGGCTGCAGGGCGTCGTCGGCTGGTGGATGGTGGTCTCGGGGCTCTCCGAGCGGGTCGACGTCAGCCAGTACCGGCTGGCCGTGCATCTGACGCTCGCCTGCATCATCCTGGCGCTGACGGTGTGGCTGTCGGAGCGTCTGGCCGGGCGGGCCGATTCTGTGGCCGCGCCGCGTGGCGTGCGCGCGGTGGCGCTGGCGATGCCGGCGTTGATCCTGGTGCAGATCGCGCTCGGCGCGCTGGTCGCGGGGCTTGATGCGGGCCTGGCGTCCGACACCTGGCCGCTGATGGCCGGCAAGCTGGTGCCGGACGGGCTGTTCACGTTCGCGCCGGCCTGGCTCAATGCGTTCGAGAATCCGCTCGCAGTCCAGTTCGACCACCGGATGGTCGGCTATGCGGTCGCGGCGGTGGCGGTCATCAATGCGGCGCTGGCCTGGCGGGCCGGGGCGGGTCGGGGGTCGGCGGGCCTGCTCCTGGCGCTGATGGCGGTGCAGGTGACGATCGGCATTGCCGTGGTGGTGTTGCAGGTGCCGCCGGTGCTTGCCGGCGTCCACCAGGTGATGGCCGCGATCCTCCTGTGGGTCGCGGTGGCCGGCGCGACGCGCGTTGCCCCGGTGAGGGGGCGCGCGGCGCCGGCAGCAGGGCCGCTCAGCCGGCCAGCGCCTGTTCCAGATCGGCGATGATGTCGGCCACGTCCTCCAGGCCGACCGACAGGCGCACCACATCGGGCCCCGCGCCGGCGGCGACCTTTTGGGCGTCGGACAGCTGGCGGTGCGTGGTGGAGGCCGGGTGGATCACCAGGCTGCGCGTGTCGCCGATATTGGCCAGGTGCGAGAACAGCTTGAGCCGCGAGACCAGCGAAACGCCCGCATCGTAGCCGCCGGCGAGGCCGAAGGTGAACACGGCGCCGGCGCCCTTGGGGCAATACTTCTTGGCGAGGGCGTTGTAGCGGTCGCCTTCCAGGCCCGGGTAGCTGACCCACGACACCTTCTCGTGCTGGGCGAGATATTGTGCGACCGCGAGCGCGTTCTCGCAGTGCCGCTGCATCCTGAGCGCCAGCGTCTCGATGCCGGTGAGCACCAGGAACGCGTTCATCGGCGACAAGGCCGGTCCGAGGTCGCGCAGGCCGAGCACGCGGCAGGCGATGGCGAAGGCGAAGTTGCCGAATGTCTCCGCCAGCACGATGCCGTTATATTCCGGCCGCGGCTCGGACAGCATCGGGTAGCGCTTGTCGCCGGCCCAGTTGAAGGTGCCGCCGTCGACGATCACGCCGGCGATGGAGTTGCCGTGGCCGCCGAGGAACTTGGTCGCCGAGTGGACGATGATGTCCGCGCCGTGCTCGAACGGGCGCACGAGGTAGGGCGTCGCCATGGTCGAATCGACGATCAGCGGCACGTTGGCGTCCTTGGCGACGCGCGCGATCGCGTCGAGATCGGTGATGACGCCGCCGGGGTTGGCGATCGATTCGACGAAGATCGCCTTGGTCTTGTCGGTGATGGCGGCGGCGAACGAGGCCGGGTCGTCGGCATCCGCCCACTTCACGTTCCAGCCGAAGCTCTTGAAGGAGTGGGTGAACTGGTTGATCGAGCCGCCATACAGCTTGTTGGAGGCGACGAACTCGTCGCCCGGCTGCATCAGCGCGTGCATCACGAGGACCTGCGCGGCGTGGCCTGAGGCGACGGCAAGGGCCGCGGTGCCGCCTTCGAGCGCCGCGACGCGCTCCTCCAGTACCGCGCAGGTGGGGTTGCCGATGCGCGTATAGATGTTGCCGAACGCCTGCAGGCCGAACAGCGAGGCGGCATGGTCGACATCGTCGAAGACGAAGGACGTGGTCTGGTAAATCGGGGTCGCGCGCGCGCCGGTCGTGGGATCGGGCTGGGCGCCGGCGTGAATAGCGCGTGTGTTGAAACCGGGCGTTCCGTCGGCCATGATTATTTTTCCTCCAAAGGTTTAAGGCGCCTTTAGAGGGCTGGCGTCACGGCGTCAAACGGGCTTTGCAGGACGGCGGGCCGGTCAGTTCTTGTGATTTTCCATGCGGCCGCGGGTGGCGGCGAGGGCGGCGTTGGCCGCGTCGAGCGCGCGCTTGGCTTCCAGCTTGCGGGCGAGGGGGCGGGTGCGCCGCAGCATCGTCGACATGTTGCGGTGTGCGCGGGTTTCGACGAACGCGACGCTGCGGTCGAGCCGGGCGGAGCGTTCGCGGGCCTTGCGCACGAAGCGCCGCGCCGTGGCCGATACCGACACCAGGATGACGATGCCGACCGCGAGCAGCGGCACTCCCGTCGGCAGTGGCGTCCACACCGTCAGCAGCCCGGCGATCAGGCAGACAACGGCTATTGCGATGAAAACGGTCTTACGGGCCTGATCCGCAAACAGCTTCATTTCAACCCCGGTGGGTGGTCGCTCCCAGGTGGAATCGCCAGAGGATTGGCTCTGTCGGTTTATCTTTCACTAAGATTTCCGAAAGACGAAAACTTTAGAAAAGAAAGCCGGGAAAGTACCCTCTAGCTCTAGCCCTGACTCAGTAAATAACCCGACCAGATCCGCAGTCAAGTAAGACTTGTAGTAGGGCTCGTGGAAGAGCTGCGGGAACAGCTCCAGCAGCCCATCGAGCGCTGGAGTGTCACCCGTTTGCAGCGAATCGACGATCACGAGCAGCCCGCCCGGCGCCAGCACGCGCGCAAACTCGGCCGCGACGGCGACCCGCACCTTGGGCGGCAACTCGTGGAAAAGGTAGATGTTGGTGAGGAGATCGAACGCGTCGTCGGGGAAGGGCAGCGCCTCGGCGGCCGCGACCACGGCATCGCTGCCGCGCACCGAACCGAGCCGCTTGCGCGCGAGGCTGACATAGGGCGCGGACAGGTCGCTGGCGATCACCGGCAGGCGCGGGAAGGCGGCGCGCAGGTCGCGCAGGAAGGCGCCGGAGCCGCTCGCCACGTCGAGCAGGCGGGTGGTGCGCTGGTCGACGAAGGCGAGGCGCTTGGCGATGGGCACCAGCGCCTGGCGGCGCATGGCGGCGGCGGCGCCGTAGAAGAGGGTTTCCACCTGGGTGTCGTAGAGCGCGGCGGAGGTCTCGCTCATCCAGCCGTCGGTCTGGAAGTGGAAGTTCTGCATGTAGTAGCGCGGCCGGCCGGCGCCCTCGCGCGCCAGCTCTTGATGGGAGCGGGTGGCGCGGCGGCGCACCACCTCCGGCAGGTCGCTGAGGTAGGCCCGCCGCTGCCTGATGAGGCCGGGCAGGCCGCCGGGGTCGAGCGTCGGCATGGGATAGAGGCCCGCCTCGACGTTGGCGAGGTCGCGGGCGAACAGTTCGCGCACGTGGCGCAGGAGGACCGCGCGTGGAGGCAGGCCGGCCGGGGCCTCGATGATTGGGGTGGGCGGCTTGGGCAATTCGGCGCCGACGCGGGCGGCGAGGCGTCGGCCCGCGGCACGCTGCGAGGTGTACCAGCCCACCCGCGCTGCCTGCTCGATGCTGAAGCGCGCGCGAAGGGCGAGGCGTTCCACTGGCGTCATGGTCACGGTCTCCGAAGCCAGGCGACTGATTCGATATGCGCCGTCGCGACGAATTGGTCGACGGGGTGGACCTGCGTGATTTGGTAGCCCCCCTGCACCAGGATCGCACAGTCTCGCGCCAGCGTGCGCGGCTCGCAAGAGACGGCGACCACCACCGGCACCGTCGATGCCGCCAGCGCTTCGGCGAGCGCCTTGGCGCCGGCGCGCGGCGGGTCGAACACCACGGCGCCGAAGCGGGCGAGCTCCTGCGGCCCGAGCGGGTGGCGCATCAGGTCGCGCCGGATCGCGGTGACCGGACGGCGGCCTCTGAGGTGGCGCGCGGCCGCCTCCAGGGCGGCGATGGCCGGACCGTCACTGTCGATCGCGTCCACGGCGGCGGTGCGCGACAGCGGCAGCGCGAAGGTGCCGAGGCCGCAGAAAGCGTCGAGCACCGGCGTCGCCGTGCCGACCCCGGCGAGGACGGCTGCCGTCAGCGCGGCCTCGCCGGCGCTCGTCGCCTGGATGAAGGCGCCCGGCGGGAAGGGCACGGCGACGCCACCGAGCGCGATCGTCGGCGGCTCGCGGGTGAAGCGCATCTCGGCATCCACGGTCAGACGCAAGATCGCGGGATCGTCGACGGGCGGAGGGAGCGGCGGGGGCGGCGGGGCGGCTCGCGCCTTGCGGCGGCCGCGCGCGGGCTTGGGCGGCTTTTTGCGGGGTGTGTCGAGGACGACGTCGATGCCGTTGTCGCACAGCGTCGCCACCAGGCGCGCCTCGCCGTGGGCGTGGGCGGCGCCCAGCGCGATGGCGCGCAGGCTCGGCAAGGCGGCGTCGAGCGCCGGCGCCAGGGCGGGGCACCTTTCCACGTCGACGATGTCGTGGCTCGCGCGGGCGAAATAGCCGGCGCGCGCGCCCTGGCTGTCGGCCTTGGCGCTCATCGTCATGCGGCGCCGCCCCGAAAGGGGAGAGCGCGCCATCGGCCCGATCGGTGCCGCGAGGCCGGCCGCCGCGAAAGCCTCGCGCAACAGATCCACCTTCCACGCGGCATAGAGCGCGTCGTCGGCGTGCAGCATCCGGCAACCGCCGCAGCGGCTGAACAGCGGGCACGGCGGGGCGACGCGGTGGGGCGAGCCGGGCACCAGTTCGAGCGTATCGTCGCCGAGGCGCACATGATCGCCGGGGAGGGCGAAGGGCACGGCGCGGCGCCGCCCTTCCACCGTGGCGAGGCCGTCGCCGGCGTGGTCGAGCGCATCGACGGGGAAGGTGGTCATGCTCATGGCCGGCGCGCTCCGATCAGCCATTCGGCGTTGCCGTCGCCGCCGGCGATGGGGGAGGGCGTGCGGCCCAGAACGCGCCAGCCGAGCGCCGCGACGGCATCCACCACGCGCCCCACGGCGGCCTCGGCGGCGGTGGTGTCGCGCACGATGCCGCCCTTGCCGATGGCCTGCCGCCCCACCTCGAACTGCGGCTTGACCAGTGCGCACAACGCGGCCTCGGGCGCGGCGAGCGCAAGGCACGCCGGCAGCACCTTGGTGAGCGAGATAAAGCTGACGTCGAACACCAGGAAATCGGGCGCGAAGGGCAGGTCCCCCGGCATCAGCTCGCGCGCGTTGACGCCCTCCATCATCGTGACGCGCGGGTCCTCGCGCAGCGGGGCGGCGAGCTGGTCGCGCCCCACGTCGAGCGCGATGACGCGCGCGGCGCCGCGCCGCAGCAGCACGTCGGTGAACCCGCCGGTGGAGGCGCCGACATCGAGCGCCGAGGCGCCGGCCGGGTCGAGGCCGAAGGTGTCGAGGGCGTGGCCGAGCTTGTGGGCGGCGCGGCTTGCGTATGGATCGGCTTCGGCCTCTATGGTGGCGGTTTCGGCGACGTCCTGGGCCGGGCGGCGGGCGGGAACGCCGCCGACGCGCACGGTTCCGCGAAGTACCATGTCGCGCGCCTGGCTGCGGGTGCGGGCGAGGCCACGGGCGACGAGTAGGAGATCTAGCCGCAGATCAGGACGCCGAATTCGGTCATGGCGGCGAAGATCACGTCGCCGAAGCGCAGCCACAGGAACACGCCCAGCGCCACCAGAAAGGCACTGCCACACGCGCCGATGGCCAGGCTCGGGTTCATAAGGCGACCAGCGCACGCAACTTTTCGAGGATGCGGTCCTGTTCGGCCGTGGCTATTTTTTCGTTCTGGCGCATGCTCATCGGAAGATACGGGATGAATCCGGCAAAATCACCGTCGGCGTCGAACAATAGCATATCGGCGGTGTGATTCATCGTGTAGTCGCCGTCCTTCAGCGGAACCTTCTCGAAGCGGATCCTGTAGCGGTCGGCCACGTCGGCGATTTCTTCCTCGCTACCAGCGGTGAGGCCCATGATGCGCTCGTCGAACGCCTTCACGTATTGCTTGAGCACGTCCGGCGTGTCGCGCTCGGGATCGACGGTGACGAAGACGAACTGGATCTTGTCCGCGTCCTCGCCCAGGGCGTCGAGCCAGCCGGCGGTGTCGAACAGGGAGGTGGGGCACACCTCGGGGCAATGGGTGAAGCCGAAGAACATCGCCGCCGGCTTGCCGCGCAGGTCCGCCTCGGTGATCACCTCGCCGTCGGTGTCGATCAGGCGGAAGGGGCCGCCGGCGTCTTCGTATTGGGAGCGGGCGACGGCACCAGCGAGGCCGGCGGCCGGCGAGCGGCTCTGCGGGGACAGGAACGTCTGCCCCACGTAGACGCCGGCGACGGAGGCGGCGACCACCAGAACCACAAGCCACAGGATGATGCGAAGGGTCTTCATCGTCTCACTCTTCCCGGCTCCCCTCGCGCAAGGGCGTGCGCGCGAAAAGCCCAATTTCGTTTTTCGCGCGGCCCGTCGGCGACGAGGCCGGCGCCTGTCAGACCGCGGGCTCGTCCTCGCGCATGGCAATGTCCGCCTCGTCGTCCGGGTCGGGCACCAGCGGGGTGACGTCCACCTCGTTGGGCGCAGGGCCGATCGGGGTGGTGGCGTAAAGGTCGAACTCGGCGCGATCCTCCTCGGCCGGCGCGTTGCGCGTCGCGATCCGCAGCAACACGAAGGCCGCGATGATCACCCCGGACACGGCGACGACCAGCATGATCCCGCTCGGCCCGATGACCAGCATCGCCACCGAGGCCAGCATCGGCCCCACGGTCGACCCGAGGCCGTAGAGCAAGGTCATCCCGACGCTGGTCTCCACGATGTCCTCGAACTCGGTCCAGTCGTAAGCGTGCGCCGCGGCCAGCGCGTAGCCCGGCAGCATGACGAAGCCGAGCAGGAAGCCGAGGCCCAGGATGATCCCCGGCGACACGCTGCCCGCCACGACCATCAGGATAACGCTGACCGCGATGGTCGCCAATGCGGCGGCAAGCAGCACCAGGCGGCGATCCACGAAGTCGGAGGTGCGGCCGAAGGGGTATTGGCCCATCGCCCCGCCGAGCACGATGACGGCGGCGAACGTCGCCGCTTCGCTGGTGGAAAAGCCGTAGGAGACGGCGAACACCGCGCTGAGGGAGAGGACCGAGCCGGCCATCGCGCCGGCGATGATGGCGCCGACGAAGGCGGCCGGGGCGATGCGCCACAGCCGCAGCGGACGGAAGCGCACCTTGGGGACGGGCGCGGGCTGCACCGATCGCGTCAGCGCCACCGGCACCGCGGCGAGCGAGATCAGGATCGAGGAGATCGAGAAGAGGGCGAAGCCCGTCAGCGGCTGGATGGCGACGCCGAGCTGGCCCAGCGTCATCGCCAGGTAGGTGATGATGACGTAGGTGCTCATCACGAAGCCGCGCGTGCGGCTGGTGGACTTGTCGTTGAGCCAGCTCTCGATGATGACGAGGACGCCGGAAATGCACACGCCGGTGGCAAAGCGGAAGAAGATCCAGCTCAACTCGCCGACGACGAGGGGGAAGGCGAGCGCCACCGCCGAGACCAGCGAGACCATGGCCGCGAAGGCGCGGATGTGGCCGGCCCGCTGGATGAGCGTGGGGCCGACGAAGCAGCCCGCCAGGAAGCCGGCGAAATAGGTGGCGCCGATCAGGCCGAGGGTGAGGCTGCCGAAGCCTTCCAGCTCCGCGCGCAGCGGCACCAGCGTCATCTGCAGGCCATGGCCGAGATAAAGGAGCCCGGTGCCCAGCAGCAACGCCGCCACCGGCGCGAGCGCGCGGCTCAGCGGGACGCTTTCAGGGGGGGTCGTCGTCGTCATGGCAGCGCCCGGTATCGATCCAGACGGTGCGGTACGCCTCGCAGCCCACCGTGTCGACCCTTGTGCCTGGATATTGGGCAGTCGCCGCCGGCTCAGGCAAGCTCAGCGACAGGTCGTCAGAACGGCACGTCGTCGAACGCCTCGACGGGTTCGGCGGCGTCGGGCGCGTTGCCGCCCCTGAGGCGGACCTTTTCGACCCGCATTTCGGCGTTCTTCAGCAGCGCCTCGCAGCGGGCCTTGAGCGCCTCGCCGCGCTCGTAGAAGGCGATGCTCTCCTCAAGCGGCACATCGCCGCGCTCCAGCTTGTCGACGATCCCTTCGAGCTCGCTCATGGCGGCCTCGAACGTGAGGCTCTCGACGGCCGGCGCGGCGGTGTCGGTTGCGGCAGCGTTCATGGCGGATCCTTACGCGTTCATCAGGGTGGCGACGTGCGCGGCCGTGCTGCGGCCGAGCGCGGGCAGATCGTAGCCGCCTTCGAGCAGGGAGACGAGACGGCCGCCGGCGTGTTTGTCGGCAAGGTCCATCATCACGTCGGTGATCCACACAAAATCGTCCTCGTTCAGCGCGAGGCCGCCGAGCGGGTCGTCCACGTGCGCGTCGAAGCCGGCGGACAGGAGCACCAGCTCGGGCGCGAAGGCATCCACGGCGCTGACCGCCGCATCGCGGAACAGCGGCCGGTAGACCCGCCCGTCCGTGCCGGCCCGCAGCGGCAGGTTGACGATGTTGCCGACGCCGCGCTCGCCGGGCGCGCCCGTGCCCGGATAGAGCGGCGACTGGTGGGTCGACACGTAGAGGACGCTGGAGTCCTCGTAGAAGATGTCCTGGGTGCCATTGCCGTGGTGCACGTCGAAATCGACGATGGCGACGCGGCCGATACCGTGGGCCGCCTGCGCGTGGCGCGCCGCGACGGCGATGTGGTTGACGAGGCAGAAGCCCATCGCCGTCGTCTTTTCCGCGTGGTGCCCTGGCGGGCGCGAGGCGACGAAGGCGTTGGGCGCCTCGCCGCCGGCCACCGCATCCACGGCCGCGACGATGGCGCCGCTCGCCTTCAGGGCGGCCTGCCAGGAGTGCGGCCCCATGTGGGTGTCCGGGTCGAGCGAGACGAGGCCAGCCTGCGGGGCGGCGCCCGCGACGGCATCGAGGTAGGACCGCGGGTGCGCGCGGGCGAGTGCCTCGGGCGTGGCCGGCTCGGCGGTGCGGCGCACGAGGCTCTCGAACTGCGGCGCGCCGAGTGCGGCGACGACGGCCGCCATGCGCTCGGCGCATTCGGGGTGGCCGCGCGGCATCTCGTGCTGGGCGTAGATCTCGTCGGTGAAGATCAGCGTCACATGTCATCCTCGGGTCTGGGGGCGGCGGCTCGGGCCAGCCTGTCGCGGATCGCAGCGCCGATGCCCTCGCCCGGAATCGGCGAGACGGCGATCACGGCGACGCCCATCGCGTCTAAAGTCCGCAACCCGGCATATAGGCCTCGCGCGGCCTCGTCGAGGTCGCGTGCGTCCGAAAGGCGCACGGTGCGCGCCGCGGGGGCCGCGCTGGCCTCGTTGCCGAACGCGAGCCAGCCCTCGTCGGCGCGCACGTCCGATGCCGCCACGTCGAGCCGGAGCCGCGCCCGCGGCGCATAGTGCGAGGCGAGCAGGCCCGGCGAGGCGAGCGGGGCCGATGCGGCCGTGTCGGCGGAGGCGGATGCGGACGCTGCGGTGAGCGGGCCGATCACCGCCTCGATCGCCGCCTGCGCGATGGCGCCGGGACGCAGGATGCGCGGCGTGTCCACCATGGCAATGACCGTCGATTCGACGCCGATGGGCGAGGGGCCGCCATCGACGATGAGCGCGACGCGCCCGCCCAGCTCCTCGGCGACGGCAGCGGCCGAGGTGGCCGAAACACGCCCGGAGCGGTTGGCGCTCGGCGCGACGATGGGGCCGACCCTGGCGGCGACGTCGCGGAAGGGCTGGGCCGCCGGCACGCGCACGGCAAGCGTGTCGCCGCCGGCGGAGGCGAGCCGCGAGACGGCTGCATCGGCCCGGCGGCGGGCGACGATGGTGAGCGGCCCCGGCCAGAAGTGCTGCGCCAGCCGCTCGGCCAGCGGGCTGAGCACGCAGATGGCGCGAATGGCGTCGACGTCGGCGCCGTGCACGATGAGCGGGTTGCGGGCGGGCCGGCCCTTGGCGGCGAAGATCTTTGCCACCGCCGCGTCCGAGGCGGCGAGCGCGCACAGCCCGTAGACGGTCTCGGTGGGCATCGCGACGAGGTCGCCGCCGGCCAGCAGCGCGGCGGCGCGCGCGGCCGCGCCCGGATCGTCGGCTGACAGCATTGCAAGGCTTTGGCGCATCGGCGAGCCCGGCCTTTCACATTTGGTGCCAACGCTGCGACGGCTTATGGCATCCTGGCCATGGTTGAAGCGGCGCGCGGCGGGCTGGTTGGAGACCGACATTGCCGACGGCGCGGCAAAACACAACCGGCCGGCAGCCATGCCGCGGGCACTTATCCGGAGAAGCACGATGTCCTACACCGCCCCGATAGCCGAGATCGCCTTCTGCCTGGAGGCGGTGGCCGGGCTTGCCGAGGCGCGCGAGGCGGGCGCCGCCGGGGAACTGGCGGCCGCCGACACCCACGCCGTGCTCGCCGAGGCGGGCCGCTTTGCCGAGGAGGTGCTCGCCCCGCTCAACCGGGTGGGCGACGAGGCGCACTCGAGGCTGCAGGATGGCGCGGTGGTGACGCCGCCCGGCTGGCGCGAGGCCTACCAGCGCTGGGTGGAGGGGGGCTGGGGCTCGCTGATCGGCGACCCCGACTATGGCGGCCAGGGCCTGCCGATGGCGCTGCAGATCGCGGTGAGCGACATCTGGAACCAGGCCAATGCGGCGTTCGCGCTCAATCCGCTGCTCACGGTGAGCGCGGTGGAGGCGGTGGGGCTGCATGCCGGCGCGGCGCTGAAGCGGACCTACCTCGCCAAGCTGACCAGCGGCGAGTGGTCGGGCACGATGAACCTCACCGAGTCGCAATCGGGCTCGGACCTGTCGGGCATCGCCACGCGGGCCGAGCCGCAGGCGGACGGGACCTACCGGCTGTTCGGCCAGAAAATCTACATCACCTACGGCGAGCACGACCTCACCGAGAACATCGTCCACATGGTGCTGGCACGCGTTCCCGGCGCGCCGGAGGGGACGCGGGGCATCTCGCTCTTCCTGGTTCCCAAGGTGCTGGTGAACGAGGACGGCAGCCTGGGCGTGCGCAACGATCTGGCGTGCGTGGGGGTGGAGAAGAAGCTCGGCATCCACGCCTCGCCCACCTGCACCATGGCCTATGGCGTCGCGGGCGAGGGGGCGGTCGGCTATCTCGTGGGCGAGGCGAATCGCGGTCTGGCGGCCATGTTCACCATGATGAACAACGCCCGCGTGGCGGTGGGCACCCAAGGGGCGGCGATCGCCGAGCGGGCGAGCCAGCAGGCGATCGCCTATGCGCGCGAGCGGCGCCAGGGGCGTGCGGTGGGGCTCGAGGGGGCGGCGCCGATCATCGCCCACCCCGACGTCAAGCGGATGCTGCTGACCATGACGGGGCTGACGCAGGCGGCCCGTGCCATCTGCTACGCCTGCGCGGTGGCGCTCGACCGCGGCCGCACCGACCCCTTCTACAAGGCGCGGGCCGACCTTCTGACGCCGATCGCCAAGGCGTTCGCCACCGATATCGGCGTCGAGGTGGCCTCGCTGGGCGTGCAGGTGCACGGCGGCATGGGCTACATGGAGGAGACGGGCGCGGCCCAGTTTCTTCGCGACGCGCGCATTTTTCCCATCTACGAGGGCACCAACGGCATCCAGGCCATCGATCTGGTGCGCCGCAAGATCACGCTGGACGATGGGGCGGTGCTGGACGCCTATCTGGCCGAGCTGCGCGCCGTCGCGGCCAAGGCGCGCGGCGAGAACGCGCGCAATCTGGGCGAGGCGGCGCGGCTCCTGGAGGGGGCCATCGATGCGGTGGAGGCGGCGGCGGGCGAGTTGCGCGCCGCGCTGGCCGCCGAGGAGGTGGAGCGCGCGCTCGCGGGCGCCACGCCGTTCCTGCGCGCATTCGGGTTGACGGCGGGCGGCGCCTATCTCATCAAGGCGGCGCTCTTGGGCGAGGACCGGCCGCAGGAGCGGGCGAGCCTGGCGCGCTTCTTCGCGGCGGCGCAGCTCGGCGGGGTTCCGGCCCTTGCCCGAAGCGCGACGGAGGGCGCGCAGGACATCCTGACGGGGGCCGACGGGCTCGCCGCCTGAGCCATTTGGCCCTGCCGCGGCGGCATTCGCTCACGGCATTGCTGGCATGCGCGACGTTTCGCACAACAAAAAAGCTGGCGCTTTGGCGCTACCCGTGGCAGTGGGCAGGCAACCTCTCAGGAAAATAGAGCCGCTTTCCATGACCACGCACAAGCGCGCGTTGCGCAACGTCGCTATCATCGCGCACGTCGACCACGGCAAGACGACGCTCATCGATGTCCTTCTACGCCAGTCCGGTGCCTTCCGCGAGAACCAGCGGGTGGCCGAGCGGGTGATGGATTCGAGCGACCTGGAGAAGGAGCGGGGCATCACCATCCTCGCCAAGGTCACCAGCGTCGAGTGGCAGAGCGAGGCGACCCCGCCCACGCGCATCAACATCGTCGACACCCCCGGCCACGCCGATTTCGGCGGCGAGGTGGAGCGCATCCTCAACATGGTGGACGGCGCCGTGGTGCTGGTCGACGCCGCCGAGGGGCCGATGCCGCAGACCAAGTTCGTCGTCGGCAAGGCGCTCAAGATGGGGCTGCGCCCGATCGTCGCCATCAACAAGATCGACAAGCCCGAGGAACGCCACTCGGAGGTCATCGACGAGGTGTTCGAGCTGTTCGACGCGCTGGGCGCGACCGACGAGCAGCTCGACTTTCCGGTGCTGTACGGTTCGGCCAAGATGGGCTGGATGAGCGCCGACGCCGCACCCGGCGAAAAGCCCTCGATGGGACCGCTGCTGGACCTGATCGTGAAGCATGTGCCGCAGCCGAGCGTGGAGGAGGGCGAGTTCCGCATGCTCGCCACCACCATCGAGGCGGACAATTTCCTCGGCCGCATTCTGACGGGGCGCATCACCTCCGGGACCGTGAAGCCGAACCAGACGGTGAAGGTGCTGGCCCGCGACGGCTCGCTGGTCGAGCAGGGGCGCATTTCCAAGGTGCTGGCCTTCCGCGGGCTGGAGCGCACGCCCATCGAGGAGGGCGGGCGCGCCGGCGACATCGTGGCGCTGTCGGGGCTGCAGAAGGCGACGGTGGCCGACACCATCGTGGCGCCCTCGGTCACGGAGGCGATCCCGGCCCAGCCGATCGACCCGCCGACCTTGGCGATGACGTTCCGCGTCAACGATTCGCCGCTTGCCGGCACCGAGGGCGACAAGGTCCAGTCGCGCGTGATCCGTGCGCGCCTCATGCGCGAGGCGGAGGGCAACGTGGCGCTGAAGGTGACCGATACCGAGGGCGGCGAGGCGTTCCAGGTGGCCGGCCGCGGCGAATTGCAGCTCGGCATTCTCATCGAGACGATGCGGCGCGAGGGCTTCGAGTTCGGCGTGTCGCGCCCGCAGGTGGTGATGCAGCGCGACGAGGATGGCACGCTGCTGGAGCCCATCGAAGAGGTGACCATCGACGTCGACGACGAGCACGCCGGCACGGTCATCCAGAAGCTTTCCGAGCGCAAGGCGGACTTGGCGGAGATGCGCCCGTCCGGCGCGGGGCGCACGCGCCTGATCCTGCATGCGCCGACGCGCGGGCTGATCGGCTACCAGGGCGAGCTTTTGTCCGACACGCGCGGCACCGGCATCATGAACCGCGTGTTCCACGCCTACGTGCCGCACAAGGGGGCGATCCCCACGCGGCACACCGGGGTGCTGATTTCCAATGGCGACGGCGACGCGGTGGCCTACGCGATGTTCAACCTGGAAGACCGCGGGCCGATGTTCATCGATCCGGGCGTGAAGGTGTATCGCGGCATGATCGTGGGCGAGCACACCCGCGGCAATGACTTGGAAATCAACGTGTTGAAGGGCAAGCAGCTCACCAACATCCGCTCCGCCGGCAAGGACGACGCGGTGAAGCTGACGCCGCCGATCCGCATGAGCCTGGAGCGCGCGCTCTCCTACATCAACGACTTCGAGCTGGTGGAGGTGACGCCGAAGAACATTCGGCTGCGCAAGATCCACCTCGATCCCAACGACCGCAAGAAGGCCGAGCGCGCCGTGGCGGCCGAGGCCGCCGAGGCCGAGGCCTAAAAGGCGACAGCCGCTCGTCGCCGGCTGTCCGCCGGCGGCGTCAGCGCCGATCGCGTGCCCGCGACGCGTCGATCGCCGCGGTCTACGACCAGCCACACGTTTGAGCGGACCTCTCAGCCCCCGCAGGGGAGGACGAGAGGTGTGCCCTTGGGTGCCGTCAGGCAGCCTGCATCCCGACGTACTGCCCGTAG
Source organism: Alphaproteobacteria bacterium (assembly GCA_030431335.1). Taxonomy (GTDB): domain Bacteria; phylum Pseudomonadota; class Alphaproteobacteria; order Rhizobiales; family Amorphaceae; genus Acuticoccus. The sequence continues at coordinate 16,059 of JAUIJH010000011.1, forward strand.
GAGCGCATTGCCGCCACGCAACTGGAGATGTCTCCGGGCGACATGGCGCCGCGAGCTTGGCGGCGCAACATCCGCTCGCGATCGGTGCTGGGCTCGCCCGGGCCGATGAGAGCGTCGACCTTGGCGAGGCTGGCGGCAACCGCGGCGGCCGACTGGGTCGTCATTCCGCATTGGCGGATCAGGTAGGTCTCGAAATCAGACATTCGTCCCTCCCAAGCTTCTAAACCAAAAATTGTGGATATCGTGTGAATTGTCAACGTCCCGCTTGCAAGCAACCGGGGATAACCGTTAAGGTTGTGGAGTGTTCACGGCCAAGTGCGTCGGTGGCGATCCCGTCTGTCCGGGTGCGGACAGGGTGTGTGAGTGTACGCCGAGTACCGTTTCAATCCAATGACGAGTAAGCCTGCGCCGCTTTGCGAGCCTTGGGAAATTGCGCCGTCTGGGCAACGGCGCGGATTTCCTCGGGAGGGGTCTCGCCATCGGCGGATGCAGGTAGTGGCCGCGGGATCTGGCTTCGCGGCCAACGACCAATGAGACTGGCGTTCCCGCAGGGGATGGCAGCCTCGGCGTACGATGCGATGTGACGCAGCCACGCCGATCGACGTCTGCTGCGGCGCGGCGCGCTCGGGTGAGGGTAGGTTGCGGGTCCGAGTTCACCCTGATGGCCGTTGGGGTCGCCGGACAAATTTCGCCTTGTTGCGACGCGGCGGGCGCTCGGGTGAGTTACGGCCCTAGTTCCCCTCGATGGCGGGGGATCGCCGGGCAAATTCAGGAGGGTGCCGCCGAATTTCGCCGGTGCGGCGATTGACGGAGTGTGTCTTCGCCGCTGCGGGGTGCCCGTCGCTGGGTGCACTCGGCGCGAGGCCGCGCGGCGTACGGAATTCGAGCCCGGTAACTCGGGTGGAGTGCGATGGCTCGAGAATCGCCTGCGCTCAGGGTCTTCCCCGAGCGGTGCAAAATGAGCTTAGCGGTGCAGGGCGAACTGTTGGGCGAGGACGACCACCTCTTCATCTTCGCCTGATTCGACGGTGAAGTGCTGGCGGAATTCGGCGTCGCGATGCTTTGCGACGACGGCGTAACGGCCGGCTGCCAACGTGAGGTTGGCATGGGCGCCGACGCGCTTGAAGATCGGCTGACCGTCGTCGGAATAGACCGTCCACTGGGTGTCGGCGATCGCCTCTCCGCCGGTGCGGCGCACCAGCTTGAGCCGCACGTTGCCGGCCTGGTGCCGCAGGGAAACCCGCGTCAGCTTGCCGGCCTCCACCACGACGTCGGCGCTGCGCACGGCATTCACGTCGCCGTATTTGCTGATGACGTGATACGAACCGGCCGGCAGCCGCGCGATGGCGCCGGGCTTGACCGTGCCGACCAGGCGATGATCACCGTTCTCGGGCACGTAGATTTCGAACTCGGCGTCGGCGGCGCGGGTGGCGTCGTCGTCTTCGAGGACGGCATTGAGCTGCAGGCCACCGGCATTGAGGACGAAGGTCTCGCTGCTCGCCGGGCCGCGAAGCTCGACCACTCGCGACATAGCGGCGCGCCCGTAGGCTGCGTGGACGATGTAGCGCCCCTCCGGCAGCCGCGTCTCCAGGTCGCCACCGCGACCCTTGTGCACCAGCGGGAGCTGGCCGGTCTCATCGGGGAAGTCCTGATAGACTCGCCAAATCAGACCGTCGCCGATGGGACCGCCATCGTCGGCGAGCTTGCCGACGACGTAGAGCGAGGCTAGTGCATCGCTTGCGGGGCGAACGGCCGTGGGATGGTTTGCCGGCGCGTAGGCCGCGACGTTGGAGCCAAGTCGATCCTCACCATTGACGAAACGCGTGATCGCAGCCTGGGGATCGGCTCCGGCGCTGAGCGTCGGTTTGGGCTTGGGAAGCGGTTTCGCCGCGAGGGCACTCGTCGCCGGAAGGACGAAAAGCGCCAGGAATAGAACTTGAGCCCAGCGGATCATCGTTTCCTCTCGTTGCTACCTTGGCGCCTGTGGCGCTGTCGGATGCACCCGTGATGGGCGATCGAACGGTGTCTCTACCGTCACTTTATTTCAACACTCACCACACTTTCATACCGAAAGTGCGGCGTTCAATCGAAGGAGCCTGAAGGATGATTGCATTGCGTGACTATTTGGCAACGCGCAGGACCATCCCGGCCAACCAACTCAGCGAGCCCGGACCCGATGCCAGCACGCTCGACGCAATGCTGACTCTGGCCATGCGGGTGCCCGATCACGGCAAGTTGGCTCCTTGGCGCTTTATAGCGTTCACCGGCGATTCGCGAGTGATCGCGGGAGAGCGGATTGCCGCAATCGCCGAGAAGACCCAGGAATCTGCCAATATGGAGGTGGAGCGGACGCGTTTTACCCGTGCGCCGGTGGTGGTGGCGGTGGTCAGCACCGCGGCGCCGCACGTGAAGATACCGGAGTGGGAGCAGCTGATGTCGGCCGGCGCGGTCTGCCTCAACCTCCTGCACGCTGCCGCCGCCTACGGCTTCAGCGCGCAGTGGCTGAGCGAATGGATCGCCTACGATGACGACGCCAAGGCGGCGCTCGGCATCGCCAAGGACGAGAAGGTGGCCGGGTTTGTGCACATCGGAACGCCGCAGACGCCGCCGACGGAGCGCGACAGGCCCGTGCTCGCCCAGCGGCTCACCCTTTTCGACGGTGCGGCCTAGACCGATAGGCCCACGACGCTGCGCGGGCATGATGTCGGGCGCATCCATGCGCCCGATGGGGCCGCCATCGGCCAAACATCGAGACATGGGGCATTCATAGCCGCCGGCGCTGGAGCGAAGCTTGCGCCGCGGTGGATGCCTCGCCGCAGGGGGAGTGCGGGCGCCCTGGGGCGGATCAGGCTGCGGCGCACTCGCGCAAAAAGCCGTCGATGCGGCCGACCGCCTCCAGAATGCGCTCCTTGGCGGCCGCGTAGGAGACCCGCACGTAGCCCTCGCCCAGGATGCCGAAATCGGGCCCGCCGATCAGCGCGACGCCCGTCTCCTGCAACAGCGCGTCCGCCAGAGGCTTGGCCTTCCAGCCCGTCTCCTTGATGTTGGGGAAGGCGTAGAAGGCGCCCTTCGGCGTCGCGCAGGTGATGCCGGGCAGCGCGTTGAGCGCCTCCACCACCGCCGTGCGCCGGTCGTCGAAGGCGCGGACCATGGCCTCCGACGCATCCTGCGGGCCGGTGAGGGCCGCGATGCCGGCGAACTGCGCCGGCGCGTTGACGCAGGACCAGGCGTTGACGGCCAGCTTGCGCGCCTTGTCGTACAGCGAGGCCGGCCACAGCGACCAGCCGAGCCGCCAGCCCGTCATCGCGTAGGTCTTGGAAAAACCATCGAGCAGGATGAGCTGGTCGCGCAGCTCGGGGAAGGAGGCGAGCGACAGGTGCTGCAGTCCGTCATAGGTCATGCGGCCATAGATCTCGTCCGACATCACCGCCACGTCGGGCCTCGCGGCGAGGATGGCGGCGAGGCGGCGCACGTCGTCCGGCGGGGTGACGCCGCCGGTGGGGTTGGCCGGCGAGTTGACGATGACGAGGCGCGTGCGCGGCGACAGGCGCTCTTCCACGTCCTGCGGCGCGAAGGCGAAGCCGTTTTCCTCGCGAATCGGCAGCGGAATGGGCGTCGCGCCGGTGAACTCGATCATCGAGCGATAGATGGGGAAGCCGGGGTCCGGGTAGAGGATCTCGACGCCGGGCTCGCCGAACATCTGGATCGCCATGAACATGGTGACCTTGCCCCCCGGCACGACCAGAACGTGTTCCGGCGAGGTGGCGAGGCCGGAGCGCATCTCGATATCGGCCGCGATCGCCTCGCGCAGCGCCGGGATGCCGGGGGCGGGCGTATAGCCGTGGTGACCGTCGCGCAGCGCCTTCACGGCCGCTTCGACGATGTGCTCGGGCGTTTGAAAATCGGGTTGACCGATGCCCAGGTTGATCACATCGCGCCCTTCGGCGGCCAGCTTGTTGGCGCGAGCCAGCACGGCGAATGCATTTTCCTCGCCGATGCGGTCGTACCCCGAGATCGTTGTCAGCATCTGTTGTTCCTCCCCCTGCGGGCCGCGGGTGTAGCGGACGCGGCGCGCGGCGAAAAGGGCTATTGCGCGACGGGGTTGGTGGCGGCGACCGTCGGTTTGCCGCGCACGCGCTCGCGGTGGAGGATGTAGAGCCCCGCGCTGGCGATGATGGCGGTGCCGGCCAGCGTCCACGGGTCGGGCGTGTCCTGGAAGATGAGGTAGCCGAGCAGGATCATCCACACCATCTGCGTGTACATGAAGGGCGCCACGATGGACGCGCGGGCGACACGGTGGGCGACGACGAGGGCATAGTGACCCGTCGCGCCGAAGAGGCCCAGCATGAAGGCGAGCGGGATCGTCCAGCCCGACAGCGAACCGATGGCGCTCGGCGCGACAGGGGCCAGCGCCGCCGCGCCGACCAGCGCCGAGATGAGCAAGAGGCCTTCGGCGCTTTCGGTGCGGTTCATGCGGCGCGTCAATATCGCGTAGCAGGCGTAGTTCAGCACCGCGACGCCCGACAGCAGCACGGCCCAGTGCATCGCCCCGGTGCCCGGCCGCGTGACCACCAGCACCCCGACGAAGCCGACCCCGACGGCGATCCAACGGCGCAGCCCGATCGGCTCGCCCAGCATCGGCCCCGCCAGCGCCGTGACCAGTAACGGCGAGCAGAACATGATGGCGCTCGCCTCCGCGAGCTGCAGGTAGCGCAGCGCCCAGAAGTTGAACACGGTGGACAGCAGCAGATTGAGACCGCGCACCAGGTGCAGAATTGGCTTCTTGGTGCGGAAGACGTCGAAATTCGCCCACGCGCGCACGAATACCAGCACCAGCACGGCGTGACCCGCATAGCGCAGCCACGCGACGTCGAGCGAGGCCATCGATTGGCCGAGATACTTGGCGGTGGCATCGAGCGCGGCGAACAGGGAGGCCGCAATCATCATCAGGACGATGCCCGCGAAGGGGCGATCGTCCGAAAAACTGGGGGCAAATTTCACAAAATCAGGCTTGGCTGGAGCAAATCAGGCCGATGCGTCTTCGAGCTCGCTGTCCTCGTCGTCTTCCGCCTCGAGGGTCGTCGGATGGCCGTTGGCGGAGAGGAGATTTTTCTCGATCTTACGCAGATATTTTCTGAGGCGTTTCTTGTCCCGATCGTCTAGCCCGACGAGGGCTTCTTTCTCCAGGCGCTTCCACATCCGGTCGACATCGCCGATCAGCGCGCGGCCGGGCTCGGTGAGGAAGACGCGGGCGAGGCGGCCATCGGTCGGCGATGCCTGCCGCACGACAAAGCCGTAAGCGGCCAGGCGCGTTACCATTTTGGTGACGGTGGGGGGCTGCACGCCGAGCTCGCCCGCGAGCTCGCTCATGGTCAGCCCATCCTTGTCGGCCAACGCCTTGAGGACGACTTCCTGGCCAGGGTGCAGGCCGAGCGCCGACAAATGCACGCCGGCGCGCGTACGCTGCGCTTTGGCCGCCTGCGCCAGACGGTGAGTGGCGGATTTGACGTATTGAAAAGGCATCGATCCCTCTGAGATCCCAGTCGCACAGTCCCGTGAAGACTCTATGACAGATAGAGATCTACAACTGCTGATACATTTCTTTCCCACAAGCAGCAAGATGTCACAGCCTGGCGATCAGCCGGCATATCTCATTTGCATAGCGCTCGCGTGTTGCGCGGCTCGACGAATCGATTTTGTAGAGCGCCGCGTAACGGGTGGTGCAGCGAGGATGACAAACCTGTCGAACACCGCGCAAAAGCGTACGGCGGCCGGGTTCTCCAATGAATTTCGACTGCCACCAGCGCGCGCCGCAAGTGGTGATGGCCACCAACCGCACGATGTTGGTGAGGCCGGGCTGCATCGGTGTTTCGGCTGTTGGGAGCCGAAATGTCGCATAGGGCACCAGTACGCGGTCGAGCCAGCCTTTCAGCATCGCCGGCAGCCCGAACCACCAAGTGGGATAGACGAAGACGAGCGTATCGCACCATTTGAGCTGCTCGAGTTCCTTCGCGACGGGGCGCTCGTTGTCGCCTTCGGTGTGATAGCCGAGCCGCTCTTCGCAGCCCATCACCGGATCGAAGCCAAGCGCGTAGAGGTCGCGGACCCGCACTTGCGCGCCGCGCTCGCGAAAGGCCTGCGCGGTCACCTCCCGCAGATGAGCCGAAAAGCTCTCCGGGTTCGGGTGGCAGGCGACGATGAGAACGCGCATCAGCCCGCGAGTGTCGGAAACAGGTAGGGTTTGCCGTAGTCGAAGTCGGGCCTGTCCCAGGCGATCATCTTGCCGGGATTGAGGAGACCCTTGGGGTCGGCGCGCCGCTTGAACGTGAGCTGGGTCTCGTCGGTCTGCTTCATGCCGCCTTCTTCCAGCGTGTAGCGGTGCGGATTGAAGATCGGGCAGCCGGCTTCTTCGTGGAGGCGGATGATCTCCTCCAGCCGCTCTTCGGTGGAAAAGCGCACCAGCGGCAGGCCGAAGCAGCCGACCGCGCCGTCGAAGCGCACGAATTCCAGATGGGTGGGCACCTCCGGCCCGAACGCGGCGGCCATCTGAAGCACCTTCGCGCCGATGTCGGGCTGCGGATAGAGCACCTGCAGATAGGTCATCGCCGGGTCGATGCGCAGCGCCCGCAGCGTCGTGTGGTTCCAGCACAGCTCGTAGGCCGGCGGCAGGTGGGCGCGGGCCGGCTCGTCGAGCTCGTCGGAGCGGAAGGTGACGGTGCCGCCGGCGCGCGCGGCCAGCGCGACGAGGTCGGCGACCGCGAACGGGGCCGCCATGGCCGCCACCAGCGCCTCGCCGGGGCGGACGAACTCGGCGTGACGGGTGAAATAGGGCGTGATGGCCGCGTCCATCACGGCAAGGTTCTTGAGGAGGAGGCCGTCGGCGGCCGCGAGCCGCTCGCCGAAACGCACGGCGGCGGCCAGGTCCGCGAAGGACACGAACACGTCGACCCACTCGTAGGCGGGCGCCAGCGGCATCTCCACCTCGGTGATGACGCCGGTGGTGCCGTAGGCGTGGCTCGCTTTGGCGATGGCATCGCCGGTGAGGTCCATCACGGTGGGGCAGGACCCGTCCAGCGCCGCGATGCGCAGGCGCAGGATGTTGCCCGCGTCGCGCAGACCCCCCCACCGGATCGACCCGACCCCGCCCGAGCCGCCGGCGATGAAGCCGCCGATGGACGCGGTGCGATAGGTGGAGGGCGACAGGCGCAGTTCCTGGCCGCTCTCGTGCGCCGCTATGTCGATGTCGGCGAGCACCGCGCCCGGCTCGGCCACGACGAAGCCGCGCCCGATGCGCTTGATCCGGTTCATGGCGCTGAGGTCGATGAGGAGGCCGCCCGCCAGGGGCATGGCCTGGCCGTAGTTGCCGGTGCCCGCGCCGCGCACGGTGACGGGCACGTTGTTGCGCCAGCAGGCGCCGAGGATCAGAAGAAGCTCGTCCTCGTCGCGAGGCGTTGCCACAAGATCGGCGGTGACGGTCTCGAGTTGGCGCTTGAGGACTGGGGAATACCAGTAGAAGTCGCGGCTCTTCTGCTGGACGATGCGAGGATTGTCCTCGAGTTGCATCGGGGCAAGATCGCTCCTGAGCGCCGCTAGGTCCATGTCTTGCCTCCGCCTATTGGGCAAGAGATAGGGTCTGCCAAAGCCATTGCCAATCTGCGCTTCACGCCGGCGGCGAGGCGAACAGATGGTCGAGCGTGGCGTAGGCCGGCGGGCGGGCGTCGATCGGCGTGCCGCCCCGGATCACGGTGCGATCGGCCTGCGGACGGGCGTGGAGTTCCGTGTAGTCGCGCGCCCCGAAAAGGACGAGGTCGGCGTGGGCGCCCGGCGCGACGGCGTCGCGGTCGGCCAGCCCCATGATCTCGGCGGGAGTGGCGGAGAAAGCGCGCGGCCAGGCCGCCACCGGATGGTCGAGGTGCAGAATGCGCGTCGCCTCGCGCCACACCTCCACCATGTCGAGATCGCCGTAGGCGTAGAACGGGTCGCGCGTGTTGTCGGACGCGAAGGCGACCTTGATGCCGCGCTCGGCCATCTCGTGCACCAGCGTGCCGCCGCGGATGCGCGGGGTGCGGCGCGCGGTGGGATCGCGCGACATCAGGTACGAATTGCACATCGGCAGGGACACGATGGCAAGGCCCGCGAGCGCCACCTCGTCCAGGATCTCCAGCGCCTTCTTGTCGTCCATCACCATCAGCGAGCAGCAGTGGCCGCACGTGATGGTGCCGGAGAAGCCGATATTGCGCGCCACCGTCGCCACGTCGGCCAGGATGTCGGATGCCGGGTCGAGCACCTCGTCGACGTGCAGGTCGACGTCGAGGCCGCGGTCCTCGGCCGCCTCCAGCAGCGCATTGAGGCGGCGGTGCAGCACGGGCGTGCGGTAGAGGAAGGCGCCCACCATGCCGCCGTGCCCGCATACGGCATCGAACAGCGCGGAGGGGTCTTCGGGAATGTCCTCGATGGGGCACAGGCTGGAGCCTTGCAGGATCACCTTGTCGGCCCATTTGGCACGCATCTGCGCGAACACGGGCCAGGAGATCTCCAACTGCTCGGGCGTCGTGGAGATGTGGGTGCGCACCGCCGCGGTGCCGTGCGCATAGGCACAGGCGAGCGCGAACTCCAGCCGCGCCGCCACGTCCGCGCCCGACCAGCGCGCGTCCCGGTCCGCTTCGACGGCGCGCAGCGCGGCGCCGAACGAGCCGTCCGCATTGGGTGCGCGGGGCCAGATGTGGCCCTGGTCGATGTGGGTGTGCAGGTCCACGAAGGCCGGCACCAGGATGCCGCCGGCGCAGTCGATATCGGCCGGACCGGCGGTGGTCGGCTCCACCAGCGCGATGCGATCGCCGTCGAGGGTGACGTCGACGGTCTCGAACTCGGCCACGGAGCCCGGCAGGAAGCAGCCTGGAACCTTTGCATTGCCGAGCTTCATCGCGGCCCTCGCTGCTTCATCGCGCTCTCGTGCCATTTTCCGAGGGCCCGGTGTGAAATGAAGCTCAGAACCAGGTAGATGACAACGCCGGTGGCCGAGATCAGCACCAGCGCCGCGAACAGGCGCGCATTGTTGAGCCGGTAGCCCGCCTCGATCAGCCGCGAGGCGAGCCCACTGCCGACCCCGGCCGAGCCGGCCACGAACTCCGCCACCACCGCGCCGATGAGGGCCAGTCCGCCGGCGATCCGCAGGCCGCCGAGGAAGTAGGGCATCGCCGTCGGAAGCGCGAGATAGCGCAGCCGCTGGCCGCGGCTCGCGCCGTAGAGGCGGAACAGATCCTCGAGATTCCGGTCCGCCGATTTCAGCCCCAGCGTGGTGTTGGCGAGGATCGGGAAGAACGCCACGATCCACGCGCACAAGAGGAGCTTGGCGTAGATGTTGGGCACGTAGATGTTGATGAGCGGGAAGATCGCGACGATGGGCGTCACCTGCAGAACCACCGCGATGGGGAAGAACGAGAACTCCACGATGCGCGACTGGGTGAGCCCGATGGCGATGGCGACGCCGCCGACGGTCGCCAGGAACAGCGCCGCCAGCGTGATGGTCAGCGTGTTGACCAGCGCCGGGCCGAGGATCTCCCAGTCCGACCAGATGGTGCTCGCGACATTGACCGGGCGCGGCAGGATGTACTGCGGAATGTCGTTGATGAGGACGACGAGATCCCATCCGAGCACGAGCAGCGTCACCACCAATAGCGGCAGCGCCACCTTGAGGAAGGTGTCGTTGCGCTTTGCCGTGCCGCTCTCGGCGGAGACGGAAAACTCGCGCTGCGGCGCGTGGTCGGGGCGGGCGGCGGGGTCGGTCGTCATGGCGCGGGGGCCATCGCCCGCGACAGCGCCTCCGAGGTGCGGCGCGCGATTTCGGCGAAGCGCGCCGAGGTGCGGAAGCTCTCTTCGCGCGGAAACGCTTCCTCCACCGCGATCTGTTCGGCGATGCGGCCGGGCCGGTTGGTCATCACCGCGATCTCGCTCGATAGGTAGACGCTCTCGAACACCGAGTGGGTGACGAAGATCACCGTCCACCCCTTGTCGGCCCACAGCCGCAGGAGGTCGTCGTTGAGCTTGAAGCGGGTGATCTCGTCGAGGGCGGCGAACGGCTCGTCCATCAGCAGGACTTCCGGGTCGGTCGCCAGCGCCCGCGCGATCGACACGCGCATCTTCATGCCGCCCGACAGTTCGCGCGGGAAGGCGTGGCGGAAATCGGCGAGGCCGACCGCTTCGAGCGCGCCCATCACCGTGCCTTCGGCCGCCCGCCGCGAGATGCCCGCGAGCCGCAGCGGCAGCCAGACATTGTCGAAGACGCGCGCCCACGGCATCAGCGTCGGCTCCTGGAACACGAAGCCGACGTCGCGCCGGCGCCGCTCGCCGGCCCAGAAGATGGAGCCTTCGGTGGGCCGGTCGAGCCCGGAGATCAGCCGCAGGATCGTGGATTTGCCGCAGCCCGACGGGCCCAGCAGCGACAGGAAGGCGCCGCGCGGCACCGAAAGCTCGACGCCCGAGAGCGCACAGGTGCCGTTCTCGAACGTCTTGCCGACATTCTCCAGGCGCACGATCGTTGCGCCCGTGGTCGCATGCGGCACCGCCGTGGCCGGCAACGCGCTACTGGCCCGTCAGCTCTTTCTTGAGATCGAGGCCGACACCCTTGTTGACGAACTCGAGCGTATAGGTGGACGCGAGGTCGATGCCTGCCGGTGCGACGCCGGCCGAAACCATCTTTTCGTAGAACGACGTGATGCGCTCGTCCGTCATCGCCCCGATGCCCACCTCCAGCGCTTCGCCCGAATCGACGATGCCGTACTCCTTCATCTTCTCGATGGAGAAGGCGATCTGCTCGTCGGTCATGTCCGGGTTGGCCTCCTTGATCAGCGCGTTGGCCTTGGAAGGATCGCCATAGAGGTAGGTGTACCAGCCCTTGGTGGAGGCATCGACGAAGCAGGCGACGCGCTCGGGGTGGGCGTCGATGGTGGACTGCATCGTCTCCACCGTGGTGGAGTATGAGTTGAAGCCGTAGTCGGCGAGGAGGAAGATGTTGGGCTCGAAGCCGCCTTCGCGCGCGACCGCGAACGGCTCGGAGGTGAGGTAGCCCTGCTGGCCAGACATCTTGTCGGCGATGAAGGGGGCGGGGTTGAACGTATAGGGCTGGCGCTGCTCGGCCTTGAAGCCGTACTCGTCGATCATCCAGCGATAGAAGGACTGGAAGCCGAGGTCGCCGATGAAGAGCTTGGCGCCGGTGAGGCTCTCGAAGGTGTCGAAGCCCACGCCCGGGTGGCTCATGATGATCTGCGGCTCCTTCTGGAAGTGCGCCGCGACCACCTTGAGCGGGATCTTCTGCTCGGCGGCGGAGAAGGCGAGCAGCAGGTTGCCGCCCATCAGGAAGTCGATCCGCTCGGCCATCAGCAGCGCGCGGTTGTTTACCTGCGGGCCGCCGGGCTGGATGGTGACCTTGAGGCCGCATTCCTCGTAGGTGCCGTCGGCGAGCGCCTGGTAGTACCCGCCGTGCTCGGCCTGCGGCAGCCAGTTGGTGCCGAAGGTGACTTCGGCCAGATCCTGCGCAGCCGCGGGACCCGCGACGGCGAGCGTCAACGCCGCACCGGCCAGCGAAAGGATGAGCCGTTCCGGCACCTTGGTGGCTGTCATCTTGGTTTCTCCGCTGCGTTCGTCGGCATCCTTAACATTGCCGCGACGGCGTGCAACCGCGGGTGCCGGCCATTCGCGAGTGTGCAAGGATCGTGCCGACGATTCCATCCTGCCGAGGCCCCGCACGATGCTGAAACACCGCACTCCCGCAACGATTCGCGCCCCGTTCGCCAAATATGTGCACGCCGTGGAGGTGCCGCCGGGCATGCGCCTCGTCTTCCTTTCCGGCCAGCTCGGCATCGGTCCGGACGATGCGGTGGCGCAGGGCGCCGAGGCGCAGAGCGCGCTGTGCTTTGCCAATATCGGCGCGGTGCTCGCCGATCTGGGGGCGGATTTTTCCGCCCTTGTGCGGCTCAACGCCTTCGTGACCGGGCGCGAGCACCTGGCCGGCTACATGGCCGCGCGCGACCGTTTCGTCGCCGACCCGCCGCCGGCGTCCACGCTGATGATCGTGGGCGGCTTCACCCGCGAGGCGTTCGTGGTAGAGGTGGAGGCGATCGCGGCGGTGGCCCCTTGACCGGGTGCGGGCGCCCGGACATTGACAGCCGCGCATTGACTGCGCGCATTGGTGACGGCGCATTGACTGCGCGCAACGACTACGGCGCATTGACTGCGACGCAACGACTACGGCGCATTGACTGCGACGCAACGACTACGGCGCAACGATTGGGAGCCCGGCGATGGCCTTGCCGAAGCCCTACTGGGCAGACATGACGGCGCTGGACTTTTCCACCGATACCGACGGGTGGATCGCCATCGTCCCCACGGCGGCGGTGGAGCAGCACGGCCCGCACCTGCCGCTGGGCACCGACACGCTGATCGGCGAGGGCATGGTGCGCACGGTTGTGGAACGCCTGCCGGCCGACATTCCGGCGAGCTTCCTGCCGGTGCAGGCTGTCGGCAAGTCCAACGAGCACATCGCCTATCGCGGCACGATCACTTTGTCGTGGGAAACGGCGATCAAGGCGTGGCTGGAGATCGGCACCAGCATCGCGCGGGCCGGGGTGCGGCGCATCGTGTTCGCCAATTCGCACGGCGGCAACACCGCGATGCTGGACGTGGTCACGCGCGAGCTGCGCGTGCGCTTCGACATGCTGGCGGTGCATTCGGCGTGGATGCGCTTCGGCGATGCCGACCTTGTCGACGAGCACGAGCGCAGCTACGGCATCCACGGCGGCACGGTGGAGACAGCGCTGGTGCGCCATTTCCGGCCCGATCTGGTGCGCGAGGAGCATGTCGCCAAGTTCGACAGCGCCGAGGAGCGCCTGCGCGGCGACAACGTCCACCTGTCCGCCCACGGCCGCCACCCGTTCGCCTGGAAGGCGGGCGATCTCAATCCGTACGGCGTGGTGGGCGATGCCACCAAGGGCACGACCGCGATGGGCCGGGCGATCGCCGAGCACGAGGCCGACCGCTTCATCGAGCTGCTGCGGGAGGTCGCGCAGATCGATCTTTCCGTCTTGAAATGAACGGCGGCACGATCCCTGCTTCCGTGCGGCGCTGGACGCCGCCGAGTTTTCGTCACACTCTCACCGCGACATAATGTGCGCCTTTCGCAAGGGGCGCTGTCGGAGGAGCACAATGATGAACCGTTTGACGATTGGCGCTCTCGCCTTTGTCGCCATGGGCGGTATGGCGATGGCGCAGAACGATGCCTCGACGTTCAAGTTCGCCTTCCAGGGCGAGCTCAGCGGCCTCGATCCCTATACGCTGAACGAGACCTTTACGCTCTCCACGCTCGGCAACGCCTATGAGGGACTGACCCGGCGCGACGGGGACCTGCAAATCATCCCCGGCCTTGCCGAAAGCTGGGAAGTGGTCGACCCCACCACCTGGCGCTTCAAGCTGCGCGAGGGCGTGAAGTTCCACAACGGCAACGACTTCACCGCCGACGACGTGGTGTTCTCGGCGGCGCGCGTGCGCGCGGAGGGCTCGGACCTCAAGACGCGCATCCCGTCCGACGCCAAGTTCACCGCCGTGGACGACTACACCGTCGAGGTGAAGCTCTCCAAGCCCAACCCGATCCTGCACTACGAGTGGGATACGTGGGCGATCATGGACAAGGAGTGGACCGAGGCGAACGACGCCGTCGCCGTCACGTCGGCCTCAGACGAGACCCCGAACTATGCGTCGCTGCACGCCAACGGGACCGGCCCGTTCAAGATCGCCAGTCACGAGACGGGCGTGAGAACCATCTTCGAGGCCAACGAGGACTGGTGGAACTGGGACAACAAGGACTTCAACATCTCGCGCGTGGAGTTCACCCCGGTGGGGCAGGATGCGACGCGCGTCGCGGCGCTGCTGTCGGGCGAGCTCGACCTCGTCTACCCGATCCCGGTGCAGGACATCGCGCGGGTCAACTCCAACGCGGGCACCGAAGCGCTGACGGGGCCTGAGCTGCGCACCATCTTCCTCGGCTTCGATGCCATGCGCGACGAGCTGCTCTACTCCAACGTGAAGGGCAAGAACCCCTTCAAGGATCCGCGCGTGCGCAAGGCCTTCTACCAGGCCATCGACATCGAGGCGATCAAGCAGAAGATCATGCGCAACCTGTCGACGCCGGCCGCGCTGCTGATCGCGCCGCAGCTCTTCTCCCGCTCCGACGAGTTCGACCGCTACCCCTACGATCCGGACGCGGCCAAGGCGTTGCTCGCGGAGGCCGGCTACGGCGACGGCTTCTCCGTCGGCATGGATTGCCCGAACGACCGCTACGTCAACGACGAGCAGATCTGCCAGGCGATCGCGGCGATGCTGGCGCGCATCGGCGTCACCATCGAGCTCAACGCGCAGCCGAAATCGCAGTATTTCGCCAAGGTCCTGGCCTCGGGCGGCTACGACACCTCGTTCTTCCTGCTCGGCTGGACGCCGGGCTCCTTCGACAGCTGGAACGTGCTCTACAACCTCGCCAACTGCCGCAACGAGGAGGGCACCGAGGGTGGCGCCTTCAATCTCGGCGGATATTGCAGCGAGGAAGTCGACGCCCTGACGGCGCAGGCGCTGGAGGAAATCGATCCGGACAAGCGCGACGATCTCATCGCCAAGGCCTACACCATCCTGACGGACGAGGTGTCCCACATCCCGCTCCACCAGCAGGGGCTCGCGTGGGGCAAGTCGTCGGATCTCGATGTGATCCAGCGGGCCGACAACCAGCTCATGTTCTACCACGTCAACAAACAGTAGGAGCGGGACCGGCAACGGTCCCCCTTCGGCTCGAACGCGATGCTCGCATTCATCATCCGCCGCCTCATTCAGGCTGTCATCGTCATGGTGGTGGTGTCGCTCATCGCGTTCCTGATGTTCCGCTTCGTCGGCGACCCCATCAACCAGATGGTGGGCATCGAAACGTCGGTGGAACAGCGCGAGGCGCTGCGTGAGCGCCTCGGGCTCAACGATCCGCTGATCCTCCAGTTCTGGTACTTCATTTCGAGCGCCGCGCAGGGCGATTTCGGCGTCTCCTACCAGTTCCGCCAGCCGGTGGCGGACCTTCTGGCGGCACGGATGCCGGCGACCTTGGAGCTGTCCTTCGTCTCGGCGCTGTTCGCGCTCCTCGTCGGCATCCCGATGGGCGTCTATACCGGGCTCAACCGCGGTACGGCCCTGTCCAACATCTTCCTGTCGGTCTCGCTCATCGGCATCTCGCTGCCGGTGTTCCTGATCGGCATCCTGCTCATCTTCGTGTTCGCGGTGAACCTGCAATGGCTGCCCTCGTTCGGGCGCGGGCAGGTGGTGGACCTCGGCTGGTGGACCACCGGGTTTCTCACCGCGAGCGGGCTCAAGGCGCTGATCCTGCCGGCGATCACGCTCGGCCTCTTCCAGATGACGCTGATCATGCGCCTCGTCCGCTCGGAGATGATGGAGGTGTTGCGGACCGACTACATCCGCTTCGCGCGGGCCCGCGGGCTCTCCGCGCGCGCCGTCAATTTCGGCCACGCGCTGAAGAACACGCTGGTGCCGGTGATCACCATCACCGGGCTGCAGCTCGGCTCGGTCATCGCCTTCGCCATCATCACCGAGACGGTGTTCCAGTGGCCCGGCATGGGGCTCCTGTTCATCCAGGCGGTGCAGAACGTCGATATCCCGATCATGGCCGCCTACCTGATGCTGATCGCGTTCCTGTTCGTGATCATCAACCTCCTGGTCGACCTCCTCTATGTCGCCGTCGATCCTCGCATCCGGCTGACGGGGCGCTCCGCATGAGCGCCGGGCCCAACGACGATCCCGACCTGCCGGTCGACAACGCGGCGCGCGAAAGCCGCGCGATGATGACGGTGCGCCCGCGCGGCTTCGTCACCCGCGCGCTGGGCAGCGACCTCGTCTTCGCCTTCCTGCGCTCGCGCCTCACGGTGGTTGCCGCCATCGTGACGCTGACGATCTTCCTCGCCGCCGCATTCGCCCCGTGGGTGGCACCGCACGACCCGTTCGACCTCGCCTCGCTGTCGCTGCTCGACAGCCTCACCCCGCCCGCCTGGGAAAACGGCGGCAGCGCCTCCTATATCCTCGGCACCGACGACCAGGGGCGCGACCTCCTGTCGGCGATCCTCTACGGCACGCGCATCTCGCTGGCGGTGGGCTTCGCGTCGGTGGCGTTCGCGGCGGTCCTGGGCATCACGCTGGGGCTGATCGCCGGCTACGTGGGCGGCGCGGTCGACAGCGTGATCATGCGGATCGCCGACGTTCAGCTCACCTTTCCGGCCATCCTCATCGCGCTCCTGATCGACGGCACCACGCGCGGCCTCTTCCCCGGCCTCACGCGCGAGGAAAGCGCGTTCTACGTGCTCACCATTTCGCTGGGGCTGTCGTTCTGGGTCCAGTACGCGCGCACCGTGCGCGGCTCGACGCTGGTGGAGGCCAACAAGGAATATGTGCTGGCGGCCAAGCTGATCGGCCTGCCGTCCTGGCTTATCATGCTGCGCCATGTGCTTCCCAACGTGGTGGGCCCGGTGCTGGTGATCGCCACCATCAACCTCGCGCTCGCCATCATCACCGAGGCGACGCTGTCGTTCCTGGGCGTGGGCGTGCCGCCGACGCAGCCTTCGCTCGGCACGTTGATTCGCATCGGGCAGGACTACCTGTTCTCGGGCGAGTGGTGGATCACCATGTTCCCGGGCGCGATGCTGGCGATCCTGGTGCTGTCGGTGAACCTCCTGGGGGATTGGCTGCGCGACGCGCTCAATCCGCGCCTGCGATGACGGCCGTGCGGGTGCTCGACGGCGCGCCGGCCGAGCCGGCGCACAACGGCCGCGAGGCGGCCGCGGCCGTCGCGACGCTGATGCAGGGGGCGGCGGAACGGCTGCACCGCGAGTATCTGTCCGCCGGCGCGCAGATCATCCGCACCTGCACTGGCACTCTGGGCCGCTGGCGCTGCAACATGGAAGGGATCCCGGAGCACTTCGCCAACGCCAACCAGCGCGCCTGCGCCGCCGCCGTCGCCGCGCGCGATGCGGTCGCGCCCGGCGCGCTGGTGGCCGGCGCCCTCGGCCCCGTGCGCGCCCGCTACGAGCCGGACCTCCTGCCGCCCGCCGAAATGATCGAGCGCGAGACCGTCGAGCAGGTGCTCCTCCTCGCGCCGCACGTGGATCTCTTCCTGTGCGAGACGCTGACGCTCGGCGTGGAGGCGGCCGCCATGGTGCGGGCCGCGCTCAGCACCGGCCGTCCGGTCTGGGTCTCCTTCACCTTCCACGAGCGGGGACCGACGGCAACCCGCGGCGGCGAGAGACCGGCCCAGGCCCTCGCCGCGCTGGAGGGGCTCGCGGTCGACGCAATCCTGGTCAACTGCACCAGCGCCGAGATGGTGGCCGACGCTGTCGCCGAGTTTGCCGCGCTGTGCCCCGGAACGCCCATCGGCGGCTATGCGCACGGGTTCGAGACCGTCGGCGGGGCCGACGAGATCGGCGGGCGCATCGCGATGACACCGGCCGGCTACGCGCGTTTCGCACGGGCCTGGATCGAGGCGGGCGCCACCATCGTGGGCGGCTGCTGCGATGTGGGGCCGGCGCACATCGCCGCCCTCAAAAAGCTCGCCGAGGAGAACCAATGACTGGCGAGAGCGCCCGCGAACCCGTTCTGTCCGTGCGCAATCTGCGGGTGGAATTTCCCACGCGCAACGGTGTCCTGACGGCCATCGACGACGTGTCCTTCGACGTCGCGCCCGGCGAGGTGCTGGGCGTGGTGGGCGAATCGGGCGCCGGAAAATCGATCACCGGCACGTCGATCATCGGGCTGCTCGACCCGCCCGGCCGCATCGCCGGCGGCGAGATCCGCCTGGAGGGGCGGCGCATCGACAACCTGCCCATGACCGAGATGCGCAAGATCCGTGGCCGGCGCATCGGCATGGTGTTCCAGGATCCGCTGACCAGCCTCAACCCGCTCTACACGGTCGGCCGGCAGCTCACCGAAACGATCCGCACCCATCTCGGGCTCGGCCGCCGCGCCGCCATGGATCGCGCCGTGGCGCTGCTCGACGAGGTGGGGATCCCGGCCGCGCGGCGGCGCATAGACGCCTACCCGCACCAGTTTTCCGGCGGCATGCGCCAGCGCGTCGTCATCGCGCTGGCGCTGGCGGCCGATCCGGTTCTCGTCATCGCCGACGAGCCGACCACGGCGCTCGACGTGTCGGTGCAGGCCCAGGTGATCAACGTGCTGAAGCGCATGTGCCGCGAGCATGGCGCCTCGGTCATGCTGATCACCCACGACATGGGCGTGATCGCCGAGACGGCCGACCGCGTGGCGGTGATGTATGCCGGCCGCATCGCCGAGATCGGCCCGGTGCGCCAGGTGGTGCAGCATCCGCTGCATCCCTACACGGTGGGGCTGATGGGCTCGATCCCCAAGCTCGACCACAACGAGCCGCGCCTGCGGCAGATTCCGGGCTCCATGCCGCGCCTCGATTCCATCCCGCCCGGCTGCGCCTTCAACCCGCGCTGCCCGCAAGCCTTCGCGCGCTGCATGCTGGAGCGGCCCGAACCGATCCCGAAGGGCGCTGCCCGTGTCGCGTGCTGGCTGCACGCCAACGAGGAAGTGGTCGCGTGAGCCCGGCGCCGGACACCCTCGTCGAGGTGAGCGACCTGTCGAAGACCTTCGACATCTCCCCGCCCTGGCTCGACCGCGTGCTGGAGCGCATCCCGCGCCAGCTTCTGCACGCGGTCACCGACGTGACCTTCTCGATCCGCCGCGGCGAGACGTTCGCCCTGGTGGGCGAATCGGGGTCCGGCAAGTCGACCATCGCCAAGATCGTGGTGGGGCTGATCCCGGCCAACGCAGGGCATATCGAAATCGACGGCGTGACGATGGGCCGTGACACGCGCGCCGTGCGCACGCTGCGCCGCCGCATGCAGATGATCTTCCAGGACCCTTACGCCAGCCTCAATCCGCGCATGCGGGTGGATGCCATCGTGGCCGAGCCGATCCGCGCCTTCGGGATTGCGCACGGGCGGGCGGTGCGGGAGCGCGTGGGCGACCTGTTGCGCGCGGTCGGCCTGGACGCGCGCGACGGGCAGAAATTTCCGCACGAGTTCTCCGGCGGCCAGCGCCAGCGCATCTGCATCGCCCGAGCGCTCGCGTCCGACCCCGCCTTCTTGGTGTGCGACGAGCCCACCAGCGCGCTCGACGTGTCGGTCCAGGCGCAGATTCTCAACCTGATGCGCGACCTGCAGGCCGAGTTCGGGCTCACTTACTTGTTCATCAGCCACGACCTTGCGGTGGTGCGGCACATGGCGAGCCGTATCGGCGTCCTCTATCTGGGGCGGCTCGCCGAAGTGGCGCCCGGGGCGAGCCTCTTCCGCAACCCGCGCCATCCCTACACCCGGATGCTGCTCGACGCCGTGCCCGATCTCGACATGTCGGGCCGGCCGCGCACCCCGGTCACCGGGGAAATCCCCAACCCCATCGATCCCCCCTCGGGCTGCGCCTTTCACCCGCGTTGTCCGCTCGCCAACGAGCGCTGCCGGCGCGAGGTGCCGCTGCTGTTGCCGGCCGGCGAGGCGATTGTCGCCTGCCACGCGGTGGCGGAGGGACGCGCCGCCGCCTGAGCCGCGACGATGCGCCGGCCCGAACCGGCGCGACTGTCGGCGACAGTGCGCCCCGACCTGTAAACGCGGTCTGGACCCGGTTGCGTCCTGCCACCTGGCGTTCGACGCGCCGCATTGGCCGGCGTCGGCATGGTCCGACGCCGCCACGATGCATTTTCATGGGTTTCGCCCGTTCGTGGAGGGGGCGGCCTTGGATCCGGTGCCAGTCGCCGCCGCCGGGCGGCGCCCAGCTAGGCGGCGTCGCCCGACGAAACCAGCACGTCCGTCCGGCTGATCGCCGGGCGAAACACGCGCCGGCCCGCCAGCTCGACGATGACGGCGCCGCCGAGTTCTGCCTCGCCCGTCAAGAAGCCGGACGCGGCGGGACGGCTGTCCGCCGGCACTGCTGCATTGTCGTTCTTCGGTGTGAAATCGAGCTGGCCGGGCCGGAGGAAGGAACAGCGGAGGCCTGTCGCGGTGAGGCCGGTGACGAGCGAGCGCGCGCTGCCATCCTGGCTCGTGCACTCGCGTCGGGGCGCGCTCCCGCGCTTGGGTGGCGCCGGCGTGGCGAGCCGCGGGCGAGAGAGGTCGACAAGTACGAGAGTGCTGCGTGCGCTGGGTTCGGTGATGTTGTCCATAATCAGATGCTCCAAGCGTCCCATGGGCCGTCGGCATCGCCAGATGCGAGGGGTCATGCGGGCGAACCATCCGCCCGACCAATCCGAGGCTTCATCGACACCCTGAAAACGTTTCGGCGAGGGGGCCGGTTCGCCTGGCGGCGGTGCAATACAGGCTTGCCGAATTTGACGTCCTGCGGCGGTGGCGCATTGACAGCGGGGCGGGGAGGGGCTTGTGAAAGTCCTTCACATGAGCAGCCGATCCTTCGTGCGCGAACGTCCTCTGCCTTCCGATCTCGTCCTGCGGCCCGAACGGGTCGACGACGATCCCGCAATCGAGGCGCTCTATGCGTCCGCCTTCGGGCCGGGCCGGCACGTGCGCACGGCCAGCCGCATCCGCGAGGGAACGCGCCCCGAGCCCTCGGTCAGCTTCGTGGCGGACCGGCGGGGGCTCGTCATCGGCGCGATCCGCCAGACGCCGGTGGCGGTGGGCGGGGCGCCGACGCTGATGCTCGGCCCGCTCGCGGTGGCCGAGACGGCGGCCAAGCAGGGCATCGGCCGGGCGCTGCTGCTGCGCTCCATCGAGGCGGCCCGGTATACGGATGCGGCCGCCATCGTGCTGGTCGGCGACGAGCCTTTCTACGGGCCCTCCGGCTTCAAGCGAGTACCGCACGGCAGCATCGTGATGCCGGGGCCGGTCGAAGCGCACCGCCTCCTGCAACTGCCGCTGCGGGCCACCGTGTCGGGTCCGTTGACGCGGCGCCGGTAGGCCGGGGCGGTGCTCCGAGCCGGCGTGCCTTCCGCTCGAATTGATCCGAGCGGTCAGGCGGCGCCGGACACGACGGGCGAGCACGCCGTCATCCATCCAAGCGCTTCCACCTGAGCGGATCGCGCGCCCGCGCTCCGAAAAGCTTTGTTCAGGCGGCGCTTGCAGCCGGCACTGGCCAGCCTCGATCGAGACCCACCGCACGAACCAGTCGCCGATTGCTCCGTGCGTTCTCATGCCTGTTCATCGAAGACCGTCCGAGCCGGCGGCTGATCCTCTCACCGGTCTCCGGAGACCCAAGCTAGCCGAGTTGGGTGGACAGCCACCAGATGGTGCCGTCGGGGGCAGCGATGCCGCCGCGGCGGTCGCCGTCGCCCTTTTCCATGGCGGGCTGCACTTCGGTGCCGCCGGCTGCGAGGGCGCTGGCCATCGCCGCATCGACGTCGGGCAGGTAGACATGGACGTTTGCCGGCGGGGCGCCGGGGGCTCCGCCCATCATCACCACGGTGTCCCCGAGGCGCGCTTCGGCGTGCCGGATGGCGCCGGAATCGCCACGGATGACGCGCAGCGGCGCGGCGCCGAACGCGGCCTGGAGAAAGCCGAGCGTCGCCTGTAGGTCGGCGACGAGGAGGTAGACCGACACGTCGTTATAACCGGCGGGTTTGTAGGTCATGCGGCCGTCCTTCGATGCACCCATGGGCTGGTACCGAACGTCAGTGCCCCTCGCGCCACCAGGTTCCGGAGATTGCCGCGAGCAGGATGGCAAGGCCCAGGAACCCCGCAAACAGCGGCGTCCTGTCGATGCCGACGAGTTCGCTTGCCTCGGACCGCTTGAGGCCGATCCAATCGCTGCCCGCCATGGTGCGGCCCGGCGCGCGCACCAGTACGCGGGGCGCGGTCGTGCCGGGTTCGAGCCGGCGCACCGAGCCGCGAGTCGCCTCCGTGATCGGCGCCAGCTTGTCCGTATCGGAGCGCAGGTCCTGCGCCTCCAGCGGGTTGGCCGGGCCGACATGGCCGAGTGCCGTCAACGTCCCGTCGGTGGCCCGGTAGAGGCCCATGTCGGCGGCTTCGATCGTGGCGCGCCACAGCCCTGGCTTGGTTTCCTCCAGCGCGAGTGTCGTCTCCGTGCCGGACGGGTCGGTCAGGATCACCGGCTCGGCCGTGTCGGCAAGGGTCTGCCGCTCCACCATCAGCGTGCCGGGGGCGGTGACGAGGCGCAGCGCCTCCTCCTCCAGTTCCGGCTCCTTCATCAGCCAGTGGGACAGGTTGCGCATGAGCGGCACATGGGGGCCGCCGCCGTCGTAGCCGCGCGCCCACAGCCAGATGTGGTCCGACAGCATCATCGCGACGCGGCCTTCGCCCTCGCGCGCGAGCACCAGCAGCGGGCTGTCGCGCGCGCCGGACATCACCGTGTCGCCGGCGGTGGGGATGCTCTCCACCTGACGGAACCAGTTGCTCCAGGCGGGCGGCTCGGCTTCGCCGCCCGGCAGGTCGCGCGTGACGGGATGGCGTGTGCCGCGAGCGGAGATTTCCGGGCGGAACGGCTCCTCGAACACTTCTCCCGTGGGGGCTGCCGGCAGCGCGGCGGCAAGCGGGGTGTGGTAGACCGAGCGCGAGCCGGCATAGTCGGGACCGGCCGCGATCAGCACCGCGCCGCCGTTGAGCACATATTGCGCGATGTTGTCGAAATAGAGCGCCGGCAGCACGTTGCGGCGCTGGTAGCGGTCGAACACGATGAGGTCGAACTCGTCGATCTTCTGGCTGAACAGCTCGCGCGTCGGAAAGGCGATCAGCGACAGTTCGTTGATCGGCGTGCCGTCCTGCTTTTCGGGCGGGCGCAAGATCGTGAAGTGGACGAGGTCGACCGACGCGTCGGACTTCAAGAGGTTGCGCCACGTGCGCTCGCCCGCGTGAGGCTCGCCCGAAACCAGCAGCACGCGCAGGTTCTCGCGCACGCCCTCCACGATCGCGACGGCGGTGTTGTTCACGTCCGTCAGCTCGCCGGTGACGGGGGCCACCTCGAACTGGAAGAAATTGTCGCCGCCATGGTCGATGGGGGCGGCAATGGCGACCGATTCGCCCACCGACACGTTGCGCTGTTCCACCAGCTCGTCGTCGACCTTGACCGACAGCGCCACCGTCTCGCCCTCGGCGGCGGGGTCGGCGACGCGCACCATGATGGTCTCGACCGAATCGACCAGTCCGAACCGGGGCGCCGCGATGATCTCGACCCGCCGGTCCCGCTCCCCCTCGCGGCCGACCACGAGGCCGTGGATCGGCGCGTCGAAGGGGGGAACGGACGGAACGTCGTGCACCTGGCCGTCGGTGACGAGCACGGCGCCGGCGACGCGCTCGGGCGGCACGTCGGCGAGGACGTCGGCGAGGGGGCCGAACAAGGTGGTGCCGTCGCGATCCGAATCGGGGCGGTCGATGGTGATGGTGCGCACGTCGAGCCCGGGCGTTGCCTCGAGGCGGGTGCGCAGGTCCTTCGCCAGCGCGTCGGTGGCCGCGGTTCGCCCGGCCGCCCGCTGCGATTGCGAGCGGTCGATCACCAGGGCGACGACCCCGTCGAGCGGTTCGCGCACTTCGCTTTGCAGCGCCGGATTGAGGAGCGCCAGCGCGAGAAGCACCACCGCGAACGCGCGCAGCAGCGAGCCGCGCACCCGTCGAACCATCCCGAGCGTGCACAGCGCGAGGCCGACGACCACGAATAGCGCGATGAGCGCGATGGGGATGAACGGCCCGAAGGCGAGGGAGGTGTCGCTCATTGGCCGAGGCGCTCCAGCAGGGCCGGGATGTGCACCTGATCGGCCTTGTAGTTGCCGGTCATCGTGTAGACGGCGATGTTGATGCCGGCGCGATAGGCCATCTCACGCTGGTAGGGATCGTTGGGCACGGTGGGAAACATGTAGCTGCCGTCGGGCGAGATCGCCCAGGCGCCGGCGAGATCGTTGGCCGTGATGAGGATCGGCGACACCCCGTCGCCGGCGCGGGCCGGGCGGTTTTCCACCGCCTGCGAGGTGAGCTGCTCGACCCACAGCGGCCCGCCCGCCCAGCGGCCCGGAAAGCCCTGCAGCAGGTAGAACGTCTTGGTCAGCACGTGGTCCTGCGGCACGGGTTCGAGGGCGGGGATGTCGAGCCCGTCGAGGATCTTGCGCAGCGCGAGGGTGGCGGGCGAAGTGGAGGCGCTGATCGCGCCGGCGGCCTGGTCGCGCGTGTCGAACAGGATCGTGCCGCCGTTCTTCATATAGGCGTCGACCTTGGCGATGGCCGGGTCCGAGGGGCGCGCCGTGTTGCCGGCAATGGGCCAGTAGAGCAGCGGGAAGAAGGCGAGGTCGTCGGTCTCCAGGTTGACCGGCATCGGCGCGGCCGGCTCGATGGCCGTGCGCCGGGCGAGTTCCAGCGACAGGCCCTCAAGCCCCGCCTCGGAGATGCGGTCGAGGTTGGCGTCGCCGGTGGAGACATAGGCGAGGCGGGTGCGCAGCGACGCCTCCATGGCGAAATTCAGCGCATCGGGCGTCTGCGCCCGGCCGTCGGCGGCGCCGAGGAGCGGGACGAGTGCCAGGGCCAGAACGGCGACGGCCGGCCGCCGGCGCAGCGCGCCCATCAGGATCAACAGGGCGAGCGCGTCTGCCAGGAGAAGCAGCGCAGCAATCGACATGAGCGCGCCTTTCAGTTCGGTCGGACCGTCCGTGTCATAGCCCAATTTGGTTGCGCCTTCGAAAAGGGCCGTGTCGAGCGCCGACAGCGCTTCGCCTTCGCCGAGCAGGTTGACGGCCTGATAGGCCCCGTCCGTGCCGTAGAGGCCGGGCGGGTTTTTCGGCCCGATGGCGATCTCGCCCGCCGGCAGCGGCTGCACCAGCGGACCCGGCACGACGAGGCGGCCGAGCCCGTCCAAGATCCGGTAGGGCGGCAGGGTGGGGCCGCCCTCGGACCGCGCGGCGCTGACGGTGGACAGATCCACCACGCGGCGCAGCATCTCCACGAAGCTGCCCGATAGCGGCAGGGTCGACCATGAGGTGTCGGCGGTGACGTGGAAGAACACCACGCCGCCCGCGCCCACCTGCCGGCCGGTCACGAACGGCGTGCCGTCCGCCAGCGCCGCCCAGGTGCGCTCGGTGAGGGCGATGGAGGGTTCGGCCAGGAGCTGGCGCGTCACCGTCACGTCGTCCGGCACGGCGAGGCCGGCGAAGGGGCTGGTCTGGGAGAACTCGGCCAGCGGCTGCGGGTCGTCCCACGACAGGGTGCCGCCGAGCGTGCGCGCGCCCTCGCGCATCGGCACGGGCACCAGGTCGTCCATGCCGTCGGCGGTGCGGGGGCCGGCGAAGCGCACCAGCACGCCGCCCGAATTGATCCACCGGGCCAAAACGTCCTGGGTGGAGGGCAACAGGGTGCCCACGTCGGTCATCATGATGACGGAGGTGCCCGCGTCGACCAGCTCGTCGACCGCGGTGGGAAGATCGAGCGCGGTGGGCTCGCGCAGGTCCGCCGATGGCGCCAGCGCCGCGCGCAGGAAGTGGAGCGGCGACAGGAGCGGCTGCGCCAGATCCACCGAGCCGCCCGAGATGAGGCCCACGGTGCGCCGCCGGAAGCGCTCGTCGAGCAAGCGCACGGCGGCTGCATTGCGCTCTCCTGAGATGGCGACGCGCACCGCGTCGTTGCGCAGCTCCGTCGGCAGCGTCAGCGAGGCGGAGGCGCTGGCACTGCCCGCCTCGAACGCAGCCGCGCCCTCGGCGAGGACGAAGCCCTTGCCGTCCAGCACCCGCACGGTGCGTGGCAGGGGACCGGGGTTGGCATCCGCCGTCAGCGTGATGTCCATGCCGTCGACGGTCGTCTCGACGTCCGAGACGCCGAGGATGGCGCCGGGTTCGGGCACGATGATGCGCACCGGCGAGGCACTGGCCGCGGCCAGCGCGGCGTAGAACGCGCCATCGTCGTCCGAGCCGAGCCCGTCGGCGAGCCAGACCGCGCCGCCGACGCTGTCGGGCGCGATGCGCCCGGCGAGCGCGGCACGGCGGGCCGGCCAGGGCTTGGGCTCCAGGCCGCGCAGCGTTTCGCGGGCGCTGGCCGCGTCGACGCCGGTGAGGGGCGCGTTGGGGTCGGACGTCGGCACCAGCACGATGGTCCGGTCCGCGGCTTCCGCTTCGGCGATGAGGCGCTCGCCGCGCGCGATCCGGCCCTGCCAGTCGCTGGCGGCGGCGAAGGTGTCGTCGACGGCGATGAGGAGGGGCCCGTCGCCGATGGCGGCCGGCGGCTCGGGCCGCAGGATCGGCTGCGCCAGCGCCAGGATGATGACGGCCGCCAGCGCGAGGCGGATCAGCATCAGCCACCACGGCGTGCGGGAGGGCGTTTCCTCGCGCTGCATCAGCCGCATCAGCAGCCGGGTGGGGGCGAAGGTGATGTCCTGGGGCCGCGGCGGCGTGGCGCGCAGCAGCCACCACAGCACCGGCAGCAGCAGCAACGCCCAAAGCACGGCGGGGGCGCCGAAGGCGAAAGCGGTCATGGCTCTCTCCTTTCCCCCGCGGGGGCATTGCGTGGTGCGCCGCCGCAGCGGCGTTCGGCTTGCGTCATGCGGCCCGGTCGTCGCCGGCGAGCGCGGCGCGCAAGGCCAAAAGGGCCGGCGCCGCGGACGTGTCGGTGTGGTGCACGATCAGCCCCGATCCGAGGCGCCGCGCTTCGGTCTGCAGTGCCGCCTTGTGGGCGGCAAGGGTCTCAAGATAACCGCTTGCCCAGGCTTCAGCCTTGCCGACCAGGAAGGCAAGCCCGGATTCGGGATCCACGAACCGGGTGCGGCCGCCGAACGGGAAGCGCTCCTCCACCGGATCGAGCACCTGCACCAGATGGGTGCGCGCGCCGCGCGAGGCGAGGGTCGCGAACACGGGCGCCCAATCCTCGAGCGGATCGAGGAAATCGCCGATGATGACGACGTCCGAATTGCGGCGCACGGCCTGCAGATCCGTCACCCGGGCCTCGGCGTCGGTCTCCAGAAGGTGCTCGGCGATGCGGTCGGCGGCATTGCGCCGCGCCGTCGGCGGCGGGCCGCCCATGAGGCCGATGCGCTCGCCGCCGCGGCCCAGGAGATCCGCCAGCGCCAGCAGCAGCACCACTGCGCGCGCTTCCTTGGAGGCGAGGGCGAGGCGCGATTTGGCCCGCATCGAGGCCGTTCGGTCCACCCACAGGAACACGGTGTGGGCCGCCTCCCACTCGCGCTCGCGCACCAGCAGCGTGTCGTCGCGCGCGGAGCGGCGCCAGTCGATCCGCCGTGCCGGCTCGCCGAAATCAAACGGGCGGAACTGCCAGAACGTCTCGCCCGGACCGGGGCGCCGGCGGCCATGCCAGCCGGCCGCCACGGTGGCCGCGACGCGGCGCGCCTCCACCAGGAGATCCGGCAGGTTGGCCGCCGCCTCCTTGGCCGCGACCATCGCCGTTTCGGTGGCGGTCGATCCCTCCCTTGCCGACGGGCGGGCGAATGAGAACACTAAAGGCGGCCCGCCAGCACCGCGATGATGCCCTTCACTGTCTTGCCTTCGGCGCGCGCGGCGTAGGTGAGGGCCATGCGGTGCTGCAGCACCGGCTCGGCCAGCGCGATCACGTCGTCGCGCGAGGGGGCGAGGCGGCCGTCGATGAGGGCGCGGGCCCGGATCGCCAGCATCAGCGCCTGGCTGGCGCGCGGGCCTGGACCCCAGGCGATGTCGCCGGCGAATTCGTCGTTGTCTTCCGGACGGGCGCTGCGCACCAGATCGAGGATCGCCTCCACCACGCTTTCACCGACCGGCAGGCGGCGCACCAGCGTCTGCAGGGCCATCAACTCGTCGCGCGACAGCACGGCGCGGGGCGCCGCATCGTCGAGCCCCGTGGTCTCGATCAGGATGCGGCGCTCGGCGTCGCGGTCGGGATAGTCGACGTCGATCTGCATCAGGAAGCGGTCGAGCTGGGCTTCGGGCAGGGGGTAGGTGCCTTCCTGCTCCAGCGGGTTCTGCGTCGCGAGGACGTGGAAGGGGGTCGGCAGCGCGTGGGCGTGGCCGGCGATGGTGACAATGCCTTCCTGCATCGCCTGCAGCAGCGCCGACTGGGTGCGCGGCGAGGCGCGGTTGATCTCGTCCGCCATCAGAAGCTGGGCGAAGACGGGGCCCTTGATGAAGCGGAAGGTCCGCTCGCCGGTGGTGGATTGCTCCAGCACCTCGGCGCCCAGGATATCGGACGGCATCAGGTCGGGCGTGAACTGGATGCGCCGGTCGTCGAGCCCCAGCACGGTGCCGAGGGTGGCGACCAGCTTGGTCTTGGCGAGCCCGGGGACGCCCACGAGCAGCGCGTGGCCGCCGCACAAAACGGCCGTCAGCGAGCGCTCCACCACGTTGCTCTGACCAAAGATGATCCGGTCGATTTCCGCCCTGGCCGCAACGAGACGGGCCACCGCAGCTTCCGCCTCGGCCTCGAGCGCCTCGTCATCGCGCTCAACGAGCACAGTCTCGTTCATCGTATCATCTCTCCGCAGGGGTGCGCACAGGGCGCCTCGGGAGCCAAAGTAAAAAGCAAGGAACGGGCCGGCGTCGCCTAACCATTTGTCCATGGTGCGGACCGCGCTCGAGCGGCGCACGACGTCCGACGGGTGATAGGGTTGCCCATCGCGAAGGACGATGCAACGGGGAGACCACGCGGTGGGAGAGACCGAGAACAGCTTGGGCGATGCCGGCGGACCGCTTAGCGGGCTGTTGCAGCGCGCGGCCGCGCTGGGCGGCGGCGCCGCGCCGGTCCACCTGTGGGATCCAAAGGCGTGCGGTTCCATTGCGATGCGTATCGCCGCGGACGGAACATGGCACTATCACGGCTCGCCGATCGCACGCGAGCGCATGGTGCGGCTGTTTGCCTCGATCCTGCGCCGGGAGCCGGACGGCCAGTTCGTGCTCGTTACACCGGTGGAAAAAGTAACCATCGAGGTTGATGACGCTCCCTTTCAAGCGGTCGAGATGGCGCGCGAGGGGGAGGGCGACAAGGCCGTCCTCGTGATGCGCACCAATGTGGGCGACGTGGTGCGGGCCGGTCCGGACCATCCCCTTCGCTTCCGCGTCGAGGAAGACACGGGCGGCCTCATCCCCTACGTGACGGTACGGGGTGGCCTGGAAGCGCGGTTGACGCGCGCGCTCGCCATGGAGCTAACAGAGGGCTTCGCGGTTCGCGATGGCCGCTACGGCGTGTTCAGCGGCGGCACCTTCTTCGAGGTGCCCCGCGAGGCGGAGGGATGATGGACCGGGGCGAAATCGGAGGGGGCGCTGCAGCGCCTGCCGACCCCTGCGAGGGGGCGGGCGAGGCGGGGCTCGTGGTAGAGCGGGCGCGGATCGGCGATCCCGTACTCTACGAACTCGTCTGGCGCGCCAGGCGCCTTACGATCGACGCGGACGACGCGGCGCTGAGCGCGGTGCGGACGCCCGTGGGCGAGACATCGCTGGTGCCAGGCGACCCGCGTAGGGCGGCCGTCCTCATCGCGCTGTGCACGGACCGGACGGGCGCGCCGGCCATGCTCCTCACCGAGCGGGCGGCCCATCTTGCGGCGCATCCGGGCCAGGTGGCCTTTCCGGGCGGCAAGATCGAGCCGGGCGAGACGGCCACCCAGGCCGCGCTGCGCGAGGCACACGAGGAGGTCGCGATGCCGCCCGATGCGGTTCAGGTCCTGGGCGTCACCCCGCCTTACCTGACGCGCACCGGGTTCCTGGTGGTGCCCGTGCTGGCGCTGCTGCGCCGGTCGGTGTGCCTGGCGCCCAACCCTGGCGAGGTCGCCTCGATCTTCACGGTCCCCTTTGGCGCCGTCATGACGCCGGACGAGCATCGCCGCATCGACGCGGTGCACGAGGGCCAAGTGCGCACCTATTATGAAGTCTTCGCCAGCGGCAAACGCGTCTGGGGCGTGACGGCCGCCCTCATCCGCCTCCTGCACGAAAAGCTGTATGCCCCATGATCCGAGTCATCATCACGCAAATCGTCCTGTTTCTGCTGCCGTTCCTGGTCTTCTTCGTCTACCGGCTGACGACGCACGGGTGGACGGGAGCGCGCGTCGCCTCCTTCGGACCGGCGAAATTCTACCTCATCATCGCGGGCGGCCTCCTCGTCGTTGCCGGTTTCGTGGTCTTCGCGCTGACGGGCGGCGAGAGCACCGGCGTCTATGTGCCGACGCAATACCAGGACGGCGAGCTCGTTCCGGGCGGGTTCAGGCCGCGCGAAGAATAAGCTCCACGTGTACAAAACCAATTGCACACGCATGGATAGGCACCTATCATGCATGTGCAGGTTGTAGACAATGACAAGGGTTTCTCAACTTAAGGTGATTTTGGCCTCGTGAACGGTTTCGAGCTGTCGACTTTTTGGCTGCAGGGGGCGGCCATCCGTTCGGTGCTCGCGGTCTTGAATGACGCAGCGGAGGCGCGCGTGGTTGGCGGCGCGGTGCGCAACTCCGTGCTGGGCCTGCCGATCGGCGATATCGATATCGCCACCACGCTCACGCCCGATCGCGTTGCCGCGCTCGCGGGCGACGCGGGCTTTCGCGTCCACGAGACGGGCCTGGCCCACGGCACGTTGACCATCGTGGCCAAGGGCCAGCCCTTCGAGGTGACCACGCTGCGCGAGGACGTGTCCACGGACGGGCGCCGCGCAACGGTTCGCTTCACCACCGATTGGGAGAGCGACGCGCGCCGGCGCGACTTCACGCTCAACGCGCTCTACGTCGACGCGGCCGGCCACGGCTACGACTATGTCGGCGGCTATGAGGATTGCGTGGCGCGGCGGGTGCACTTCATCGGCGATGCGGAGCGCCGCATCGCCGAGGACCATCTGCGCATCCTGCGCTTCTTCCGCTTCCAGGCGAGCTACGGCAGGGGCGCCCCCGAGGCCGGGGACCTCGCCGCGGTGATCGCCCATCGCGCCTCCATCGCGACGCTGCCGGCCGAGCGGATCCTGAACGAGCTGGAGCGGCTGCTGCCCGCTCCCGGTGCGGTCGACGTTCTGGCGCTGATGGCCGAGCACGACATCCTCCAAGCCGTCGTGGAGCGCCCGCTCAACGTCGATTGTTTCAGCGCGCTGGCGCAGGCCGAGCAGGTGTCGGGGCGGGCGATCCATCCGGCTCTGGGTTTTCTGGCCCTGATGGGGTTCGAGCGCGTCCCCTTCGAGGCGCTGGCCGAGCGGCTCAAATTCTCGCGCAAGACGCTGAAGCGGGGCCTCGCCGCGCTGGAGGCGGCGCAGCACATGCCGCCCCACTCGGTGACGCACCTGCACGCGCTGCTCTACGAATTTGGCAGCGAAGCGGTGACGGACGGCCTCGTCATCGCCCGCGCCACCAACGACTTCCTGGTGGAACTGCCGCTGATGCTGCAGCACACGCGCAATTGGCGACGCCCGCGCTTTCCCCTCGGCGGCAACGACCTGCTCGCCCAGGGCGGCGAAGCCGGTGTCGCCCTCGGCCAGCGGCTGGCGCATCTGGAAAAAGCGTGGCGCGACAGTGATTTCTCGCTCACGCGCGACCGCCTGCTGGCCATGGATCGGGATGAGCGGGAAGGTTGCTGAGGCCGGCATCGGCCAGCAAGCCCCGCCTCGCAGGCCAATCGCCGGCGCGCGAATTGTGGGCGGGCTCGCCATCGCCTTTGACCCGCTTGCCCAGGTGTGTGAGGGAAAGCACCATCCCCAAAAAGGCGAGGACGGTCCACGAGAATGACAGACGCCGAGAAGGAACAGTCCGCCCGCTCCGATGCCGCCGCGGCGCCGGCCGTCGATACGGCGCCGCCCGAGCTCGACATTCCGCCCGAGTGCATCGTCAAGCAAGGCGGCGACTGGATGCTGGTCGCGCCCGTCCCGCCCAGCCTGCAGGACGCGGCGGCCCGCTATTCCGTCGCCCAGCGCGCCACGCTCAACCGCATCGTCGGCCTGCCGGAAGTGCGCGAGGAACTCATCGGCAACCGCCTGCGGCCGGACCGGATCTGCATCGCGCTGGTGGGCGGCAAGGTGGCCGGGTTGATTTCCTATCGCATGGATGGGGAAGGCTCCGTCTGGCCGGATCCGGCGCGCTATCGCAAGCATTTCGGCCCCGTGGGCGGGACGGTGCGCTACATGCTGACGGAAGCGACGCTGCGCCGCGGCCATCCGGACGAGCTCTACCTGGAGGGCTTCAAGGTCGACCCCATCGCCCGCGGCCGTGGCATCGGCACCTCATTGCTGCACTGGCTGGGCGACGAGGTGGTCCGGCGCGGCAAGAAAGCCTGGCGCACCGAGGCGAGCATCACCGCCGATGCCGCCATGCACGTCTACAAGTCGGTCGGCGCGAAGATCGTCAAAACGATCTCCATCGGCCCCCTCGGATACGTGTTCGATCGCCACAAAATGGTGGTCCTGCGTTGGGAGCCTCCCGCGACCGAGGGGAACATGCACTAAATTTCAACACATTGGGGTTGTTGAAGTGCGGTCGATAGAGATCGATATTCCCATCCATGGCCGCACTCTAACTGGGATCGCCGATGAATTGGTTTCGCACTGCCCTGCTCCTGGCGGGGCTTACGGCAGTTTTCATGGGCGTGGGCGCCGTTATCGGTGGCCAACAGGGGATGCTGATCGCGCTGGTCATCGCCGTTGGCCTGAATATTTTCTCATACTGGAACTCCGACAAGCTGGTGCTGAAGATGCACCAGGCGCGGGAGGTGGATGCGCGCACCGCCCCCGAATATTACGGCATCGTGCGCGAACTCGCGACGCGTGCCCAGCTGCCGATGCCGCGCGTCTACATCCTCGATGAGGACCAGCCCAACGCGTTCGCGACCGGCCGCAACCCGGACAACTCGGCCGTGGCGGCCACGCGCGGCCTGCTCAAGCTGATGAGCCGCGAAGAGGTGGCGGGCGTAATGGCGCACGAACTCGCCCACATCAAAAACCGCGACACGCTGACGATGACCATCACCGCGACGCTCGCCGGCGCCATCTCGATGCTGGCCAATTTCGCGTTCCTGTTCGGGCGCAACCGGCAGAATCCGCTCGGCATCGTGGGTGTGATTCTGGCGATGATCGTGGCGCCGCTGGCGGCGATGATCGTGCAGATGGCGATCAGCCGCACCCGCGAATATTCGGCCGATCGGCTTGGCGCGGAAATCTGCGGCCAGCCGATGTGGCTCGCCAATGCGCTCGCCAATCTGGAGCGTGGCCGGTCGATTCCCAACGAGGAGGCCGAGGCGGTGCCGGCAACAGCACATATGTTCATCGTCAACCCGCTGTCGGGCGCGCGCATGGACAACCTGTTCTCAACCCATCCCAACACGCAGAACCGCATCGCCAAGCTGCGCGAATATGCGGCCGCCCTCGGCGAGAGCCCGGCGCCGATCGACACCACCGTGACCGCGTCCGGCCCGTGGGGGCGGGGCGGCGGCAGCCCGCGTCGCGGCGCCTCGGCGCGCCCGCCGCGCCGCGGACCCTGGAGCTGAGCGCCGCCGGCTCCCCCTCGCGCCCCCGGCGCGAGCGGCCGAAAGGCACGCGGGGCGGACGATCCAAGGGCGCGCTGGGCAGCGATCCGCGCGCGGAGGCCGCGGCGATGGTGGAGGCCGTGTGCGAGACCCGGGCCCCGCTTTCGGCGGTGCTGGACGCGGGCGGCGGCAAGGCCCTCTCTCCGCGCGACGCGGCGCTTGCCCGCGCCATCGTGCGCACCGCCGTGCGAAGGCGCGGCGATATCGACCACATCCTGGCCTCGTTGATGACGAAGAAGCTGCCGCGCCGTGCCACCTCGGTGCGAGCGGTGTTGCGCACGGCCGCCGCGCAGCTCCTGTTCATGCGCCAGGCCGATCATGCGGCCGTCAATGTGGCGGTGGACCTGTTGAAATCGGACGGCGCCACCGGCGGCTATGCCGGCCTCGCCAACGCGGTGCTGCGCCGGCTGATCCGCGAGCGGGACGCGCTGGTCGCCGCGCTGCCGGTGGATGCCAACACCCCGCCGTGGCTCTATGCGCGCTGGGTCGCCAACTACGGCAGGGCCGACGCGGCCGCCATGGCCGCCGCGCACCGCGAGGAGCCGCCGCTCGACCTCGCGCTCGCTCCCGGCAGCGCGATGCCGGAGGGCGCCGCGGCGCTGCCCACAGGCGGCGCGCGGCTTGCCGCCGGCGGCATGGTCGATGCCATCGAGGGCTATTCCGAGGGCGGGTGGTGGGTGCAGGACGTCGCGGCCCAGCTCCCCGCGCTCGCCTTCGGCAATGTCGAGGGCCAGCACATCCTCGACCTGTGCGCCGCGCCGGGGGGCAAGACCATGCAGCTCGCCGCCGCCGGCGCGCGGGTGACGGCGGTGGAGCTCGACCCGGCCCGCGCCGAGCGGCTGGCCGCCAACCTCGCCCGCACCCACCTCGCCGAGCGCGTGGAGGTGGTGGTGGCGGACGCGCGCAACGTTGGCGGAACCTTCGACGGGGTGCTCCTGGACGCGCCCTGTTCGGCGACCGGCACGCTGCGCCGCCAGCCCGACGTCGCCTGGTCGAAGAGCGCCGCCGACATCGCCACCTTGGCCCACATGCAGCAGAGCCTCATCCGCCATGCGACCGAGCGGGTGCGCATCGGCGGCCTCCTCGTCTATGCGACATGCTCGCTCGAGCCGGAGGAGGGGGAGCGCCAGTGCGACTTCATCGCGGCCGAGGTGCCGGCGCTGATGTTCGAGCCCATCGCGGAGGGGCCGGCGGCGGCTTTTGCGACGGCGGCGGGCGTGGTGCGCACGCTGCCGCACCAGGCGCTGCCGGATTCGCAAGGTCTCGCGGGGCTCGACGGGTTCTTCGCCGCCCGTTTCCGCCGGCGCTGACCGGGAACGCCGGCGCGCTGATGCGCAAAGGCGTTGCCCTTGGCGCCGATGGAAGCGAAAAGGCGAGCCGCATGTCATTTTCGTTTTTCATACGAGGCACCCGCACGGGGCCGGGCCGGGGCGGCCTGTGATGGCGCGCCGCAAGGGGAGCGAGCCGCGCCGGGCCGGCGTTGGCGCGCTGGCCGGCCTTGCCGTGCGCCAGAGCGGGGCGGCCGTGATGGCCCGCGTCGGCGCCGCGCTGTGGCAGCGCAAGCTCGCCGGCACCCCCTCGCGCATCCTGTTCGCGCCCGAAACGCTGCTCGATTGCGATGCCGCCGTCGCTGCCGACATCTATGCCGGTGTCTTCAACCTCGCCGGCGAGAGCGTCGACAGCGCCGGCCGCTCGCCGTTCTCGCTCGAGCCGCCGTCGCCGGCGTGGGAGCGGGCGCTGCACGGCTTTTCCTGGCTCATCCATCTGGAGGCCAACGCGTCGGAGCTGTCCTCCACCAACGCGCGGGCGCTGTGCGAGGAGTGGCTCGCGGCCAAGTCCGCGCAATCGCGCCGGGCGCAGGAGCCGACGGTCACGGCCTCCCGCCTGACGGCCTGGCTGGTGGAATCGCCGCTGCTGCTGGCCGGCGCCGACACCCAGTTCCGCCTCACCTTCATGCGCGCCATTGGGCGGCATCTGCGCCGGTTGGAGCGCGCGGCCACGCGCCTGCCGCCCTCGCTGGCCAAGATCGAGGTGGTGTCGGCGCTGGCGCTGGCGGGCACCGTGCTCGCCGATCAGACGCGCCTGCAACGATGGGCGCTGTCCTACCTCGGCGAATTGCTGCGGGCCCAGGTGCTGCCCGACGGCGGCCACCTGTCGCGCAACCCCGAAGCGCTGGTGCGGCTCCTGTCGCTGTTGGTGCCGGTGCGCGAGGCGCTGGTGCGGCGCCAGCAGCCGATCCCGCCCCATATCGGCGGCGCCATCGACAAGATGCTGCCGATGCTGCGCTTCTTCACCCATACCGACGGCCACCTCGCCGCCTTCCACGGCGCGCACCCCGTTGCAACGCGGGTGCTGAAGGCGCTGGACGGCTACGACGACATCAAGGGCAAGGCCAGCGAGAACGCCCGCTACAGCGGTTTCCAGCGCCTGGAGGCGGGCGACACGGCGGTGCTGGTGGACACCGGCCTCGCGCCGCCGCCCGCCTTCGCGCGCGAGGCGTACGCGAGCGCGCTGGCCATGGAGCTGTCCCACGCGGGCACGCGCCTCGTGGTCGGATGCGGCGCGCTGGGGGAGGCGCGCGCGGCCTGGGTCGATGCGGCCCGCGCCACCGCCGCCCAGTCGACGCTCACCTTGTCCGACCGCTCGTCCGCGCGCGTCCTGGGGCTGTGGCCGTTGACCAGGGCGCTCGGCCCGGTGCTGTTCGCCGGCCCGCGCGCCGTGGAGGTGACGCGCGAGCCCTATGGGGTGCGCGCCGTGCACGACGGCTACCGCAGCCATTTCGGCATCCTGCACGAGCGGACGCTGGCGCTGGCGGAGGACGGGCTGTGGCTCGACGGCACCGACCGTGTCCTCGGCAACGACAAGCTCGCCGGCGCGCCGTTCGCCATCCGCTTCCACCTTTATCCCGGCATCCGCGTGCGGCTCGACAAGCCGCGCCGCAACGCGATGCTGCGCTTGCCCGACGGTGCGCTGTGGATGTTCGGCCTCGATGAGGGGCCGATCCTTGCGCTGGAGGACAGTGTGGTGCTCACCGAACCGCACAAGGTGCGGCGCACCGTACAGATCGTGATCGCCGGCAACACGTTGACCGACGACACGATCCGCTGGCACATCGCCCGCCATGCCACGCCGGTCGGCGAGGGCCCCCGCGAGAAGGACGAAACGTAGATGACTTCCGAGCTGCCCGTGCGCCGCGCCCTCCTGTCGGTCTCCGACAAGACCGGCCTTGCCGAATTCGCCGGGCGCCTGGTGGCGCTGGGCGTGGAACTGGTGTCGACCGGCGGCACGGCGCGCGCGTTGCGCGAGGCGGGCTTTACGGTGAGCGACGTCGCCGCCGTGACCGGTTTCCCCGAAATGCTCGACGGGCGCGTGAAGACGCTGCACCCGGCCGTGCACGGCGGCCTGCTCGCCGATCTGTCCAACCCCGCCCACGTGGCGGCCTTGGAAGCGCATTCCATCGCCCCCATCGGCCTCGTGGTGTGCAACCTCTACCCGTTCGAGGCGGCCATCGGCACCGGCAGGAACGAGGCCGAGATGGTCGAGGTGATCGACGTCGGCGGCCCGACCATGACGCGCGCCGCGGCGAAGAACTTCCACAGCGTCGGCATCGTCGTCGATCCGGCCGACTACGATGCCGTCGCCGAGGCGATGGAGGCGGCGGCCGGCACGATCCCGCTCGCCATGCGCCGGCGCCTGTCGGCCAAGGCCTTCGCGCGCCTGTCGGCCTATGACGCGGCGATCGCCGGCTGGCTCGGCGGCGAGAGCGAGGCGGACGAGGTGGCCGTCGACCACACCGTCTGGCGCACCTTCGGCGGCCGGCGCATCCTCGAGATGCGCTATGGCGAGAACCCGCACCAGTCGGCCGGCTTCTACGCCGCTGCGCAAGGGGGCGGCCTCGCGGGGGCGCAGGTGGTCCAGGGCAAGGCGCTCTCCTACAACAACGTCGCCGACGCGGACGCGGCCTTCATGGCGGC
The DNA here is from genome assembly GCA_030431335.1 of Alphaproteobacteria bacterium. Lineage (GTDB taxonomy): Bacteria > Pseudomonadota > Alphaproteobacteria > Rhizobiales > Amorphaceae > Acuticoccus. Next base: position 53,529 of record JAUIJH010000011.1, read on the forward strand.
GGCCGAGTTCGCCGGCGCGCCCGCGGTGGTCATCGTCAAGCATGCCAACCCGTGCGGCATCGCGGTGGGGGGGAGCCTCGCGGAGGCCTATCGCAAGGCGCTCGCCTGCGACCCGGTGTCGGCCTTCGGCGGCGTGATCGCCCTCACCGAAGCGCTGGACGCCGAAACCGCCACCGCCATCGCCGCAATCTTCACCGAGGTGGTGATCGCGCCGGCGGCGAGCCCGGAAGCGCTCGCGATCCTCGCCGGCAAGCCGGGCGTGCGCGTCCTCCTCTCGGGCGCCTTGCCGGATCGTGGCGCGTTGACGGTGAAGAGCGTCAGCGGCGGCTATCTGGTGCAGGGGGGCGACGCGGGCGGCCTTGCCGCCGGGGCGGGCGACGTGGTCACCGAGCGCGCGCCGACCGAGGCGGAGTGGGCCGACCTCCGCTTCGCCTGGCGCTGTGTGAAGCCGGTCAAGAGCAACGCCATCGTGTTCGCCAAGGGCGGGGCGACGGTGGGCGTGGGCGCGGGCCAGATGAGCCGCGTCGACGCGGCCCGCATCGCGGTGTGGAAGGCCGCCGACACCGCCCGCGAGGCCGGCGAGGGCGAGACGCGCACCATCGGCGCGGTGGCCGCCTCCGACGCTTTCTTCCCCTTCGCCGACGGCCTGGAGGCCATCGCCGAGGCGGGCGCCACCGCGGTGATCCAGCCCGGCGGCTCGCGCCGCGACCAGGAAGTCATCGACGCCGCCAACGCCCGCGGCCTCGCCATGGTCTTCACCGGCATGCGCCACTTCCGGCACTAGCACCCGCCGGCGTCGATCACGCGTTTTTCATTGCCCGGCGGGTGCCGGCGGGAATTGCCGTCGTGCCGGCGGCGTTCGGGGCGGTTCGCCTGGGGTGCTGCCGGGCCACCGGAGCGCGGCTATCGGCCCGGGCGTCATGCGTCTTTCGGTCCGCATTGACGGCCGTTGCCGGCGCGTGTCCAATCGCACTGTCGCGCGATGCCGGCATGCCGAAATGCGACGAGGCATCGCGCCGTTGGCCCACGAACCCCGGAGGCAGCGATGCGGCGCACGGCAAGGCTCACAATGACGGCGTTGGTGGCGCTCGCGCTTGGCGCGGCAGCCCACGCGGAGGCCGCCACCTACTACCGCGGCTCCTCGGGTGATCCGGAAACGCTGGACACGCACAAGACGTCCACCGTCGTGGAGGCGCATATCCTGCGCGATCTGCTCGAGGGGCTGGTCATCAACGACGCCAAGGGCGGCATCGCGCCGGGCGTGGCGACCAGCTGGGAGGTGTCGGACGACGGCCTCACCTACATGTTCCACCTGCGCGACGATGCCAAATGGTCCGACGACAGCCCCGTCACGGCCGGCGATTTCGTCTATTCGCTGCGGCGGATCATGAACCCGGAAACGGGCGCGAAATACGCCAACATTCTCTATCCGATCAAAAATGCGGAGGCCATCAACAAGGGCGATATGGCGCTCGACAGCCTCGGCGTGGAGGCGGTCGACGACCAGACGCTCCAGATCACGCTGGAGGCGCCGACGCCCTATTTCGTCGAGCTGCTGACCCACCAGACCAGCCTGCCGGTGCATCCGCCGAGCGTGGAGAAATTCGGCAACGCCTTCGTCCAGCCGGGCAATTTCGTTTCCAACGGGCCCTACAAGCTCGTCTCCTTCACCCCCAACGACAAGCTGGTGATGGAGAAGAACCCGAGCTTCCACGACGCGGACAGCGTCGCCATCGACCGGATCGAGTATCTGCCCTTCGAGGAGCGGGCGACGTGCCTGCGCCGCTTCGAGGCGGGGGAGGTGCACTCGTGCCAGGAGGTCCCGCGCGAACAGCTCGCCTCGATCAAGACCCGCCTCGGCGACCAGCTTCACGTCGCCCCGTTCCTGGGCACCTACTACTATGCCGTCAACGGTGCGCATGCGCCGTTCGACGATGTGAGGGTGCGCCAGGCGCTGTCGATGGCGGTCGACCGCGAGTTCCTGGCCGAGGAGATCTTCTCCGGTTCGATGCTGCCGGCCTATAGCCTCGTGCCGCCGGGAGTGTCCAACTACGTGGAGGATCAGCCGGAGCTGGCCTACGCGCACGATTCCATGCTGGACCGCGAGGACGAGGCGATCCGCCTCCTGGGCGAGGCCGGCTTCGGCCCGGACAACCCGCTGAAACTCGAGATCAGCTACAACACGGCCGAGGACCACCGTAACACGGCCACCGCCATCGCCGAGATGTGGCGCCCGCTCGGCGTCGAGGTCACCTTCAACCAGCGCGACCTGTCGGCCCACTACGCGATGCTGCGGGACGACAAATCGCACCAAATCGCCCGTGCCGGGTGGATCGGCGACTATGCCGACCCGCAGAACTTCCTCTTCCTCAACCAGTCCGACAACCCCGGCTTCAACTACGGCGCCTACGACAACCCCGAGTATGACGAGCTCATGGGCAAGGCGGCGATGGAGACCGACCTCGACAAGCGCGCCGCGCTGCTTGCCCAGGCCGAGGGTCTGTTCCTGCGCGATGTGCCGCAGATCCCGCTCCTCTACTATTCCTCCACCTCGCTGGTATCGCCGAAGCTGAAGGGGTGGGAGGACAACGTGCGCAACGTCCATCCGACCCGCTTCATGTCGATCGACGACTAGCATCGACGCCGCGGGCCGAAACCCGCGGCGTTCGCCGTCATGCTCAGTTACGCGCTTCGCCGGCTCCTCGGTGCCGTCCCCACGATCTTCGTGATCATCACCATCGCGTTCTTCCTGATGCGGGTGGCGCCGGGCGGGCCGTTCGATCAGGAGCGCACGCTCGAGCCGCAGGTGATGGCCAACCTCCAGGCCGCCTTCGGGCTCGACCTGCCCTTGTGGCAGCAATATCTGCGCTATCTCGGCAACCTCGCCACGGGGGATCTGGGCCCGAGCTTCGTCTATCGCGACTTTTCGGTGCAGCAGCTCCTGGGGGCGGGATTGCCGATCTCGGTGCAGCTGGGCGTGTCGGCGCTGGTGCTGGCGCTGATCCTCGGCGGCACGCTCGGCGTGATCGCGGCGCTCAGGCAGAACTCGCCGGTCGATTATCTGGTGATCGCCGTCGCCACCTTCGGCATCACGGTGCCGAACTTCGTGGTGGCGCCGGTGCTTTCGCTCGTGTTCGGCGTGTGGCTCTCGGTGTTGCCGGCGGGCGGGTGGCAGGATTTCAGCCTCGCCCACATGGCGCTGCCGGTGATCACGCTGGCGCTGCCGCAGGTGGCGGTGATCGCCCGGCTCATCCGCGGCGCCATGCTGGAGGCGCTGCGCTCGGACCATGTGCGCACCGCGCGTGCCTACGGGCTGCCGCTCACCATGGTGGTGGGCGTCCACGCGCTCAGGGCCGCCTCGCTGCCGGTGCTGTCCTATCTCGGCCCGGCGGCGGCGGCGCTCCTGACCGGCTCGGTGGTGGTGGAAACCATCTTCGGCATCCCCGGCATCGGCCGCTACTTCGTGCAGGGCGCACTCAACCGCGACTACACGCTGGTGATGGGCACGGTGGTGATCGTCGCCGTGTTCGTGGTGATCTTCAATCTCCTGGTGGATCTCCTCTATGCCGCGGTGGACCCCCGGGTGCGCTATGGCTGACATCGCGCACGATCTCGCCCAGGCCCCCAAGGGCCGTTCGCTGTGGGCGACGGCCTGGCTCCGGCTGCGGCGCAACAAGGCCGCGATGGCGAGCCTTGTCGTCCTCGTCCTCTACGCGCTCCTGGGCATCTTCGGCCCCTTGCTTTGGATCCACGACTACCGCAGCGTCTACACCAACTACGTGCGCGCCCCGGCGAGCCTCACGCCCTATCCCCGCGCCGAGGCCATCATCCCCGGCGCCGAGGCGGCGCTGGCGCGGGCGCGGCTCGACGTGACGAGCGTCGAGTTCGACGGCGGCACGGTGCGCGTCGCCGTCACCTCCGCGCGCGAGATCGACCCGCGCGTGACGCGCTATCTCGACCGCTCCGATTTCTTCTCCGGCGCACGCGTCGCCGACATGGCGGCGGACGGCAAAAGCGCGCTGCTGGAGGCGGACGTGGCGCGTCTTCTGTTCGTGTTCGGTACCGACCAGAACGGGCGCGACCTTGCCGCCCGCATCCTCATATCGATCCGCATCTCGATGCTGATCGGCGCGCTCGCCACCTCCGTCGCGCTGGTGATCGGCGTCGTCTACGGCGCGACGGCCGGCTTCCTCGGCGGGCGGATCGACAACGTCATGATGCGGGTGGTCGACGTCATCTATTCGCTGCCGTTCATCTTCTTCGTCATCCTGCTGGTGGTCTTCTTCGGCCGCAACATCGTGCTGATGTTCATCGCGGTGGGCGCGGTGGAGTGGCTCGACATGGCGCGCATCGTGCGCGGGCAGACGCTGTCGCTGCGCCGGCGCGAGTTCGTGCTGGCGGCCGAGGCTCTCGGCGTGCGCCGGCGGGCCATCGTGCGCCGGCACATCATTCCCAACGTGCTCGGCCCGGTCATCGTGTTCGTGACGCTGCTGATCCCCAAGGTCATCCTCCTGGAGAGCTTCCTTTCCTTTCTGGGGCTCGGGGTACAGGAGCCGCTCACCAGCCTCGGCGTGCTCATCTCGGAGGGGGCGCGCAACATGCGCGCGGCGCCCTGGATGCTGATCTATCCCTCGATTGCGCTCACCGTGCTCCTGTTCGCCCTCAATTTCCTGGGCGACGGGCTCCGCGATGCGCTCGACCCGAAGGATCGCTGATGGCCGAGCCGGTGCTCTCCGTCAGCGACCTCGCGGTGCGCTTCGAGACGCCCGACGGCCCCGTCGAGGCGGTGCGCGGGGTGAACTTTGCCGTGGCGCCGGGGGAGACGCTCGCCATCGTCGGCGAATCGGGCTCCGGCAAGAGCCAGATCATGATGGCGGTGATGGGGCTTCTCGCCAGCAACGGCCGCGCCACCGGCTCCGCGCGCTACCGGGGGACGGAGCTGATCGGCCTGCCGCGCCGGCGCCTCAACCGCATCCGCGGCGCCAAGATCACCATGATCTTCCAGGAGCCGATGACCTCGCTCGATCCGCTCTATCCGGTCGGCCGGCAACTGTGCGAGCCGCTGCGCGTGCACGGCGGCCTGTCGGCGCGTGCGGCGCGGGCGCGCGCGCTGGCCTTGCTCGAACTTGTCCGCCTGCCCGACGCGGCGCGGCGGCTGGAGGCCTATCCGGACGAATTGTCCGGCGGCCAGCGCCAGCGCGTGATGATCGCGATGGCGCTCGCCAACGGTCCCGACCTTCTGATCGCCGACGAGCCGACAACGGCGCTCGACGTGACCATCCAGGCCGAAATCCTCGCGCTCCTCGCCGACCTCAAGGCGCGACTCGGCATGGCGATCCTCTTCATCACCCACGATCTCGGCATCGTGAAGGCGATCTCGGACCGCGTCGCGGTGATGCGCGCCGGCGAGATCGTCGAGACCGGGCCGACGGGGGACATCTTCCGCGCGCCGCGAGAGGACTATACGCGCATGCTCCTCGCGTCCGAGCCGGAGGGGGAGAAGCCGGCCGTACCGCCCGAGGCCGAGCTGCTGCTCGCCGCCGAGGGGATCGACTTCACCTATCACCGCGCCTCGGGCCTGTTTCGCAAGCCGTTCGCACTGCGGGCGATCAAGGACGTCAGCCTGACGCTGCGGCGCGGGCAGACGCTGGGGATCGTCGGCGAATCGGGGTCGGGCAAGTCGACGCTGGGGCGCATCCTGGTGAACCTGTTGCCCTGCCAGGGGCGGGTGGTGTTCGAGGGGCGCGACATCGGCCGGCTCGACCGGGCGGCGATGCGCCCGATCCGCCGCGACCTGCAGATGGTTTTCCAGGACCCCTACGGATCGCTCAGCCCGCGCATGAGCGTGGGCGAGATCGTCGCCGAGGGCCTCCTGGTGCACGAGCCGGGGCTGTCGGCGGCCGAACGCAAGCGCCTTGCCGCCGAGGCGCTCGCCGACGTGGGGCTCGAGCCCTCGATGCACAATCGCTTTCCGCACGAGTTTTCCGGCGGCCAGCGCCAGCGCATCGCCATCGCGCGTGCCATCGTCCTGCGCCCCACCGTGATGGTGCTCGACGAGCCCACCTCCGCGCTCGACCGCTCGGTGCAGAAGCAGATCATCGCCCTTTTGCGCCGGCTACAGGCCGAGCACGACCTCACCTATGTCTTCATCAGCCACGACCTCGCGGTGGTGCGCGCGATGGCCGACCGCGTGATGGTGATGAAGGAAGGCGAGGTGGTGGAGGAGGGGCCGACGGCGGCGATCTTCGACGCGCCGCGCACGGCCTATACGCGTGCGCTGATCGAGGCGGCGTTCCATCTCGACGGGGTGCTCGCGACGCAAACGCCCTGAACTGCGGAACCGCGGGAGGGGCGGACGGCGCTGCGCGCCGGCATCGTCTGCTAGGGCGAGGAGTTTCCCTCCTCGCGCTCCTTCCGCCTCGCCGGCGGGCAGGGGTCCAGCCCTTGGGTCCCTGCGGGACGGGGCTGGAACCCTGCGCCAATGCTGGGCCGGGCCGCGACGAGCTCAAGGGGTTCGCTGCGCCCGTCCTCGCCATGCTCGGCTGTCGCCTGCGCGTGGCTGCGGGCGGCCCCTTGACCTCGCAGCAGCCCGTCAGGCGACGCCCGAGCCGCGGGCTTCGGCGACGCCCATGCGGGCGAGCTCGTCGGCGCGCTCGTTTTCCGGGTGTCCGGCGTGGCCCTTCACCCAGTGCCAGTCGATCTGGTGCTTTTGGGCGAGGACATCGAGCTCGCGCCAAAGGTCCTCGTTCTTCACCGGCTGCTTGCTGGCGGTGCGCCAGTTCTTGCGCTTCCAGCCGGCCAGCCACTCGGTGATGCCTTTGCGCACGTATTGGGAGTCCGTGTAGATCGTCACCGCCATCGGCCGCTTGAGCGCCTCCAGCGCGCGGATCGCGGCGGTCAGCTCCATGCGGTTGTTGGTGGTGTGGGCCTCCCCGCCGAACAGCTCCTTGGTGTGCTCGCCATAGGTGAGGATCGCGCCCCAGCCGCCCGGTCCCGGATTGCCGCTGCAGGCGCCATCGGTGTGGATCACCACCGCATCGGTCAAAGCGCGAGGCCGTATTCGGACGCGCGCGCGACGCCGCCGTGGAAGCGCAAGCGCTCCAGGTAGGGCCGGGGGTCCTTCGGCGTGACGAGCGCGCCTTCGGGCACGCGCAGCCAGTCGTGCAGGCGCGTCAGCAGGAAGCGCAGCGCCGCGCCGCGGCACAACACCGGCAGCGCCTCGATCTCGTCCGCCCCGAGCGGGCGCACCGCGTGGTAGGCGGTGGTGAGCGCGCGCGACTTGGTCACGTTGAAGGCGCCGTCCTCCTCGAAGCACCACGCGTTGAGGCAGATGGCGAGGTCGTAGGCGAGGAGGTCGTTGCAGGCGAAATAGAAGTCGATGATGCCGGACAGTTTTTGCCGCATGAAGAAGGCGTTGTCCGGGAAGAGGTCGGCATGGATCACGCCCGCGGGGAGGGTGTGCGGCCAGTTGGCGGCGAGATATTCGAGCTCGCCGTCAACCTGGGCGGCGAGGCCCGGTAGCACGCTGTTGGCCTTGTCGTGCGACTGGGCGAACAGCGGCGCCCACGCGTCGATGCCGAGGCCGTTCTTCCGCGTCATCGAAAAATCGAGCGCCGCGTTGTGCAGCGCGCCGAGGCCCCGCCCCAGCTCCGCGCAAAGCAGCGGGCTCGGGCGCCGCGCGGCGACACCGTCGAGAAAGGTGACCATCGCGGCCGGGCGCCCGCACAGCTCCGAAATCAGCGCGCCGTCACGGCGCGGCACGGGGCGCGGCGTCGCCAGGCCCTTGTCGGCGCAGTGGGCCATGAGGTTGAGGAAGAAGGGCAGCTCGTCGGCCCGCACGCGCTGCTCGTACAGCGTCAGGATGAAGGTGCCCTTTTCGGCGCGCACCAGATAATTGGTGTTCTCGACGCCCTCGGCGATGCCCTTGGCCGACAGCAGTTCGCCGACGTCGTAGGCACCGAGGAACGCCGACAACGCCTCGTCATCGACGTGAGTATAGACAGCCACTTCGGTTCAGCTCAGCTCACGACGGTTCCGACGGCAGCGTCCTCGCGCAACTTGCGCGGCAAGGCGAACTGGATCGTCTCCTCGGCGACGCGCGCCGTCTCCAAGGTCAATTCGAAGGTCTTGGAGAAGAACTCCAGCACCTCCTCCACCAGCGTTTCGGGGGCGGAGGCCCCTGCGGTGATGCCGAGCGTCTTCACGTTGGCGTAGCGCGCGATGTCGATGTCCTTGGCCCGCTGCACCAGCGTCGCCTGCGGGCAGCCCGATTTCAGCGCCACTTCGCGCAGGCGCTGCGAGTTGGACGAGTTCGGCGCACCGACGATGATCATCGCATCGCACTTGGGCGCGGCCAGCTTCACCGCTTCCTGGCGGTTGGTGGTGGCGTAGCAGATGTCTTCCTTGTGCGGGCCGACGATCTCGGGGAAGCGGTCCTCCAGCGCGGCGACGATGGAGCGCGTGTCGTCCACCGAAAGCGTGGTCTGGCTGATCCACGCGAGATTGCCCGGATCGGTGACGTTGAGTGCGGCAACGTCGCGCACCGTCTCGATCAGCGTCACCGCGCCCTCGGGGAGCTGGCCCATGGTGCCC
>JAUIJH010000195.1 GCA_030431335.1 Alphaproteobacteria bacterium
GTTCGAGATCTGCAACCAGCTGATGACGAAGAAGAACATCTCCAAGATGATCGACGCCGTGTACCGCGGCACCGGTCAGAAGGAGACGGTGATCTTCTGCGACCGCGTCATGAGCCTCGGCTTCACCAACGCGTTCAAGGCCGGCATCTCGTTCGGCAAGGACGACATGGTGATCCCGGAGACGAAGTACGCGCTGGTCAACGAGACGGCCGAGCTCGCCAAGGAATTCGAACAGCAATACATGGACGGCCTGATCACCCAGGGTGAGAAGTACAACAAGGTTGTCGATGCCTGGTCGAAGTGTAACGATCAGGTCACCGACGCGATGATGGAGACGATCTCGGCCAAGCGGTTCGACGAGAGCGGCGCCGAGCAGGAGCCGAACTCGGTCTACATGATGGCCCACTCCAAGGCCCGTGGCTCGGTCACCCAGATGAAGCAGCTGGGGGCCATGCGCGGCCTGATGGCCAAGCCCTCGGGCGAGATCATCGAGACGCCGATCACCTCCAACTTCAAGGAGGGGCTCACGGTTCTGGAGTACTTCAACTCCACCCACGGTGCCCGTAAGGGTCTCGCGGATACCGCGCTCAAGACGGCGAACTCGGGCTACCTCACCCGCCGCCTGGTGGACGTGGCGCAGGACGCCATCATCTCCGAGGTGGACTGCGGCTCGACCCGCGGCATCACCATGGAGCCGATCGTCGACGCCGGTCAGGTGATCGCGACGCTGTCCTCGCGCGTTCTGGGCCGTACGGCGGCCGAAGACGTGAAGGATCCGCACACGGGCGAGGTGATCTCGCCCAAGGGGACGCTGCTCGACGAGAAGGACGTGGAGAAGATCGAGGCGGCGAAGCTGCAGTCGCTCAAGATCCGCTCCGTGCTCACCTGCGAGACGCGCAACGGCGTCTGCGCCGCCTGCTACGGTCGCGACCTGGCACGTGGCACGCCCGTCAACATGGGCGAGGCCGTGGGCGTCATCGCGGCCCAGTCGATCGGCGAGCCGGGCACGCAGCTCACGATGCGTACCTTCCACGTCGGCGGCACGGCGCAGGTGGTCGACTCCTCGTTCATCGAGTCCTCCTTCGAGGGCACGATCGCGATCAAGAACCGCAACCTGGTGCGCGATTCGGCCGGCAACCTCATGGTGATGGGCCGCAACGTGCAGGTGGCGATCATCGACGCCGACGGCACCGAGCGCGCCACCTACAAGTTGACCTACGGCGCCAAGCTGCATGTCGACGAAGACGACAAGATCACCCGCGGCCAGCGCATCGCCGAGTGGGATCCCTACACGCGCCCGATCCTCACCGAGGTGGACGGCGTGATCGACTTCGAGGATCTCGTCGACGGTATCTCGGTGCTCGAGGCGGCCGACGAGGCGACCGGCATCACCAAGCGCGTGGTCACCGACTGGCGCACCCATACGCGGGGCACCTCGCTGCGGCCGTCGGTCGTGGTGAAGGGGCCGGACGGCGAGCTTCTCAAGCTGCCGCGCGGCGGCGACGCCCGCTACCTCCTGTCGGTGGACACGGTGCTGTCGGTCGACACCGGCAACAAGGTCCACGCGGGCGACGTGCTGGCCCGTATCCCGCTGGAGAGCGCCAAGACGCGTGACATCACCGGCGGTCTGCCGCGGGTGGCGGAGCTCTTCGAGGCGCGCCGGCCGAAGGACAACGCGGTCATCGCCGAGATGGACGGCACCGTCCGCTTCGGCAAGGACTTCAAGAACAAGCGGCGGATCATCATCGACCCGCCGGCCGACTCGGGCCTCGAGCCGATCGAGTACATGGTCCCCAAGGGCAAGCACATCCACCTGCAGGATGGCGACCCCATCGAGAAGGGCGACTACATCCTCGACGGCAACCCGGCGCCGCACGACATCCTGGCGATTCACGGCGTGGAGGCGCTCGCCGCCTACCTCGTCAACGAGATCCAGGGCGTCTACCGGCTCCAGGGCGTGGGCATCAACGACAAGCACATCGAGGTGATCGTGCGTCAGATGCTGCAGAAGGTCGAAATCACCAACCCGGGCGATTCCGATCTCCTGGGCGGTGAGCAGCTCGACCGTCTGGAGCTGCAGGAGCTCAACGACGAGCTGAAGGCCGACGGCAAGAAGCCGGTGGAGGGCGTGCCCGTCCTGCTCGGCATCACCAAGGCGTCGCTTCAGACGCGCTCGTTCATCTCGGCGGCCTCCTTCCAGGAGACCACGCGGGTGCTCACCGAGGCGGCGGTGTCCGGCAAGGCCGACCAGCTCGAGGGCCTCAAGGAGAACGTCATCGTGGGCCGGCTCATCCCGGCCGGCACCGGCGGCATGATCAACCGCATCCGCGAGGTCGCCGCCAAGCGCGACGATCTCATCGAGGAGGCCGAACGGGCCGCTTCGAAGTCGGCCGAGGGTGCGGCGATGATCGAGGACCTGCGCGGCGCCGACCAGCCGTTCATCGACTAGGCGCGCTGCGCCCGACAAGACGAAAGGCCCGCCATCTGGCGGGCCTTTTTTCGTTGCGGTGCCGGGTTGCGGGCGTGCGCGTCCGTGCGCCATTCAAGTGCGGGTAAAAAAGCGCTAAAACGCGTGTCGGCGCATCGGCGCTGCGTGCATGTAACGGGTGATAACGATGAAGGCGTCGCAAGTTCTGACCCTGCCGCTGTCGGCGGCTTCGGTCATCTCCTCGGGCAAGAACTTTGCCAGCAACCCGGTGTTGGGATCGGCGCGGCTCAACCGGATGGGGCTTCACCGCTGGCGCGTCGCGCAGGCCTCGGCCGCTTCCGAGCGCCGCCGCGCGCGCCTCGCCGCCAAGATCCGGCCCGACGAGAAGGCGCAGTTCGAGGCGAAGGGGTTCGTCGTGCGCGAGAATGCGCTGCCGGCCGACCTGCATGCGCGCCTCGTGGAGGAGCTCGAAACGATCCCGCGCCCGGCCTGGGAGATGCGCCAGGGCCATGCCATCACCCGGCTGATGCCGCTGCCGGGCCATGACGACGGCACCGCCGCCGCTGCCGTGCGTCGCTTTCTGATCGCCCCGGACATCCGCGCCCTTGTCGGCTACGTGGCGGGCCGCGCCGGGGGCTACAACCCGGTGATCCAGACTATCGCCAACCGGCCCGATCCCGCCAATCCCGACCCGCAGAACACGCTGCACGCGGACACCTTTCACCCGACCGCGAAATTCTGGCTGTTCCTGCACGACGTGGCGGCCGACGAGGGCCCGTTCTCCTTCGTGGAAGGCTCGCACCGGCTCACGCCGCAGCGTCTTGAATGGGAATACCAGCAATCCCTGCTCGCTACGGCGACCGACAACGCCCACCACGCATCCGGCTCGTTCCGCGCGTCGGAGGCCGAGATGGCCGCGCTCGGCTACGGCGACCTGGTGACGTTGCCGGTGCGGGGCAACACGCTGGTGGTGGCCGACACCTACGGCTTCCACCGCCGCACGCCGACGGACAAGCCCACGGTGCGCACCGAGCTGCACGCCATGCTGCGCCGCAACCCCTTCATGCCGTGGAACGGGGCGGACGTGTCCGAGATCCCCTACATCCACGACCGCGCGCTCGATTGGCGCTTCAAGTTCCGCGACTGGAACACCCGGCGCGGCAAGCCGGACAAATACCGCAATGTCGGCGAGCGTTACGCGGCCGATCCGGCCGAGTGAACGGTTGCCGCCGCACGGACTGCACGACGGCCGGACTCGACGTTCAACGCCGACCCATATTTCGATGGTCTTTGGTAGGGGCATCGGCTTGCGGGCAATGCCCGGCTCTCCCTGCCGCGACTGGGCCCGGCCTTCCGCGCGCTTTACCTCGCAGTGTCCGCCGTTCGAATAGGGAACGGTATTCGCTTTTTTCCGTTGATAATCGACGCTGTCGCGGCGCTCACTGATTAGCGGCGCGCACGTCGCACGGGGATTGAAGCGGTCTAGGGTTTGATTTTTGGCGACATTTCGTCCACCTTGCCATCCTCTAGCCGAACGAGATTGGTTCCCGGCCTTCGTCGTACAATCCGACGGGGGTTGCGTGTGCTGTTTATTACTTTGAATTTCTCGGCGGCTTCGGAAGCAATAGCCTCGGCTGCGGCAATTTGAGGGAAACCCGCGCCCGCGGGGCTCGTCCTGTCACCACAGTTTCCGACGTCGGCCTCACGCCGACGGGTGCGGCCCTGTCGGCTGATATTTGCCGCAGCGCTCAAACACGAAACACCCAACCTCCAGAAGGAGAGATCGCGCACTGATGTCTGATGAAGCGATGCCCGCGGGGCTGCCAGAGCCCGAAGGTCCCACCGATATTGTCGAGACCGACTATGAGATCGGGCAGGACAATATCACCCGCCGGTTCGGCTTCATGGAAGTCGATATCCACAATCCGGTGTTCGTGGTGTCCAGCTTGGTGGTGATCGCGTTCGTCGCAATCACGCTGATTTTCGTGGACAGCATCGGCCCGGTTTTTGCCCAGACCCGCGGATGGCTGGTGGCGACCTTCGACTGGTTCTTCCTGCTAGCGGGCAACGTCTTCGTCATCTTGTGTCTGGCGCTGATCGTGCTGCCTGTCGGAAAGGTGCGCATCGGGGGCCGCGACGCAAAGCCCGACTATTCCTATGCCGGCTGGTTCGCGATGCTGTTCGCGGCCGGCATGGGCATCGGACTGATGTTCTTCGGCGTTTCCGAACCGATCTCGCACTTCAATTCCGCCATGGGCGGCACCGTGGTCGAAAATGCCGCGCGTACGGATTGGGCTCCGCTCGCAGGGGCCGCGGGCGACCCGAAGGCTGCGATGCAACTCGGCATGGCGGCGACGATCTTCCATTGGGGGCTCCACCCCTGGGCCATCTATGCGGTGGTCGCGCTGTCGCTCGCCATCTTCGCCTTCAACAAGGGCCTGCCGCTCACCATCCGGTCCATCTTCTATCCGATCCTCGGCGAGCGGATCTGGGGATGGCCGGGCCATGTCATCGACTGCCTGGCCGTGTTCGCCACCTTGTTCGGCCTCGCCACGTCGCTGGGACTTGGGGCGGAGCAGGCCAATGCCGGGCTGCAATATCTGTTCGGCATTCCGGTCGACAACATGTCGAAGGTGCTGCTGATCTCCGGCATCACGGGGGTCGCGCTCATTTCGGTGCTGGCCGGGCTGGACGCGGGTGTGAAGCGGCTGTCAGAGATCAACATGGTCCTCGCGGCGCTGCTCCTGGTGTTCGTCATCGCGGTGGGCCCGACGGTGGCGGTGCTGACCGGCTTTTTCGACAACCTCGTCGCCTACGGCACCTATTTGCCGCAGCTGTCGAACCCGTTCGGGCGGGACGACAACAACTTCCGCGAGGGGTGGACGGCCTTCTACTGGGCCTGGTGGATCTCCTGGTCGCCCTTCGTGGGCATGTTCATCGCGCGGGTCAGCCGGGGGCGCACGGTGCGCGAGTTCCTGATCTGCGTGCTGCTCATTCCCTCGCTGGTTTCGGTGTTGTGGATGACGGCCTTCGGCGGCACGGCGATCCATCAGATCGTCAACGACGGCTACACGTCGGTGGCCGACGCGGCGCTGGAGCTGAAGCTGTTCGAGATGCTGGCGGCGTTGCCGCTGTCGGCGATCAGTTCGTTCCTCGCCATCGTGCTGGTGATCGTATTCTTCGTCACCTCGTCCGATTCGGGTTCCCTGGTGATCGACACCATCACCGCCGGCGGCAAGGTCAATGCGCCGACCGGACAGCGCGTCTTCTGGGCCTGCTTCGAGGGATTGGTGGCGATCGCGCTGCTGCTCGGCGGCGGGCTCTCGGCGCTGCAGGCGGCGGCGGTCTCGAGCGGATTTCCGTTTGCGATCGTGCTCCTGGTCGCCTGTGTGGCGCTGGTGATGGGGCTGATGTCGGAGCCGCGCGGCCGCGCGGCAGACGAGAAGGCCTGACGGGGAGGGCGGGGCTACCCGCCCGGCCGCCGAATGACAAAAAAAGGCCGGGCGTGGCGCCCGGCCTTTCGATTCGTGCCGCGCCTGGCTTGGGCCTCAAGCCGCGGCGGGCGGCGTCTCGGCCAGGATTACGCCCTCGCTGTGGTAGACCACCGGCTTGCCGGCCTTGGCGCGGCGGTCTTCCATGGCGAGGTGGGTGCGCATAGTGCGGTCGCGCAGGATCGGCAGGTTCAGCGGGTCGAGCCCGTTCCAGGGCAGGAACGGGTTGCGCCGCAGGATGCCGTAGAGCGAGGTCCGGATCGTGGGCCGGCGCGAGGGCGTGCGGCGGTGGAAGCCGTACGTGTCGGCGACGACGAGGGTGTTCGCCTCCACCGGGAACATCTCCACCGCGCCGTAGCCGAGGGTGGACAGCTCTGATTCGGGCAGGCGGAACGAGCCGGCCGCGTGATGGCGGTCGCCGTGGCGCGTCGCCTCGATCGCCTGCGCGTGCTCCCATTCCAGCCGCTGCGGCGTCAGCCTGTGCGACCCCGGCACGTAGGAGAACGGGCCGTCGTCGGGCCCGACGTCGTGCAGGAAGAGCCAGAACTTGGCCGTCGGATGGAAGGTGTCGGCGTGGAGGTCCGCCTGCGGGTCGGCCTCGCCCAGCTGCGGGTCGACGGCGATGGTCTGCAAGCTGGTAACGATGTGGCCGGAGCGCCCGGCGGCATAGCCCATCAGGTCGCTCACCGCCGGCGTACGGACCCACGCACCGAGGGCACGCACCGCGCTGCCGTCGGCGGAGACGGGCAGCGGCATCACGCGATTGACCGTCTGGCCCTGGCGCATCTGCCATGCAGCACGCGGGACGGTGGCGATTTCATTGCGCACGGCCTCCAGGAGATCCAGCGGGAGTGCATTCCTGCGGATCACGAAGCCGTCCCGGTCGAACGCTTCGCGCTCGGCAGGGTCGATGGAACCGGCCAGGGCCGCGCGGCGGCGGGCCGACATCGCCGCGGCAAGCGCGACGCGGCGGCGGTGCAGCCCGTGGCGATTGAGCCGTTCCGACCCGATGACCGGGTTTTTGCGGAACGATTTCTCGGCCGTCAGGACGGCCGGTGCGGCGAGCGGAAGGCGCAGGAACGCGGCAAGGCTCATGGGAGGAACTGCCCGATGTTAACGCATGGTGTCATGGGCTTTTCCTACTCCCCCGGCCGGGTTGGGAAAAGAGAGGGTTGCGGACTCCACCGTCTTAACGCAATGAAAGGCGCGCAAGACTTGACGCTCCGCGCCAGTATGGCTATGTCAGCCGCACCGAACAGCAGGGTTCCGTCTGCGGCCAGTGGCGCGCGTCCGGACGGCTGATCGGGACTCCGGTTCTCGAGTTTGGTCCGGCATCGTGCCGCGGGAACGCACTGATCCGCGCTGATTCGGCTGACCCGTTGTTTTGGGGGCCGGAGCAGCGCTTTTATCCGTTGGCCTCATGGCCAATTTTATAGCGCCGTAGGGCGACTGGGGGCGTAGGGCCCCGCGTATGGGAAGGTTTAATGCCGACGATCAACCAGTTGATCCGTAAGCCGCGCGTTGCGCCCGTAAAGCGCAACAAGGTGCCGGCTATGGAGGCGAACCCGCAGAAGCGGGGCGTTTGCACGCGCGTCTATACGACGACGCCGAAGAAGCCGAACTCGGCCCTTCGTAAGGTTGCCAAGGTGCGGCTGACCAACGGGTTCGAGGTGATCGGCTACATCCCGGGCGAGGGTCACAACCTTCAGGAGCACTCCGTGGTGATGATCCGCGGCGGGCGCGTGAAGGACCTTCCGGGCGTGCGCTACCACATTCTGCGCGGCGTGCTCGACACGCAGGGCGTGAAGAACCGCAAGCAGCGCCGGTCGAAGTACGGCGCGAAGCGCCCGAAATGACGGGCTCGGCTCGCCTCGCGGCTCTCGCTGCCGTCCTGGCTCTGGGTATGGGCGGGGCCGCTTTGGCCCAGACCACCTACGACCCGAAGGCGGCCGATTTGTCCGGCTCCCTGGAGTCGGAAGAGACCGGGGCGGATCTGCGTCCGCTGCCGCTCGGCTGCGTGGCCATCGCCGTCGACACCAACGAGGGTGGCGAGGGCAACGGCCAGGGCAAGACCTTGGAAGAAGCGCAGAAGAATGCCATGCAGCTTTGCGAGCAGAGCGGCGGCAAGAAGTGCGTGATCGAAGCGAGTTCGTGCAATCCCGACGGCTAGTCCGGCGGCGACCGATAAGAATTGATGAGATAGTATCGTGGGGCCGGGTCGCCTGGAACCCTGACCTCGGTGAGGAATTGAAGACGAATGTCACGACGCCATAGCGCTGAGAAGCGGGAAGTTCTGCCGGACCCGAAATTCGGTGACGTCATCCTGTCGAAGTTCATGAATGCAATCATGTACGACGGCAAGAAGTCGGCGGCCGAGAAGATCGTCTACGGTGCGCTGGATATCTGCCAGAGCAAATCGCGCGCCGATCCGGTGCAGATGTTCCACGACGCGCTGTCGAACGTCGCCCCGCAGGTCGAGGTTCGCTCGCGCCGCGTCGGTGGTGCCACGTACCAGGTGCCGGTCGAAGTCCGCCCCGAGCGCCGGCAGGCGCTGGCCATCCGCTGGCTGATCATCGCCGCGCGCAAGCGCAATGAAAAGACGATGGTGGACCGCCTCTCCGGCGAGCTGATGGACGCGGCCAACAACCGCGGCACGGCCGTCAAGAAGCGCGAGGACACGCACAAGATGGCCGAGGCCAACCGCGCGTTCTCGCACTATCGCTGGTAGGACGACGTGGCCTGTGGCGCCCGCGCCGTCTGGTTGGGCGCCGCAATGGCGGTGGCCCTGGCCGGTTCGGCAGGGTCCGCGCAGGCCGATGACGGAGCCTTTGGCGCCGTCGCGATCGATACCCGGAGCGGCTTTGTCGCGTTCGCCTACGGCTTGGCGAGCGAGGCGGAGGCCCTCGACAAGGTGAAGGCCGAATGCGCCGCCCAGAATGCGGCGTGCAACGATGGCCGGCCTTTTCACAACGCATGCGTGTCGTTGGCTCGCTCGTCCGACGATCAGAAATACGGACTGGCAGTCGAAGCGACCCGCGCCGCCGCCCAGGAGACCGCACTCGGCGAGTGCAGCGACCATGGCGGCGTCGGATGCAACGTGCACGATACATATTGCGCGCCGAGCGGACTCGATCAGTAGGCCGCGCGAACGCAAGCGCCCTTGAACATGGGGCGCATATGAGTAATGGAACCCGCGGAGCGCGTGTCGGACGCGCTGCGTTTCTAGAGACACCCTAGGTCGTCGACCGAAGACAATCTTTCGAGAGCATCATGTCCCGCACGCACAAAATCGAAGACTATCGCAACTTCGGCATCATGGCGCATATCGATGCCGGGAAGACGACGACCACGGAGCGTGTCCTCTTCTATACGGGCCGTAGCCACAAGATCGGCGAAGTGCACGATGGCGCGGCGACGATGGACTGGATGGAGCAGGAGCAGGAGCGCGGCATCACGATCACGTCGGCCGCGACGACCTGTTTCTGGCAGGACAAGCGCCTCAACATCATCGACACCCCGGGCCACGTGGACTTCACCATCGAGGTGGAGCGCTCGCTGCGCGTGCTCGACGGCGCGATCGCGCTGCTCGACGCCAACGCCGGCGTGGAGCCGCAGACCGAGACGGTGTGGCGCCAGGCCGACAAGTACCGCGTCCCGCGCATGATCTTCGTCAACAAGATGGACAAGATCGGCGCCGACTTCTTCCGCTGCATCGAGATGATCGAGGAGCGCCTGGGCGCGCACCCCATCGTCATGCAGCTGCCGATCGGTGCCGAGAACGACTTTGTCGGCGTCGTCGACCTCGTGAAGATGAAGGGCATCATCTGGGACGGCGAGAGCCTCGGCGCGACGTACGAGTACACCGACATTCCCGCCGATCTGCAGGACAAGGCCGTCGAGTACCGCGAGAAGCTGGTCGAGATGGCGGTCGAGCTCGACGAGACCGCGCTGGAAGCCTACCTCGAGGGCACCGAGCCGGACGAGGAGACCCTCAAGAGGCTGGTTCGCCGCGGCACGATCGACAACGTGTTCACGCCGATCTTCACGGGCTCCGCCTTCAAGAACAAGGGCGTGCAGCCGCTGCTCGACGCGGTGGTCGACTATCTGCCGAGCCCGCTGGACGTGGAATCGATCCGCGGCCTCGACGCCAAGACCGAGGAGCCCATCGTGCGCCGCGCCTCGGACGAGGCGCCGCTGGCGATGCTCGCCTTCAAGGTGATGAACGACCCGTTCGTGGGCTCGCTCACCTTCTGCCGCATCTATTCGGGCGTCCTGGAGCAGGG
>JAUIJH010000196.1 GCA_030431335.1 Alphaproteobacteria bacterium
CCGAGCGCGGACGAGATCGTTTTTACCCGCTCCTCGACGGAGGCGATCAACCTCGTCGCGCAGGCCTACCTGCGGCCCCTCATCCGCCCCGGCGACGAGATCGTGCTGTCGGTGATGGAGCATCACGCCAACATCGTCCCGTGGCACCAGCTGCGCGAGGAAAAGGGCGCCGTCCTCAAGTGGGTCGAGCTCAACGAGGACGGCACGCTGGACATGGCGTCCTACGAGGCGGCGCTGTCGGAGCGGACCAGGATGGTCGCCATCGTGCACATGTCCAACGTGCTCGGGACCGTCACCCCTGTCGCCGAGATCACGCGGCTTGCGCATGAGCGCGGCGCGGTGGTGCTGGTGGACGGCTCGCAATCGGCCGCGCACGGGCCGGTCGACGTGGTGGCGATGGATTGCGATTTCTTCGCCTGCACCGGCCACAAGATCTATGGCCCCTCCGGCATCGGCGCGCTCTACGGCCGCCGCGCGATCCTGGAAGCGATGCCCCCCTTCATGGGCGGCGGCGAGATGATCCAGTCCGTCGCGCGCGACGCCGTCACCTACGCGGGCCTGCCCAACCGCTTCGAGCCGGGCACGCCGCCCATCGTGCAGGCAATCGGCCTCGGCGCGGCGATCGAGTACGCCCGCGGCATCGGCTGGGACGCGATCCACGCCCACGAGACCATGCTGCGCGACTATGCGCGCGAGCGGCTCGGGGCGCTTAACATCATCACCCTTTACGGCAACGCGCCGGACAAGGGCCCGGTGTTCTCCTTCAACCTGCAAGGGGCGCATCCCCACGACGTGGCGACGATCCTGGACCGGGAGGGGATCGCCGTCAGGGCCGGCACGCACTGTGCAGAACCGCTGCTGGCGTCGTTCGGAACCACGGCGTCCTGCCGCGCCTCGCTGGCGATGTACAATACGGTCGAGGAAGTCGACCGCCTTGCCGCCGCCATCGAGAAGGCCCATAGATTCTTCTGTTGAGGAGTAGGCGATGGATGCCGTAGCCGAAAACGCCGCGCTGAACGCCAGCGAGGGTTCCACGATCCCGGAAGAGGAACTCGACCGGATCACGCAGGATATCGTCGCCGCGTTGAAGACCGTTTACGACCCGGAAATCCCGGTCGACATTTACGAGCTCGGCCTTATCTACCGTGTGGACATCGAAGACGACCGCTCCATCCGCGTCGATATGACGCTGACGGCGCCGGGCTGCCCCGTGGCCGGCGAGATGCCGGGATGGGTGGAAAACGCCGTCGGCAGCGTCGAGGGCGTGGGCGCGGTCGAGGTCAACATGGTGTTCGACCCGCCGTGGGATCCCTCTCGCATGTCCGACGAGGCCCGCGTCGCGCTCGACATGTTCTAAGGAGTATTGGTCATGCCGCTTCCTGCCGTGATGACACTGACCGACGCGGCCGCGAGCCGGGTCCGCGAGATCATGGCGCAGCGCGATCCGCCGATCGCGGGCCTGCGCGTCGGCATCAAGAAGGGCGGCTGCGCGGGCATGGAATACACCATGGATGCGGTCAGCGAGCCCGATCCGAAGGACGAGGTGATCGAGGCCGCCGGCGCTCGTGTCTTTGTCGACAAGGCGGCCGTCCTGTTCCTGCTCGGCTCGCGCATGGATTTCGAGACGACGAAGTTTCGCTCGGGCTTCATATTCCAGAATCCGAACGAGGTTTCGGCTTGCGGCTGCGGCGAGTCGGTCGAACTCAAGGCCGCGGTGGCCTGATCGCCGCGACCGTCCCCGGCTCGGCTCAGGCCGAGCGGGTGAGGGTGAAGGGGTCGCCCTGGCTGGGGGTGCACGTCATCACCGTGGGTGAGGAGACGATGCACTCGGCGGCGCGCTGCTGATTGGCGATGAGGCTGGTCCAGGCCAGCGTGAGCCGGTCGCCGGTGCGCGAGTAGCGGCCGTCTTCAACCACGGTTTCGCCGGTCGTCGTCACGCGCGAGGTGAATGACCCCCGCGTGAACGTGGACACCAACACGCCGTCCGGCGAGGTCCAGGTGCCGTCGATGCCTCCGCCCAGGCGGGTGCTCTGACAGGCGGCGAGCGTCACAGCCATCGCGGCTGCCAAAACTAGAATACGCATGGTGTCGTCCCCGCACGATTGCTACGACCACAGTGCAGTCCCCTCGCGGCGGCCGCAATCGGGGGTCGGCCGGTTCGCGCGCGGCTGTTGCACCGAAGCACCGCGCGCACGGCGGATCAGTTGGTGGGCGAGTGCGTGCAGGACGGAACCGTCATGTGGCTCGGCAAAATGGTTTTGTCGTCGCCACACGCGACGTCCAGCTGGGCCTGGCTGAGGCCGCGCGCGTCGGACAGGTCGGCGCCGGACAGATCGGTCCGCCGCAGCAGCGCCTCGGAAAACCGCGCGCCGCGCAGGTTCGCTCCGGTCATGTTGGCACTGGTGAGGCGCACCCCCTCCATATTGGCACGCTCGAACTGGGCGCCGGCAAGATTGGCACGGTCGAAATCCGCCCATTCGAGATCGGCATCCGTAAAGTCGGCGCCGCGTGCGTCGGAGCGCTCGAAGTCGGCGTTGCGGGCCATGGTGTCGGTAAAACGGGCCTTCACGAGGAGGGTGCGGCGCAGCGTCGCGTGACGCAGGTCCGCTTCGTGGAAATCGGCCTCGCCGAGTTCCGCCTCCATCAGGTCGGCGTCACGCAGGTCCGCGTCGACGAAGGAGGCGCCCGCGAGGTTCGATTTCTCGAGATCGACGCCTCGCATCTTGGCGTTGTCGAATTTCGCGCCCTGCAGGGAGGCCTTTTCCAGCTCGGTGCGCTGCAAATCGCTCTTCGAGAAGTCGGCGTTGGGCAGGTTGACGCCCTTGAGGTCGGCTTCCCGCAACGTGGCACCGGCGAAATCGGCGTTTTCGATATCGAGCCCGCGCAGGGTTTTCAGGACCAGCTCGCAGCGCGGGCAGCCTTTGTTACCCGTAATGACGGCGCCGATTTCTTCGGCGACTGCTGGCGTGCTCGCAAGCACGAGGACCAGAGAAATACGTGCGATCGACAAGGCAGTGATCTCCGATTCTGCGCCCGGCTCCTTAAAGGGAACCCGAGGCGGGGCTGTCCGGTTCCACCCATCGTAGCGATCGACGCGGGGCCGAGCTGTGATCGAGCGCACAGATCGGCCCAATACCGTCAATCAAAAGGTGCGGCATCGCGCCGCGCGCACCGGTTGCGCTACTTCGCGAGTTCGTTGGCGAGCCGGGCAATGGTCTCCTGATAGACGCTCGCCCGGTTCCACTTGGCGATGACCTGGTAGTTCGCGGTTCCCGGTCCCCACGGCTGGCCAGGCCGCCAGCCGTTGCGCGCAAACCAGTTGGCCGTGGACGCGAGCACGTCGGGGACAGACCGCATCAGGTCGCGCCGGCCGTCATTGTCAAAATCCACCGCGTAGTTGAGGTAGCGCTCGGCGAGGAACTGGGTCTGGCCGATCTCGCCGGCCCAGGCACCGCGCATCTGCTCGGGACGCATGTCGCCGCGATCGACGATTTGCAGCGCCGCCAGCAGTTCGCGGGTGAAAAACTCGCTGCGCCGACAATCGTACGCCAGCGTCGCCAGCGACTGCATCACCGGCAGGTTGCCCGAATTGGCACCGAAGCCCGTTTCCAGCGCCCAGATCGACACCACGACCGCCGCCGGCACGCCGTACCGGTCCTCCATGCGGGAGAACATCCGCTGGTTCTGCGCGATATAGCGCCGTCCGCGGTCGATCATCGCCTGGTTGACGCGGCGGCGCCAGAACTGCTCGGACGAGAGCTTGAAGGACTTCTGATTTCGGTCGAACCCGATGACGCGCTTCGAGTAGGTGACGCCGCTCAGGGCCGAGTTGACCGTCGAGCGGCGGATGCCCGACTGCACGGCCTCTTCCTTGAACTCGGCCAGCCAGGCGTTGAAGCCACCGGGGCCGTTGCCGCACTGGGCTGCATGGGCGTTGCCGCAAAGCAGTGAGAAAGCCAGCGCGGCGCCCATTATCGACGTCTTGATGCCCATTTGCGCGCTTCCCCCTGGCTGCTATCGCAGTCGCGCCCCATAAGGAGACGCGCCGATGGCCTTCCCATATCAGATCTTCGACGTATTTGCGGATGCCCCGCTGGCCGGTAACCCGCTCGCCGTGGTGTTCGACGCCGATCGTCTGTCCACTGAGGAAATGCAGACGATTGCGCGCGAGTTCAACCTTTCGGAGACCGTGTTCTTCTGTGCCGCCGAAGATGCGAGCACCACGGCACGGATGCGCATCTTCACGCCGATGTCGGAAATGCCCTTCGCCGGGCATCCGACGGTGGGCGGCGCAATCGCCTATGCGCTGGCGCGTGGCGGCGGCGGCTCGGTGGTGCGCCTGGCGCTCAACGCGGGTCCCGTCGCGGTGACGGTGACGCCCGCGCCGCGTGGCGCCAGCGCGGCATTCGACGCGCCGCTGGTGCCCAAGCTGCTGGGCGACCCCGTCGATACGGCGACCGTGGCGGCGGCGTTGGGTTTGGGTGCCGACGATATCGGCTTCGACGGGCTGGTGCCGGTCGCGGCGAGCAGCGGGCCGACATTCACCATGGTTCCGCTCGCGCGGGCGGAGGCGCTCGCCCGCATCGCGCAGGACCGCAATGTCTGGGCGAGCGCGTTCGTGCCGCCGCTTTCGGCGGCCTTCTGCGTGGCGCGGACGGGTCCGCGGCGCTTCCAGGCGCGCATGTTCGCGCCGCTGCAGGGCATCGAGGAGGATCCGGCGACGGGCTCGGCGGCGGTGGCGTTCGCGGCTCTACTGGCGCCGCTCGCCGGCGGCGACGGCGTGCACGAATATGTGATCGACCAGGGCATCGAAATGGGCCGCCCGTCGGTGATGGGCATCGCGCTCGAGATCGCCGGCGGGTCGCTGGTGCGGGTGCAACTGTCCGGGCAGGCAGTAAAGGTCGCGGAGGGAACGCTGCTGTTGTAGCGGCTGGCCATGCGGCCGGCCTGGCGGCTTGCTGGCCGCGGCGATCGATAGCGGCCCGGCCGGCTGCTATCGGTCGCTGAGGCTCCACGAGCTGCCGTTGGGCGAGGGGTGGCGATAGCGGTAGGCGAGCAGGGCCGCGCGTCCGCCGGCGCGGGTGCCGCCGGCCTGTTCCACGGCGCGGAACATCCTCTCCGCGTCCTGGTAGCGGCCGGCGTTGCGGTAGGCATAGCCCTGCAGCAGCATGAGGTCCTTCTGCAACGGCGCGATGCGGTTGCGCTGGTCGAGATACTGGACGGCGGCGACGCTGTTCTGCCGCTCGTTGGCCGTGACCGCGCTCTGGGTCAGGATCTGGACCTCGAGCTCGGTCCGGCGGGCGCGCGACAAGGGGGCGGACGCGGCCAGGGCCGATGCCGTGTTGGTCTGGCCGAGGGCGATCGCCGCCAGGCTCGCGCCATAAGCGGCTTCGTTCGCGTCCTGGGAGCCGTAGCGGGCCTTGCGGCGGGCGATCTCGAAGGCCCGGGCCGCTTCGGCCGGTCGTTTCAGCTCGAGGAAGCAATAGCCGCGCGCCGTCGCCGCCCGGGCCGAAATGGCGCCGGACCGGGCTGCCGAGTCGGTGCCGAAGATGCAGCCGGCAAATTGGCCGCCGGCCACGGTGCGGCCGGATGAGCCGGATGTGCGGCGACGGACCGGCGCCGCGGCGGTGCGGTCGGCCGTGACGGCGGTCGAGGAGCCGCTCCGCACGCGCCGCGTGACCGTTGCCGCGCGCGTGCTGCGGCTGGCGTCCGGCGCGGCGGCACGGGGCGGCTGGGTGTACGTGGGGGTGGCCGTCGCGGGGGGAGCCGGTGTCGGCGCGCGCGCGGGCGAGACCGGCGTGGGCAGGATCGGCGCCGGCGAGACGGGCGTGGGCGAGACGGGCGTGGGCGGGACCGGCAGTGGCGCCTGCGCTTGCGGGACCGCCTGCACGGGGGAGAGGCTGAAGTGCGGCGGCGGCGCATCGGGGTCGTCTGCGCCGATGGCGTGGTGGGGCGCGTTGCGGCCAGCGACCGACATCGAGCCGGCTTCGGTGATCGCGATGGGGTCGGCGGCCGAGCGATCGTCGCGGCGCTGTTCGACGATCCGGCGGCGAAGCTGTTCCTGGCCGGCCGGATCGCACGCCGTGGCGTCGACGCCCTTCTCGTCGGTCGGATCGTCGGGGGAGCGGATGGCGGGATCGGCCGGCGCGCGCGCGCGATCATCCGCCAGCGCCTGGACCGACGGGTAGAGCGGCCCCCATTCGTCCACCAGTTCGGCGAAGCCCGCCGCGTCGCCGAGCCGCTGGCGGGCGAGCGCCAATCCGTAGAGGGCCGCCTCGGTGGGCGCCCAGTTGGCCGAGGACAGAAACCACTCCTCGGCGATGATGAACTGGCAGGTGTTGAACGCGTACCACCCCAGCGCTTGCGCCCCGATCGGGTCGCGCTGGGCGATGACCACGGGCACGTAGCGGTCGACGGCCGTCTGTTCCACGTCGTCGAGCGTGGTTCCGCCGAGGCGATCGGCGGTGAGCACGGTCGCCATCGCGTCCAGATAGGCCTCCATCAGCTCGGGTGTCTGCTCACGCCACTGGTAGGCGACTTCGCGTGCGAGGGCCTGGTCCTCCCGCTCGCCGGTGGCGCGCAGCGAGATGACATACGCTTCCGCCGCGTCGGGGCCGTAGTGATTGTCGAGCGCGTAGCGAAACCATTGGGCGGCGTCTGCCGGGCTGCCGTGGCGGTAGAGGTAGAAGCCGACCAGCATGGCATCGTCGAGATCGCCGCTGCTGCGAGCATGGTCGGCCAGCTTCTCTAGCCATTCGCCCGGAACCACGTCGGCCTCCTGCGAGCCGCCGCGGGCCACGGCCCCACGCACGATCTCAAGCCCCGCTTTTTCGAACTCGTTGACGCCCGCGGCGTCCGTCGAGCCGAGATCGATCAGCTTGGTGACGAGGCCCGGCTCCAGCGTTTCGGCGGCCTTCTGCAAGGTTGCGATGCGTTCCCCATCCTGCCCGGTGCAGGTGTCGATGACGTAGGCGAAGGCGTCGTAGGCCCGGTTCGGCTCGCCGGTGGCGGCGAAAGCCTTGGCGATGCGCCAGAGGGAGTCCACGTCCTCGCAGGTGAGGATCTGCTCGTTGGCTTTCGCGATGCGCAGCACCTCGGGGTAGTTCTGCGCTTCGCTGGCGGCGCGCAGCTTCTGTCGCACCTCCGCCGTCGCCAACAGGTTCATCAGGCGCGCGGGCGGCTCGTAGGCGGGGTCGCGCTGGCGCCGCTCGGCGATGGCGGCCCGGGCTTCCGCGTAGTTTTGCTGACCGATCAGGTCGTAGACGCGCTGCAGCTCGGCGTCCTCGTTCTGCTCGGCGAGCAGGTCGCGCGGTGGCTGCCAGTTGGGGTAGAGCGCGCGTAGGCGCCGCGTCTCGGCTTCGAGGCGCTCGGTGTCGCCTTCGCGGGCAAAATAGCGCAGGGCGGCCCGGTCGGCCTCGGAGGGTTCGGGCGATTCGAGGGCGGTGGTCGCAGCCGGCGCGGCAACGTCCTGCGCCAACACTTTCTCGGCCGGGAGCGCGAGGCCGATTGCCAAAAATGCTGCGAGAGCCTGCAGGCCGAACCGCGCCGCCCGGCCCTGTCTGCCATCGATATTGCAGCGCAAACGCCTTACCATTCGCCCCTCGCGTGGGTCGCCCCGGCGACGGAGGCCGTCCGCGCCGGCCATCTGCGGTTCGTGCCTGTCGCCCGCCGCCCCGCAATGTCCGCCGCCGTGGTTAACGGAAGGTTGGCGGCAGCGGAGCGCGCACCGATGAATGTGTGCCAAGCGCCGAAAACAATCAAGGGTTGATAGGCCGTCCGCGTTTCCCCGAGCTGGAGGCGCGGCGGGGGCGTTGCGGTGGTCATCGGCAAGGTCGGCGGTCAATTTCGGCGGCCGACTCGCGTGACCAGCCCCAGGGTCGCGAACCCGAGCAGCACCGCGGCGCCGACGAGCGCCAGCGCGTAGACGGCCGTGTGCAGCGAAAACCAGTTGGCCGCGATCAATCGCAAATTGCCGAACGAAAGCGGCAGCGTGGCGAGATAGCTGACGCTGCCGGCCGCGACCGTCTCGACGGCGTTGGTCTCCAGGTCGAAGGCGGTGACGCGTCCGCCGATCCGGTCCCAATTGGCCCGGGCGCCGACGGCGGCCACCGACGTGGACAGGAGGCTCGGCGTCGGTGCCGTGACCACGGTCCACGCCGTCTTCCCGTTGCCCGGCGCGGGAGCCTGGGCCAGCAGCAAGGTGGTGCCCTCCGGCATCGGCTGGGGCGCCATGTCGCCGTCTCCGTCGATGCTGGCGCCGAAGCCGAAGGCCTCCCGCACCGCGCGCATCCCGTCGGCGACCAGGCCATCGAGGCCGCGGTCGCGGTCGAGCTCGTTGAACCAGCGGCCGCGGCTCGGCTCGGCGTCGACGGGAAGCTCCAGGGCGGCTTCGGCGCTGCGTCGGGTTCTGGGCGGCGTTTCGCCGAGCTGTTCTTCTTCCTGGCGGAGCTGCTGGCGCAGGCGGCGCAGCACGGCGTCGTAGCGGTCGAGCCCTTCCGCCGCGGCCGCATTCTCGCGCGTGACAGGCGTCTGCTGCCGCCAGCTCGGGGGGATGAAACCGGTGAGGCCGCTGGTTGCCAGCGCCTCTTCGGCGATGTCCTGCAGCGGCGCGACGACGATCGTTCCCGCCGTGCCGCTCGGGTCGGGTTGCGCGACGGAGCGGGTCGCGAGCGGTGAGCTGCGGCTCGCGGCCACGCGCGCCAGCAGCGTTCCGGCGGCGCCGATGGTGTCGAGCGAGCCGGGGGCCACGTGCACCTCGACCGGCCCGTCGCCGAGCCCATAGGGAAAGCCGTCGGCCGCGAACGAGGCGAGGTTCGGCAGCTGGCCGATCCGCGCGAAATCGGGAAAGACGAGACGCGTGGAGGCGAACAGGGCGAAGCGGTCGTCGGCCGGAACGGTCCCGCCCGGCAGGCACGCCGCGTCCGACCGTGTGAGCAGTTCACCGGCGATGGTGATGGTGTTCACCCCCGGCCGGAAGTTCTGCATGCCGAGGGCGACGGGGACATTGTCGAGCACCTCGCCGTGGCGGGCGGTGAGGATGAGGGCGGTCGATTGCACGCCGTTGACCATCACCGACAGCCGGCTGCCGGGCAGAACGTCACCGGCGTAGGCGCCGTCGAGATAGAGGCGGGCTTCGCCATAGGCGGCGGCGTAAAAGTCCGGCGGCAGCGAGATCTTGAAGCCGGTCTTGAAGCGGCGGCCGGAGAAATCGGCCGACTCCAACCCCGCCTCGCGCAGCGACACCGACTGGCCGCTGTCGACGGGCACCGCTTCGCGCACCAGGAAGGCGGGCGCCGCGTCCGCGAGGGGGGCGGCGGCCGCCGCGCCGGCCTCGAACCGCGCCAGCGCGCTGTCGACGGCCCCCTGGTCCGGCCCGGTGATGAGGAGGGTCGGCCCCATGGCCGCCGTGTCCACCAGCGCTGTCATCGGGCCCTCGGCCGCCGCCGACGGGATGCCCGGCATCGCGGCGCGAAGCTCCCGCTCGGTGCCGATGAGGAGATTGAGCGTGCCCGGCGCGGTGGTGGGCGTCGCGCCGAAACCGGCCACTTCCACCAGCGGATGGCCGAAACGGCCGTGCAGCGTGGCGGCTTGCACGGCGCGCAGCATCTGGTCGATGGCGGCGGTCGTGTGCGGGTCGGCCTGGAAAACCTGGATGCGCGTCGACCCGTTGATGCCCACGCCAACGCCCGGCAGATCCGCGAGCCCGGTCATGGTGAGCCGTCCGCCGGGGAAGGAGAAGCCGGTGAGGCGGGTGTCGATGCGGGTCCACAGCTCGTAGGTCGCGTCGATGGAGCAGTCGATCCGGTGGCGCATTTCGGCCTGCAGGCGAATCGCGTTCTCGCCGGCGCGCAGCAGCTCCGGCGCAATCGGCAGGGCGATCACCTTGGTGCGCTCGGGGCTGTCGATGGCGGTCTGGGCGATCTGCCGGCCGTTGAGGAAGAGGGTGAGGCGCGAGGCTTCCGGCAGCACCAGCACCGAGTTGGTGAAGGCGATCGAGAGGGTTCCCCCGCGCGCCGCCTCGCCCGCGGTGATGAAGAAGTTCCAGGCGGCGCTGTCGATCTCGCCGTCGAGCCGCAGCGCGCGGTAGGGGACGATCGGACGGTCGACCAGCGAATCCACCCATTGCGCATCGTT
>JAUIJH010000197.1 GCA_030431335.1 Alphaproteobacteria bacterium
CATCGTCAGCGCCGTGCTTTTCAACCAGTTCCTTGAGCAAATCTGGTCGCTCGAGAACGATGCAACCACGCGTGGTATCCCGAGCGAGTTCGCGGAAATCCTTGAGGTACTCCGAGTCGAGTTTTTCACGCAACGACTTTTGATCGTCGTGAATATTGTCTTTGGTGAACTGAATGATCGGGCACGGCTCCACTCCACCCCACGGATTGATGTGATGCGTGATGCCCGTCGCGGCTGGGCAAAGTGCATCTCCCTGGTGATCGTAGTACGCGTCGACAAAGATGATTGGCTTTTTCACCCGCATATCGACCACGAACTGGCGGATGCGGTTTTGATCTTCATGCGACAGGCAAAGCTCTGGTGACGCGTCGGGTCCCATGGGCCGGTAAACGTGGAACCAGGTGTAGAACACACCCATCTCGATGAGTCGATCAACCCACTTTTCGGTCACGAGATCATCGATGTTCGTCTTACATACACTCGTGCAAACGCCGGTGAAGACCTTGTTGTTCAAACAGTTCTGGACTCCCTGCAATGTCTTGGACAATACTCCAGGGCGACCGCGACGTTCGTCGGGATCGAAACCACCTCGAGGCGGTAGATGTCCATGAACTCTTCCGCCTCGGTGGCGGCGGTGCCCGTCATGCCGGCGAGCTTGTCGTACATGCGGAAATAGTTCTGGAAGGTGATCGACGCGACCGTCTGATTTTCCGGCTGGATCGGCTGGCGTTCCTTGGCCTCGAGCGCCTGGTGCAGGCCCTCGCCATAGCGCCGGCCCGGCATCATGCGGCCGGTGAACTCATCGATGATGATCACCTCGCCGTTCTTAATGATGTAGTCCTTGTCGCGCTGGAACAGCTTGTGAGCGCGCAGCGCCTGCTGCAGGTCGTGCACCACCGAGACGTTCTCGACGTCGTAAAGCGAATCGCCCTTCATGAGCTTCGCTTCGACCAGCAGCGCCTCGAGCTTTTCGTTGCCCACCTCCGTGAAGGTGGCGGTGCGCATCTTCTCGTCTACCTCGTAGTCCTCCGGCACCAGGTCCGGGATGAACTTGTCGATGGTGGTGTAGAACTCGGAGCGATCCTCCAGCGGACCGGAGATGATCAGCGGCGTACGCGCCTCGTCGATCAGGATCGAGTCCACCTCGTCGACGATCG
Source organism: Alphaproteobacteria bacterium (assembly GCA_030431335.1). Classification (GTDB taxonomy): domain Bacteria; phylum Pseudomonadota; class Alphaproteobacteria; order Rhizobiales; family Amorphaceae; genus Acuticoccus. The sequence goes on from JAUIJH010000197.1 coordinate 1,158, forward strand.
CATAGGCGTGCTCGCGCTGGGCCATGGCACGAATGTCGTACTTTAGATTGTCGCGCAGATAATCGAAGCCGAACTCGTTGTTGGTGCCGTAGGTGATGTCGGCGGCGTAGGCGGCCTTGCGCTCCTGGTCGGACTTGCCGTGGACGATGACGCCCACGCTCATGCCGAGGAAGTTGTAGACCTGCCCCATCCAGCCGGCGTCGCGCTCGGCCAGATAGTCGTTGACGGTGACCACATGGACGCCGCGGCCCGAAAGCGCGTTGAGGTAGACCGGCAGCGTGGCGACCAGCGTCTTGCCCTCGCCGGTCTTCATTTCGGCGATGCCGCCTTCGTGCAGCACCATGCCGCCGATGAGCTGCACGTCAAAATGTCGCTGGCCGAGCGCGCGCTTGGCGGCCTCGCGGACGGTGGCGAAGGCGGGAACGAGCAAGTCGTCCAGCGTCTTGCCGGCCTCGAGCGCGGCGCGGAATTCCGCGGTCTTCGCCCTCAGTTCGTCATCATTAAGGTTTTGAAATTCGGCCTCTGCAGCGTTGATCGCATCCACGCGGCTGCTGTAGCCCTTCACGCGGCGGTCGTTTGCGGAGCCGAATAAGCGTTTGGTCAGGGTGCCGAGCATCCAAGGTCCTTGCGTCAAGCGGAGCGCGCGGCGAGACGTCAGAATGAACGCGGAACTGGCAAAATGCCTGTCTGGCGCGCGCCATCCGATTTATGTTTGGGCTCGGGCCATGTCAAACAAGGCCGACTGCGGCCCACGAAAAAGGAACTAAACTCATGTTCAAGCCTCTCGCGGGCGCGCTGCTGTTCGCAGCCCTCACGGCCGTGCCGGTTGGCGCGCAGGATAACCCTGTTGCGGCCACCGTCAACGGCGACGAGATCACTGCGGCCGATGTCGCCGTCGCCGTGTCGACGCTGGCGCCGGCTCTGGAGCAGGTGCCGGCCGCCAATCGCCCCCAGGTGGTGCTCGATCTGTTGATCGACATGGCGGTGCTGTCGAAGGCCGCCGAAGCCGCCGATCTCGACGAGGACCCGCTCTACCAGCAGCGGCTCGACTTCTATCGCGGCCAGATCCTGCGCGACCTCTACATGGAGAAAGTGGTCGGCGAAAAAGTCACGGACGAGGCGGTTCGTGCCCGCTTCGACGAGGAAATCGGCAAGGTGACGCCCACCAAAGAGGTGAGCGCGCGCCACATCCTGGTCGAGGACGAGGACAAGGCCAAGGCGCTGATCGAGCAGCTGAAAGGCGGCGCCGACTTCGCCGAACTCGCCAAGGAGAACTCCATCGATCCGGGCTCGGCCCCGCGCGGCGGCTCGCTCGGCTTCTTCGGCCCGGGCCAGATGGTGCCCGAGTTCGAGCAGGCCGCGATGGCGCTGGAGCCGGGCAGCTTCACCGAGGAGCCGGTCAAGTCGCAGTTCGGCTACCACGTGATCAAGGTGGACGAGGTGCGCGACACCCCGCTGCCGACCTTCGAGGAGGTGGCCGACCGGATTCGCCAGCTGATGATGCGCGAAGCATTCGTTGAAGAGCTGGCCAGTCTGAAGGAGAATGCGCAGATCGAGAAACTCACCCCGCAGTAGCAATGAACCCTTCGCCCTTCGCGCCCGCAACCGTCGACGAGCCGCCCGCCATTCCCGGCGTGCGGCTGGCGACGGCCATGGCCGGCATTAAAAAAGCCGGCCGCACCGACGTTCTCCTGATGGCATTCGACCCCGGCACGACCGTCGCCGGGGTCTTCACCACCTCGCGCTGCGCCTCGGCGCCGGTCGAGTGGTGCCGCGAGGCGCTGCCTGCGGGGACATGTCGCGGGTTGCTGGTCAATTCCGGCAACGCCAACGCCTTCACAGGCCGGAAGGGGCGCGAGGCGACGCGGATCTCGGCCGATCTCGCCGCGGCGGCGCTCGACGTGGCGCCGGGCGAGATCATGCTCGCCTCCACCGGCGTCATCGGCGAGCCGCTCGCGGCGGAAAAGTTCGCCGGCGTGATGGACGGCCTCGCCAGCGACCTCGCCGAGGCCCGCTGGGCCGACGCGGCGCGCGCCATCATGACGACGGATACTTTTCCCAAGGTGGCGTCACGCACGGTGACGGTGGACGGCAGGCCGGTGACCATCACCGGCATCGCCAAGGGCGCCGGCATGATCGCGCCGGACATGGCCACGATGCTGGCCTTCGTCGCCACCGACGCCGTCGCGGCGCCGGCGGTCCTGCAGACCATGCTGAGCGAAGCCGTCGCGAAAAGCTTCAACAAGATCACGGTGGATTCCGATACCTCCACGTCGGACACCGCGCTGTTGTTCGCGACTGGGCGCTCCGGCGTCGCCATCACGACGCCCGAGGAGCCCGGCGCCGCTGCCTTCCGCGCCGCGCTCGACGGGTTGCTGCTCGATCTGGCGCACCAGATCGTCAAGGACGGCGAGGGTTGCACCAAATTCGTCGCGGTGACGGTGAAGGGCGCCGAGAGCGACATTTCGGCGGGGCGCATCGCACGGACCATCGCCGATTCGCCGCTCGTGAAGACGGCGATCGCCGGCGAGGACGCCAACTGGGGCCGCGTGGTGATGGCCGTGGGCAAGGCCGGAGAGCCGGCCGACCGCGACCGCCTGACCATCAGCTTCGGCGATGTGCGCGTAGCCGTGGAAGGCGCGCGCGACCCGGACTACAGCGAGGCGGCGGCATCGCAAGTGATGAAACAGAGCGAGATCGCAATCACTGTTGACCTCGGGATCGGCGAGGGGTGCGATACGGTCTGGACGTGCGACCTCACGAAGGCGTATGTGGCCATCAACGGTGACTATCGCACCTAGCGTGCATGGCGCCTGACACTCGGACGCCCCATCGGATGAAGCTGCTCATTGTCGCTGCCGCGGCACTGATTGACGCACATGACAGGATTTTGATCACGCAGCGCCCGCCGGGCAAAGCCATGGCGGGCCTGTGGGAATTTCCCGGCGGCAAGCTGGAGCCGGGCGAAACGCCCGAGAACGCGCTGGTGCGTGAGCTGCGCGAGGAGCTGGATCTCGAGGTCGCCGCGACCGACCTCGCCCCGCTAACCTTCGCCAGTCACACTTATGACGATTTCCATCTGTTAATGCCGCTCTATACCTGTCGGAGATGGCAAGGAACCGTGAAGCTCATCGATGTGTCGGCGGCAAAGTTCGTGACAGCACCGGAGCTGTCCGACGCCGCAATGCCAGCGGCGGACGTGCCGCTGGTGCGTCAGCTCCAATCCGCATTGTCTTCAGTTGCGGACCGTTAAACAACCTCGCTGCACGTCGTTTCGTGGTCTTAAAGCTGCATATCGCGGCCTAAAACCCGGGAAGGGCGTCAACGTCTTCTGGAGACCCCGTCAATGCCTTTCGCGCGACGGCAAGTTCTGAAGGGGGCCGCCAAAGGTGCGGCCGCCGCAGCGTTCGGATTATCGACCCCTCTCACCCTGCTGACTTCGGGTGCCCTCGCCGCGGATTATCTCGGCGAGCCGATTCCGTTCAACCGGGGGGCTTTCCTGGAAGCGGCCCGCGCGCTCTCCGAGCGGCCGTTCGACGACCGCCGCGACGAGATGCCTCAAGCGTTGCAGGAGATGGGCTACGATGCCTACCGCGCGATGCGGCCGGGCGAAGGTTGGCCGATTCCGCTCTCCCCGGCCCATCGCTTCTACATGGATGCGCTGCTGGGCGGGTTCGTCTTCAAGCAGCCTGTGGATATTTTCCTTGTCGAGGGGGGCACCGCGCGCCGGCTGGTGTTCGACCGCTCCATGTACGTGTTCGATCCGCCGGCCGACACGGTGGTGCCCGAGGGGGCTCTTCCCTTCTCAGGCTTCCGCCTCCGCGCGGAGCTCAACAATTCCGGCGTGTTGGACGAATTCGCCGTGTTCCAGGGCGCGAGCTATTTCCGCGCGATCGGCAAGGCGGAGACCTACGGGCTTTCGGCGCGCGGCCTCGCCATCAACACCGGCCAGCCCAACGGGGAAGAATTTCCTTATTTCCGCACGTTCTACATCGAGCGGCCGGCGGCGGACGCGCAGGCCGTGGTGGTGCACGCCCTGCTCGACAGCCCGTCCACCACGGGCGCCTACCGCATCACGCTGCGGCCCGGCGAGGCGACCATCACGGACGTGGAGCTGACGCTGTTCCCGCGCCAGGACATCGGCACCATCGGCTTCGCGCCGTTCTCGTCGATGTTCCTGTTCGACGAGACCAACCGCAGCAAATTCGACGATTATCGCGACGCGGTGCACGATTCGGAGGGTTTGTCGATCTTCACCGGCCGCGGCGAGTGGCTGTGGCGCCCGTTGGCCAATCCGGAGCGCCTGCAGGTCTCCGCCTTCGTCGACACGACTCCCAACGGCTTCGGCCTGGTGCAGCGCAAGCGCAACTACCGCGACTACGAGGACGCCGAAGCGCGCTACGAAACCCGTCCCACCGCCTGGGTCGAGCCGATCGGCGACTGGGGGCCGGGCGCCGTCGTCCTGTTCGAGATCCCCTCGCATCAGGAGACCAACGACAACATCGTCGCGTATTGGCAGCCCGAGGAAAAAATTCTCGCTGGACAACCCTTCAGCCTGACCTATCGGATTCACTGGGATGACAGCCCGCCGGACGTGGCGGAGGGGCCCCGGGTCATACAAACGCGGCACGGACGGAACTTTTTGGGCTCTCAGGAGCTTTTCGTTATCGACTACCAGGTAGACGCCGATCTTGATGTTTCGAGTGCCAAGGCCTCGGTGGAAGCCTCTGCGGGTAAAGTCAGAAATATAACGCACTACCGGACCCCAACCCCAGGAATCCTGCGGATCAGCTTCGAGCTGGACCCGGATGGAAACAAATCGATCGAGCTGCGCGCGTCGATTTCCGTCGAGGGGGCGGCGCCCAGCGAAACATGGCTGTACAGATGGACAGGCTAGGCTTCGTGCCCCAACCGGCGCCTTTGGCAATGCCGGTGCAGGACATTTTCTCATCCCCGCGCCGGGTTCTGCCGCGCGAGGGAACGCCGCTGCGCGTCGCGGTGGCCCGCACGCTGCTGCTGGTGGCGACGGTGGGCGCCTCGATTTTCGCCGGCCGCGAGATGTACGCGGCCGCCAGCGCCGGCGGCATGACCGTGCTCGAATGGCTGCTGGTGGTGGTTTTCGTCGGCACCTTCGCGTGGATCGCCTTTTCCGCGGCCAACGCGGTGGTCGGCGTTGTCTTGCCGTACCGCGCCAAGGGGCAGAAGCTCAGCCCGGCCGGGACCGAGGAAGCCGGCAAGACGGCGCTCGTCATGCCGATCTACAACGAAGACCCGCGCTCGACATTCGCCGCGCTGGCGGCGATGGCGCGCGACCTGCCCAGCCACGCTCGCGACGATTTTGAGATTTTCATCCTGTCGGACACCACCGACCCGGAAATCTGGATCGCCGAGGAGTGCGCCATCCGCACCTTGCGCGATCTCGCCCAGGGCGTGCCGGTCTGGTACCGCCGGCGCAACAACAACCGTCACCGCAAGGCCGGCAACGTCGGCGAGTTCGTGCGCCGCTGGGGCGCACGTTACGAGCACATGGTGGTGCTCGACGCCGACAGCCTGATGACGGGCGTGTCGCTGGTAAAGCTGCGCGAGGCGATGATCGCCGACCCGCGCGCCGGCATCATCCAGACCACGCCGGTGCTGACGGGCGCGCGGACCCCGTTCGCGCTGGCTCAGCAGTTCGCCAATACCATCGCCGGGCCGACGGTGGCCGACGGCGTCGCCTCCTGGCAGGGCGAGGATGGCAACTATTGGGGCCACAACGCCATCATCCGCATGCGCGCCTTCGCCGATGCGGCCGGTCTGCCGCAGCTGTCCGGCCCGCCTCCGTTCGGCGGCACGATCCTGTCGCACGACTTCGTGGAAGCCGCGCTCCTGCGCCGCGCCGGCTACACGGTGACGATGCGGCCCGACATCCGCGGCTCCTACGAGGGCGCCCCGTCCGACCTCTTCGGCGTGATCAAGCGCGACCGCCGCTGGGCGCAGGGCAACCTGCAGCACGGCCGGCTGATCGCGGCGCCGGGCCTTGCGCTCGCCACCCGCGCGCACTTCGCCATCGGCATCCTCGCCTACGCCATGAGCCCGGTGTGGCTCCTCCTCATCCTGATCGGTGTGACGCTGTCGATCCAGGCCACCATCGTCGACCCGGCCTACTTCCCCGACGGGTTCGCGCTCTTCCCCACCTGGCCCGTGTTCGACACCGGCCGGCTGATCCTCCTGTTCGTGGTCGCCCTGTGCGTGCTCTTGTTGCCCAAGGTGATCGCGCTCGGCCGCGGCCTGCTCGACCGTCGCACGCGCCGTCATGCCGGCGGTCCTCTGCGTCTTGCGGCAAGCTGGCTGGTGGAGCTGATCATCTCGACGCTGGTGGCGCCCATCATGATGATGGCGCAGACGGCGATCGTGTTCCAAATCCTGCTGGGGCGGGCCGTTGGCTGGGCGCCGCAGACGCGCGCCGGCACCTCCGTGCCGTGGGGCATGGCGTTCCGCTTTCACGCCTACCACATCGCCGCCGGGCTGGTCCTGATGCTGGTTGCGGTGCTGCACTCGCCGACCCTGGCGGCCTGGATGTCACCGACGCTGATTGCGCTGATCCTCGCCGCGCCGATTTCCAAATATGCCGGGTCGCCGGCGTTGGGGCGGGGGTTGCTGCGCCTCGGCCTCCTGGTGACGCCGCAGGAGGCGGCACCGCCGGTGATCCTGCGCGAAGCCACCCGGCTCGTCCATCACTTCCCCGAAGCGCCGGGCAACGCGCTCATCACGCTGGCCGGCGATCCGGACCTGCTGCGCACCCACTGCGCCTCGCTCGACACCGAGCCGCGCGGCCGCGGCGCCATCGACGCCGAGACGGCGCTCGCCATGGTGAAGCTCAGCGAGGCCACCTCGGTGGAGGAATACGCGTGCTGGCTGGCCGCGCCCGAGCGCATGCGCGTGCTCAGCGATCCGGGGCTGCTCGACCGCCTCGGCGCCCTGCGGGCCAAGTCGGTGACGGAGACCGCCACCGCCGCCTAGGCACCCGTGCCGCCGATGCTCCCAGCCGGGGGCGTCGCAAACGGCGGCTAAGTTCCTGGCTAGAAGAGGCCGGTGATCCGCCCATCCGCCACGTCGATGCGTTCGGCGGCGGGGTGGCGCGGCAGGCCGGGCAGCGTCATCACGTCCCCGGTCAGGGCGACGACGAAGCCCGCGCCGGCGGCGAGACGGACCTCGCGGACGGGCACGTCGAAACCGGTGGGCGCGCCGAGCAGGGTGGGGTCGGTGGAAAAGGACGCCGGCGTCTTCGCCATGCACACCGGCAGGGCGCCGAAGCCCGCACTCTCATAGGCGGCCAGCGTCTCGCGCACCCCAGGGGCCGGGCGCACGCCATCGGCGCCGTAGATCGACCGCGCGACGCACTCGATCTTGTCCCAAAGTGGCAGCGCGTCCTCGTAGAGCGGCCGGAACGTGCTCGGTTGTTCGGCAAGGGCGACCACCTCGTGCGCGAGCGCGGCGGCGCCGGCCCCGCCCTTGGCCCAGTGCTCGCACAGGACCGCCTTGGCCCCGAGCGGCGCCACCGCCTGCGCCACCGCGTCGAGCTCGGCCGCGCTGTCGCCGGTGAAGCGGTTGATGGCCACCACCACCGGCACGCCGAACTTGCGCACGTTGGCGACGTGGCGGGCGAGGTTGGCCGCGCCGCGCTCCACCGCGGCAACGTCCTCGCCGCCCAGTTCCTTGAGCGGCACGCCGCCGTGCAGCTTGAGCGCCCGCACCGTCGCCACCACCACCGCGGCGGCCGGTTTAAGACCGCCCTTGCGACATTTGATGTCGAAGAACTTTTCCGCCCCGAGATCGGCGCCGAAGCCGGCCTCCGTCACCACATAGTCGCACAGCCCAAGCGCGGCCGTGGTGGCCGTGAGGCTGTTGCAGCCGTGGGCGATGTTGGCGAACGGCCCGCCGTGGATGAACGCCGGCGTCGCTTCCAGCGTCTGCACCAGGTTGGGCAGCATGGCGTCCTTGAGCAGCGCCGTCATGGCGCCGGCGGCGCCGAGGTCCCCCGCGCGCACCATCGAGCCGTCGCGCCTGGTGGCGACGACAATGGCCGCGAGGCGCGCCTTGAGGTCGTCGAGGTCGCGGGCGAGGCACAGGATCGCCATCACCTCGGAGGCGACGGTGATGTCGAAGCCCGCCTCCCGCGCGACACCGTTCGCCCGCCCGCCGAGGCCCACGGCGATCTGGCGCAGCGACCTGTCGTTCATGTCGACGACGCGGCGCCAGGTGATCCGCTCGGGGTCGATCTGGAGGGCATTGCCCCAGTACAGGTGGTTATCCAGCATCGCGGCGAGCAAATTGTGCGCGGCGGAGATGGCGTGGAAATCGCCGGTGAAGTGGAGGTTGATCTCCTCCATCGGCAGCACCTGCGCGTAGCCGCCTCCCGTCGCCCCGCCTTTGACGCCGAAGCAGGGGCCCAGCGAAGGTTCGCGCAAGCATGCCATCGCATTCTTGCCGATGTGGCGAAGCCCGTCGGCGAGGCCAATGGTGGTGGTCGTCTTGCCCTCCCCCGCGGGCGTCGGGCTGATGGCGGTGACGAGGATCAGCTTTCCGGCCTTCGCGCCGGCACTGCCATCGGCGGGGGTGACCTTCGCCTTCGTGCGGCCGTAGGGGATGATTCGATCGGCGGGGAGGCCCAGAGCAGCGGCAATTTCCTCGATGGGGCGCGGCTTTGCCGCCTGTGCGATGTCTAGATCCGTGGTCATGTCCGCCTCATAACGCCGAGGCGCCAAGCTGGCCCGCGCGCCCGCACAACGCAACCCGGCACCCGCCGTCGTGCCCGCCGGAAACGGAGCCATACACGACCGCAATAACAGTGATGGCGCACAGCCGTCGCAGATTGGTGGAGCCGAACGCGTCTGGGCGGCGTTAACTTCTCGTCATCCCCAGTACGAGAGCCGCTCTCATGCCGTCACCCTTCGTCACCCGCACCGTATCCGCCTGTTTCGCGATGAGCT
>JAUIJH010000198.1 GCA_030431335.1 Alphaproteobacteria bacterium
CGGACCCGCCTTCGACGGCGGCGCCGGCTGGCCGCAGGGCACGCTGCAATGGGGCCGCAACGGCGCGTCCAACGGGGTGATCATCCCGGCGGCCGGCAACCTGCAGCACCAGGGCGGCTACGGCGTGGGCAAGATGAGCCTCGCCGTGCAGTTCGCCATCGACTATCTCGCCGCCCATCCGGGGGTGCGCCTCCTGTTCGTGCCTGGCGCGCAGGGCGGCACCTCCTTCAACGGCGGCGACTGGAACCAGGGCGACGCGGCCTATGCGGATTTCGTCGCCCGCATGAACGCGGTGTTCGCCCAGAACCCCGGCTTCCAGCTCGCCGGCATCCTGTGGCAGCACGGCGAGGCCGACGCGCAGGACGGCGCCGGCAGCGCCTATGGCGCCAGCCTCGACCAGATGATCGCCGACATGCGCGCCGATATCGTCCGCGCCGGCGACACGACGCCCTTCGTCGTCGGCGAGCTTCCGCCCGAAATTGCCGCTGCGGACGCCTCCGGCCTTGCCGTGCACGATGCGCAGGTCGAGGTGGGCAGCCGCATCGCCTACACCGCCAGCGCCGCCGCCACCGGGCTCACCACCTATGACGGCGTGCACTTCGGCGCGGCGAGCCTGCGCACCCTCGGCGCGAACCATGCCGCCGCCCTCGCCGCCGCCGCGCTCAATGACGGCAGCGCCTTCGACCTCCTCATCAACGGCGGCTTCGACGACGCGAGCGCATGGGTGCTCGGCGGATCGGTGAGCATCGCCGGCGGCAAGGGCACCGTCAGCGGCGCCTCCGGCTACTGGCGCCAGAACGCCGTGCCGTTCGAGGCGGGCAAGACCTACCAGGTGAGCTGGACGATCTCCGGCTACGGCTCGGGCAGCACGACGCCCTTCTTCCTCGGCGGCGGCAACAATGCCAACGGCCTCACCGAGGCCGGCAACGGGCCGAAAAGCCAGATGCTCACCGCCAACGCCGGCAACACCCAGTTTCAGCTCAGCTGCGGCGGCGGGTCGACGCTGGAGATCGACGACGTCAGCATCGTCGAGGTCTGATACCGGGCCGCGGCGGGGGTGCGCCCCGTCGCGGCCGGCACGCTCGCGCCGCGACGGCCGCGAGCGCATGGCGGACGGCCGCTCGTTCGGCGGCCGTCGCGGCCACCGTCCATCCGGCCGCGAGCACGGCAAGGCCATAGAGCCCTGCCATCGCCGCAAGACCCGCCCAGCCGGCCGGAGGCAGGCGCGCGATCAGCATGGCGGCGAGGGCGAGCGTGGCCACGAACGGCACGGTCTCGGCCAGCACGCGCCGATGGAAGCGGCCGACATCCACCCCGCCGCGCGCCGCCAACAGCCGGTTGGCGAGGCCGAGCGCCACCAGCAGCCCCACCGCGCTCGCCCAGGCCGCGCCGGCAGGACCGACCAGCGGCAGCAGCATCGCCGTCGCCGCGACGTTGGCAAGCGCCACCGCCAATCCCTGCCGCGCCTTGACCGCGTAGAGGCCGCGCACCTGCAGCACCACGTTGCGCAAGCTCCCCACCTCGGCCAGCGCGAACGGCACCAGCAGCACCAGCATCAGCCCGTATGCCGTCTCGAAACCGGGCCCGAGCCACAGCGCCAGGAAGCGCTCGCCGAACGCGACCAGCGCGACGATGGCCGTGCCCAGTACGATCGCCTGGCCGCGCGCGACGCGGGCGAGGCGATCGGCGAGTGCCGCCGGACTTGCGCCGGTGTCGACCGCCTGCATGGTCGAGGGCACCATGACGCGCGTGATCGCCACGGACAGACGCAGCATGTGCTTCTGGAACATGAGCGCGACGGCGTAGGACGCGACCGCGGCCGGCCCCAGCATCCAGCCGATCAGCAGCGTATCGATGCGCCAGTAGAGCGCGTCCACCACCGCCGCGAGCAGGATCGGCGTCGCGTGGCGGCGCATCGCACGGCGCTCGGCGCGCCCGATGGCGGTGAGGCGCGCGGCGATGCCGAGGCGGTATCGCACGTAGGCCGCGCGCGCGAGAGCGAGCCCGGCAAGCCCCGCGACAACCCCCGCCAGCACCACGCCGGGGCCGCCGCCGGCCCATGCCGCGAGCACGCACAGCGCCGCCGTGATGAGCGCCGCCGCCATCTCCATCACCCGCGCCGCCACGAAGCGCTCGCACGCGATCATCGCCGCCTTGAAGGGGTTGGCGAGGATGGTGGCGGCCGCCCCGGCGAGCGCCAGCGCGAAGATCCCCGGCGAGGGCTGGCGGGAGAACCGCAGGTCGGCAAGGATCAAAAGCCCGCCCACCACCGCGAGGCCGGCGACGGCGGCGAGATAGAGCGGCAGCGTGCGGCCGATGAACCGGGCGAGCGCCGCCTCGCCCCGGCGCCGGTGGCGGGTGGCGAACCGCACGAGCACGTCGGTCAGCCCGCCGTCGAACAGCACGAACACGGCAAGAAGCGCCAGCGCCATCGCGTAGGCGCCGAAGCCGTCGACGCCGAGCGCGCGCACGATGATCGGCGTGGTGGCGAGCGCGATCAGCGCCGACAGCACGCTCGCCACCAGCGACAGCGCGACACCGGCCCGGCGCGGGTTCAGCATCGGCGGCGGTCGCCCTCGCCGCACAGCAGCGCGATGAGGCGGTCGAGCTTGGCCCCGTCGTCGAGGAGGTGGGCGGGGAGCGGCGTGCGTGCCAGCGCGGCGCACCGCTGCGGCGCATACAAGAGGCTCGCGAGCCCCGCCGCGATCGCCCCCTCCTGCGAGGCCACCACCAGGCCGCCGCCATTGCCGAGCTGCTCGCGCGCGCCGCCGACGTCGGTGGCGATCACCGGCCGGCCCAGCACCTTCGCCTCGTTGATCGCGCCCGACAGGCCCTCATAGTGCGACAGCACGGCGACGATGTCGGCGTGGCGGACGAAGGGATAGGGGTTGTCGCGCCGGCCGTGCAGGTGCATCCGCTCGCCGATGCCGGCGGCGGCGATGGCCTTTTCCAGCATCGGCCGGTCGGGCCCCTCGCCCACGACGTGCCAGTCGAAATCGTACCCCGCCCCAAGCAGCGTGCGGTGGACGTTCACCATGCGCGACAGGCCCTTGGCGCGATCGCTGAGCCGCGCCACCGTCACGACCCGGCGCCGGCCGGTGGTGGTGGTGTAGGGCGAGGGCCCGTCCGCCGCCGCGCGGATCGCGTCGGCGCCGAGGAGGTTGGCGATTGTGTGCGCCTTGTCCGCCAGGCGCGGCTCGACCCGCAGCAGCGAGCGGTGCGCGGCCTCCGAGACGCAGACGTAGGCGTCGAACCGGTGCGCGCTGGCGCGGATGGCGCGCGCGATGCGGCCCTGCGGATCGCATTCGGCAAGGTCGTTGCGGATGAAGTGCAGGCGCCGACCGGCCGGCACCACGCGGCCGACGAGGTGGGGCGAAAGCCCCTGCAGCCCCACCACCGCCGCGCCGAAACGCTCGCCGATGCCGAGCCGCGCGGTCCGCGCCGCCGCCACGGAGCGGGCGAGGACATATTGTGCGGCGGCGTGGGGGCGCAGCGAGGCGAGCCCGTCGCGGCCTGGGCGCGGCGTGGCCGAGGGGCGCAGGTGACGCACCTCGAACGAGCCGTCGAGCCGGGTCTCGGCAGTCCCGCCGGGGAGATTCAGCGCCAGCACCGGCGCCAGGCCGCGCTGGCCCAGCGCCGCCAGGAGCCGGATCGTCGACAGTTCCGCCCCGCCCAGGTTGAACACCGAGTAGTGCCAGAAGATCCGCGTCATCGTGTGCCGCCGCGACTGTTCATCGGCCGTGTGCCCCTCACCGCTCGGTCGCCGTGCGCCGCGGCAAGGCCATGCCCGGACGCGGCAGCCGCCGCGCGAGGGCCGCGGCCTGGCGGGCGAGGCGGCGTGCACGGCCGCCGCCATAAAGGCGCGCCGCCGCCCGCACGATGCGCGGATCCTCCCCGACCGGCGCGAGCTTGAAGGGGCGCGGCCGGTCGGCAAGGTCGACATTGAAGGGAAAGCCGCGCGTGCCGTGCACGCCGCTGCCGTCGCCACCGATGTTGAGGATGCGGTTGTCGCGCGGATAGATCGTCAGCCGGCCGGCGGCGAACTGCCAGAAGCCGAAGCGGATCGACCAGGACTGCGCGGTGCCCTGCATCTCCCGGTCGAGGCGGCGCGCGCGGTCGATGCCGGCGCGGTCGAACCGGCTTCGGGCCGCGCGGTCGTCCTTGAACTCGTCGTAGCCCGGCACCGCCCAGTCGACCGCGTTCCACCGATCCGCCCAGGTCGCCCAGCCGTGCGAGCTGTTGCGCGGCAGCGCGTAGACGTCGGCCGCGATGCCCGGCGGCAAGGTGTGCAGCGGCGAATAGCCGGCGATGCTGCCGATGGTCGCGTCGGCCGCATAATAGTTGAGACAGGCGTTCATGAAGGTGAGGAAGTCCGGCGCGCTGACGAGATCGTCCTCCATCACGATGACGCGTCCGTGCCGGTTGATCACCGCCGACACCCCCTCCACCAGCGAGCGGGCGAGGCCCTTGTTGCGCGGGGCCTGGACGAGGTCGATGGCGGCGAAACGGTCGCGGCGGGCTTCCTCGTCGAGGAGGCGTCGCACCCGCTCCACCGGCAGCCGGTCCGCGGCGCCGCGCGGGGCATCGCTGAAGATATAGAGCCGGGTGAGGCGCGCGAGGGGATTGGCCGCCAGCGCCTCGATGGTGCGGGCCGTGTGCTCGGGCCGATTGTAGGCGAACAGGGCGACGGGGGCGGGATCGGTCGTGGCCGTCATGCGGCAGCCTCCATGGCGAGGGCGGGTTGCCGGGCGTCGCCGCCGCCCATCGAGCGATAAAGGGCGAGGAGCCGGCCGCTGTTGGTGGCCGGGTCGTGGGTGACGCGGGCGCGGGCGGCGGCCGCCGCGCCGAGCCGCTCCGCCAGCGCCGTGCTTTGGAAAATGCGCCCGACCTGATGGGCGAGGCAGACGGGGTCGCCAGGCCGGTAGAACAGGGCCTCCACGTCGGGCTGGGCCATGTCCGGCGCGCCGCCGGCGTAGGCTGCGACGACGGGAAGCCCCAGCATCATCGCCTCGGCCAGGGTGTTGGGCGAGTTTTCCAGGAGCGAGGCGAGGACGAAGACGTGCGAGCGCCGCATCTCGCGCACCATGGCGGGCGCGTCGAGAATGCCGGTGTAGTGGACCGCATCGCCGAGGCCCGCCGCGTCGATCTGGCGGCCGAGCTCGGCGGGGTAGCCGATCCGCTTCTTCCAGTCGCGCCGATTGTCGGCGGGCGGCTCGCCGGCGATCGCCAACGTCGCGTCCGCAAAGCGGCACCGCAGCAATTGCAGCGCCTTGACCGCCACATGGCCGCCCTTGCGCGCCTGGTGGGCGTTGCCGATGAAGATGCGGTGGCGCTCGGTCCCGGAGCGTGGCGCCGACGGGGCGTAGAACGGCGGGCGCAGGATGCGCGGCACCGCCGTATAGGGCGCCTGCGGGGCGAGCAGCCCGGCATAGGCCCGGTCCCATTCGGTGCGGCCGACCACGTGGTCCGCCCGCGCCATGGTGCGCGCCTCGGCCGCGATCCGCGGCACGAAGGAGCGCTGTTTGGCCGCGAGCATCGCCGCGGCGGTGAGCGCACGGGCCGGCCGGTGCCACCCCATCGCCCAGCGCCCGACGGGCAGCTCGCCGAACTCGTAGCGCGCCAGCGCCCGCATCACCCCTTGCATGGAGACCAGCACCGGCCCCGCGAAGGCTTCCGCCGCCTCGGCGGCGTGCACCATCTCGGCGCCCTCGATGTGCAGGAGGTCGGGCGCAAGCTCGGCGAGGGTCCACCGCAGCGCCCGCGGATCGAAGCCGCCCGACGGGCTGATGGGCACGAAGGCGTGGCCGACCCCGTCGCGCGCCGCGATGGTGACGGTGCGCGCGCGTGTGCGCACCAGCACGGTGAGCTCCAGCCCCGGTGCCTCGCGCAGGGCGCCGAGCATGGCCGAGATCCACCCGCCGAAGGTCGCCGCGGCCGGGTCGGCCAGCGATGCGTCCTCGGGCACCATCAGGTTGGTCACCCACACGATTTTCATGCCGCCATGCGCCCCCTCGCGCGGTCCGCCTCGATGCGGGACAGGAAGTGCGAGGTCGCGGCGCGGTAGCGCTCGGGCGCGAACGGGTTGTCGGCGACGATGGCGCGCTTCATCGCGTCGACCCGCTGGGCCGGCGTGTCGAGCGCGCGGCGCAGCGCCTCGGCGAGCGCGTCGACCGAGGCGTCGCGCGCGAGCCAACCGGTCTCCCCCTCCTCCAGGTAGGCGCCGATATCGCCGGTGTTGTTGGCGACCACCGGCAGGCCGTGCCCGAACGCCTCGGCGAGCTTGGTGGGAAAGCCGAAGCGGCTCGCGCGCCCATCGGGCCGGGCGAACACCGAAATGTCGGCGCGCGCATAAAGCGCCTCCAGCGGCTCGCGCCCCAGCCAGCCGTGAAACCGCACCCGCTCGCCCAGCCGCGCCAGCGCCGGCGCCAGATGGGGCGCGGCGGCCAGCACCGCCTCGCGCGTCAGCGTCAGTTCGAGCACGAAGGGGCGCGGGTGGGCGCCGAGGGCGGCCAGCGCGGCAATCACGTTGTCGATGCGTTCCTTGCCGAAGCGCTGACCGGGCGAGCCGGCATAGACGAAGCGCACCACATCGCGCGAAGGCGACGGCATGGCCGCCGTCTCGTGCAGCACCCAGGGCAGCACGAGGACGTTGTTGCCGGCGAAATGGCGCGCGCCGTGATAGGTGGCGCAAATGGTGTGCCCGGCCCGGCGCGCCAGCACCTTGATGCGGTAGCGCGCGCCGATCTGGCGCGTCACCTCGCGCACGATGTTGCGTGTTTCGGGCGCCGCCCACTCGGTGCATTCGGCCACCAGCGGGATGCCCCTGCGGCGTGACAGGCGCAGGAGATCGGCCAGCCCCCGTGCGGGATAATTGTAGGCGAGGATGGCCAGCACACGCTCCGCGCCCACCTCGTCGACCACCGCGCGCACCGGCAGCGCCGAGCGCAGATAGGCGCGCGCGCCCCCGCCCCCCGGCGCCTCGATGTTGCGGCAGGCGATCCCCTCCACGCTCATTGTCTCCTCGCCGCCGGCGGGGGCCGCGCGGACCCCGTCGTGCCCGCCGGCGAAACGGCCGAGGACCAGCGGCTCGACGCCGAGCGAGGCGAACAGGCGCGCGTTGGCGATCGCCCGCAGCGCCGACGCCCGGTGATCGGGCAGCGGAAAACCGCCCGCATATACAATTACTGGTTTAGATAACATCAGGGTCCCCTCCCTGTCGCAATGATTGTGCTTTACTCGTTATACACGTTCAAGTAGATAATTTGGCAAGCCACACGCAAGGTTCGATGCATGCCCGCACCGCCAAAACCGCTTGTCGTCTACGCCGGACCGTTCGCGTTTCCGGACGGGGGCGCGGCTGCGCGGCGCATTCTGGGCAACGCGCTCGCGCTGGTCGCGGCGGGCTTCGACGTGGAGGTGTGGACGGCGCAGAAGCCGCAGCTGAGCGCCCCGACCCACGTCGACGGCATCCGCGTGCGCGCGCTCGGCGAGCGAAAGGCTGAGAATTTACCTCGCCTTTTCAAGTATCTGGCTTATCTCACCATCGGCCGCGGGCTGATCCGCGCGCTGGACGCGCAGGCGCGGCCGATCGCGGCCGTCATTCTCTACAGCGGCTACACGCCCTATCTTTTGCGCCTCACCGCGTGGTCGCGGCGCACCGGGACCCCCATCGCGTTCGACGCGGTGGAGTGGTACGACCCGCCCCATCCGCTGCGCTGGCTGGTCGATCCCTACTACTGGAACACCGAACTCGCGATGCGCCGCCTCGCGCGGCGCACCGGCAACGCGATCGCCATCAGCCGCCATCTGGAAGCACATTTCTCGCGCGGGGGTTGTTTAACCGTACGCATCCCGCCGACGCTCGACGTCACGGAAATCGAAGCCGATTTCGGCGCCCGCGAGCCGGGCGAGCCCATCCTGCTGTGCTACGCCGGCAGTCCGGGCCACAAGGATCGCCTCGGCGCGCTGATCGCCGCCCTCGCCCGGTTCGACGCCGACGGGCGCGCCGTACGCCTCGTGGTGGCGGGCGTCGACGCACCGGCGCTCCTCGCCCTCGCGGACGTGCGCGCGCACGGCCTCAAGAGCCTGCCGGCCAGCGTGTCGGCCCTCGGCAAGGTGACGCACGCGCAGGCGATGGCCCTCACCCGCGCCGCCGATTTCTCCGTGCTCCTGCGCCCCGCCGCACGCTTCGCCAAGGCCGGCTTTCCCACCAAGGTGGTGGAGAGCCTCGCCGCCGGAACGCCCGTGTTCGCCAACCTCACCGGCGACCTTTCGCTCCACCTGCGGGACGGCGACAACGCGATCATCGTCGGCTCCATCGGCGCCGAGGCGGTGCTGGCGGGCCTCGAGCGGCTCGTCGCCCTGCCGCGCGGGGCCTTCGCCGCCATGCGCCGGGCCGCCCGCAGCGAGGCGGAGCACGCCTTCGACTACCGCATCCACGTCCCCGCTTTATCCGGCTTCATCGCCAACCTCGCCGTCGCGACGCCTGACCGAATGAGGAGAACCACATGCACGTTACCGTAACCGGCGGCGCCGGCTTCATCGGGTCGAACCTCGTGCGGGAGCTGTTGAGAGAGGGCGCCAGCGTCACCGTCATCGACGACTTCTCGACCGGGCGCGCCGACAACCTGCCCCCGCACCCGGAACTGACCGTGATCGAGGGCGACATTCGCGACGAAGACGCGGTGCGCCGCGCCGTGCGAGGTGCGCGGATCGTGTTCCACCTCGCCGCCTCGGTGGGCAACCAGCGCGCGATCGACGACCCCATCGGCGACAGCGAGATCAACATCATCGGCACCATGCGGGTGCTCCTCGCGGCGAGCGAGCAGCGCGCGCGCAAGGTGATCGCGTCCTCCTCGGCCGCCGTCTACGGCGAGGCCCGCGCCTTGCCGATTGCCGAGAAGGCCGCGCTGATGCCGCGCACGCCCTACGCGGCCAGCAAGCTGGCGATGGAATTCCAGGCCGACGCGCTGGCCCAACTCACCGGCATCGAGGTGGCGTGCCTGCGCTATTTCAACGTCTACGGCCAGCACCAGCACTTCGACCTCGACGGCAACGTGATCCCGATCTTCGCGCGGCGCATGCTCGAGGACGAGCCGATCGCGATCTACGGCGACGGCGAGCAGACGCGCGATTTCATCCATGTCGACGACGTGGTCGCGGCGAATCTCGCGGCAGTTCGCTCATCCCGCGCGCAGGGCGTGTTCAACGTCGCCTCCGGCGTCGGGGTCAGCATCAACGAGCTGGTCGGGCTGATGGGCGCGCTGCTGCAACGGCCCGTCTCGACCTACCAGGCCGGCCCCCGCCGCGGCGACGTGCGCCACTCCTACGCCGACATCAACGCCGCCTGGCGCGCCTTTGGCTACCGCCCGCGCGTGCCGCTGAAGGACGGCCTGCAGCGCTATCTGGCCTGGTTCCAGGATCTGGCGCCCCCGCCCGGACGCCTCGCCCCACTGGCCCACAAAGAGGAGCCCCTCCATGTTTGACGGCAAGACCATCCTCATCAGCGGTGGCACCGGCTCCTTCGGCCACGCGCTGCTGGACCGGCTGCTCGCCACCGACATCGCCGAAATCCGCATCTTCAGCCGCGACGAGAAGAAGCAGGACGACATGCGCCGCGCGATCCGCGACCCCCGCGTCAAATATTACATCGGCGACGTGCGCGACTATCAGAGCCTCGTGCCGGCCGTCTACGGCGCCGACTACGTGTTCCAGGCCGCCGCGCTGAAGCAGGTTCCGAGCTGCGAATTCTACCCGCTCGAAGCCTTCAAGACCAACGTGGTGGGGACCGAGAACCTCCTCAACGCGTCCATCGCCAACGGGGTGCGCAAGGTGGTGGTGCTGTCCACCGACAAGGCCGTCTACCCGATCAACGCGATGGGCCTGTCCAAGGCGATGATGGAGAAGGTGACCATCGCCAAGTCGCGCTTCACCGATCCGGGGCGCACCGCCGTCGCCTGCACCCGCTACGGCAACGTGATGGCCTCGCGCGGCTCGGTGATCCCGCTGTTCGTGGACCAGATCCGCCGCGGCCAACCGATCACCGTCACCGACCCCAACATGACGCGCTTCCTCATGAGCCTGGAGGAGGCGGTGGAGCTGGCCGTCTATGCGT
>JAUIJH010000199.1 GCA_030431335.1 Alphaproteobacteria bacterium
GGTGATCCAGCCGAAGAACGGCGCGTGGCGCATCTCGATCGACACGAACAGCGTTTTATAAAGCGCGAAGAAGACCGGGATCTGAATGAGGATCGGGATACAGCCGGCGAGCGGGTTCACCTTTTCCTTCTTGTACAGCTCCATCATGGCCTGCTGCTGCTTCATCTTGTCGTCTTTGTAGCGCTCCCGCATTTTCTGCATTTCGGGCTGCAGGCCCTTCATCTTCGCCATCGACTTGTAGGCTTTTTGCGCCAACGGGAAGAAGATTGCCTTGACCACCACGGTCGCGCCGAGGATCGCCAGGCCGAAGTTGCCGACCAGCCCGTAGATGAAGTCGATCAGCAGGAACATGGGTTTGGTGATGAAGTAGAACCAACCCCAGTCGATCATCAGGTTGAAGCGATCGATGCCGATCGACTTCTCGTAGTTGCGGATGATCTTGAATTCTTTGGCGCCGGCGAAGATGCGGTTGACCGTCTCGCCTTTGGCGCCGGGTTCGACCGTCACGGCGGCGCCGTAGAAATCGGCCTGGTAGGAGGGCGCGCCCTGCGTGGCGTCGTAGACGTAGCGGCCGTTGAAGGTGGTGCCCGGCTCCGGGATCACCGCGGTCGCCCAATATTTGTCCGTCATGCCGAGCCAGCCGCCGGTGGCGGCGGGCATGGTGCGGATCTTTTCCTCGTCGAGGTCGTGGTAGCTTTCCTGGACGAGGCCGTCGTCGCCGAACACGCCGATATAGCCTTCGTGCAGGATGAAGAAGCCGGCCAGCTTGTCGAGCCCGACACGGCGCACGCGGCTGAACGGGTAGAGGGTGACCGCCTCTTCGGTGTTGTTCTCCACGCTCTGGTGCACGGTGAACATGTAGTGGTCGTCCACCTCGATGGTGCGGCGGTAGACGAGGCCCTCGCCGGTGTCATAGGCGAGGGTGATGGGGGTCGCGGGGGTGAGCGTCTCGCCGCTTTCCAGCGTCCACAGCGTGTTGCTGTCGGGCTTGGGCACGCCCTCGGCCGCGATCCAGCCGCTCTCCGCGAAATAGGGCAGCTCGGAGCCCACGGGCGACAGCAGCCGCACCTCCGGGCTGTCGGGGTCCACCGTGACGCGGTAGTCCTTCAGCTTCAGATCGTCGAGCCGGGCGCCGACGAGGCGGATCGAGCCGTCCACCGACGGCGTGTCGATCGCGACGCGGGCGGACGCGGCGGCGTCCTGGCTGGCGGGGGTCGCGCCAGGCGCGGCGGGCGCTGCGGTGCTGCCGGCGACGGTGGGGGCCTTGGGCACCAGGCTGTCGCTCGGGGCGGCGGGCGAGGCGGAGAGGTTCTCCTGGGCCGAGATCTCGGCCTGGCGCTGCGCTTCGCGCTGGGCCTCCATCTGCGGCTCGACGAAGAAGAACTGCCATACAAGGATGACGGCCAACGACAGGCCGACGGCCAAGAACATGTTACGATTATCGGCCATTATCTCTCTCGTCCGTGCCCCGCTGGAGTTTCTTGCGCACAACCGCCAATGCGCCGTTCAGATCGGCTGCAAGCCCTGCGAAAGGGGCGGCCAAGGCCGCCCGACGCGCAACGATCACATAGTCGGTTCCGGGAGCGAATGCACCGCCCTGGTCGTCGCACAACGCGCGCAGGCGCCGCTTGATGCGATTGCGGACAACCGCGTTGCCCACCCGCTTGGTCACGGTGAAGCCGACGCGCGGCGCCATCTCGTCGTCACGGGCGATCGCCTGCAGCGTGAACGTGTCGCGGCCCGCGCGCACGCCCTTCGCAGCATTCTTGAACGCGGCGCGGCGTTTCAGCCGCTCCACCATCCGCCGTGTTACGCGGACAGCTTCTTGCGGCCCTTGGCACGGCGCGCGTTGATCACCGCGCGACCGCCAACGGTCGCCATGCGGGAACGGAATCCGTGGCGGCGTTTGCGCACCAGCTTGCTCGGTTGGTAGGTTCGTTTCATGACAGCCCCTCGCCTTGGCCGGTCACCCTGCGTGAATGGAGCCCAGGCGCTTAAAATGAAAAGAGGGCGCACGAAGACGCCCAACGACGCATCCCTTTAAAATTGGCCCGCCTCCGTGTCAACGCAAGGTGTCGTCGCAAGGCGCGCAATCGCATCGCCCATGGAGCGGCGCCCGCGGTCGATCCGGCACGCTCGCGCGGCTGTCACGCAGGCTTGAAGCGGTTATACCCGTGCGCCGCCGCCCGCTTCCTGCCATCTGTAGGGCGGCAAGGCGATATCGCCACGCGATCGGGGATAACAATGACGCGGGACGGCAAAGCGGCAGGGGGACACATGACCGGCGGATTGCCGTCCGGGAACGTCACGCCGACGGCGGGGAACGGCTTCCGCTGGGCGCGGCTGTGGCCCCTGGGGGTGCTCGCGGCCGGCCTGCTCGCGCTCTATCTCGCCGGCTTCGGCGACTATCTGACGCTGGGCTTCATCGTGCGCGAGCACGAGGGCCTCGCCGCGTTCGTGACCGGCCACCTCGCCCTCGCCATCCTCACCTACGTGGCGATCTACACGGCGGCGGTGGCGGTTTCCTTTCCCGGGGCGAGCCTCATCACCATCGTCGGCGGCTATCTGTTCGGGGCGGCGCTCGGCACCACGCTCACGGTGGTGGCCGCCACGGCGGGGGCGACCGTCATCTACCTCGCGGCCCGCTCCTCGCTCGGGCTGTTCCTGCGCGAGAAGGTGAGCCACTTCGCCGGCCGCTTCGCCAAGGGGTTCGAGGACAACGCCTTCACCTACCTCTTTCTCCTGCGCCTGGTGCCGCTGTTTCCGTTCTGGCTCATCAACATCGTGCCGGCGCTGTTCGACGTGAAGGTGCGCACCTACGTCGTCGCCACCGGGCTCGGCATCATCCCCGGCACGCTCGCCTACGTGCTCCTGGGCGACGGGCTCGGCGACACCATCGGCCGGCTGGAGGCGCGCGATCCGGGGTGCGCGGCCGCCGGCACCTGCGACATCGGCATCGGCCTCCTGTTGACGCCCGGCCCCCTGATCGCGATGGCCGCGCTGTGCGTCGTCGCGCTGATCCCCATCGTGGTGAAGCGGCTGCGCGCGCGCCAAGGCAAGGCATTATAATGCTCCAACCGGACATTTGCGTCATCGGCGCCGGCTCGGCCGGGCTCACCGTGGCGGCCGCCGCCGCAAGCTTCGGCCAGAGCGTGGTGCTGGTGGAGCGCGGCGCCATGGGGGGCGACTGCCTCAATTATGGCTGCGTCCCCTCCAAGTCGCTGATCGCGGCGGCGAAGGCGGCGCACGGCGGGGCGGCCGACGCGGGCCTCGGCGTGCGCGTCCATGCCGAGATCGACTACCGGGCCGTGCACGATCACGTCCACGGCGTCATCGCGGCCATCGCGCCGCACGATTCGGTGGAGCGCTTCGAGGGGCTCGGCGTCACCGTCATCAAGGCGCAGGCCCGTTTCCTCGATGCCGCGACGCTGGACGCCGGCGGCACCACCGTGCGCGCCCGCCGTTTCGTCGTCGCCACCGGCTCGCGGCCCATCGTGCCGCCCATCCCCGGCCTCGCCGACTGCGATCCGCTGACCAACGAGAGCGTGTTCGACCTCACCGACCTGCCGCCGCGCCTCGCCATCATCGGCGCCGGGCCCATCGGCGCGGAGCTGAGCCAGGCGTTCGCGCGGCTGGGCAGCGCCGTCACCGTGGTCAGCGCCGAGCCGCTGCTGGCGCGCGAGGATCCCGACGCGGTCGCCATCGTGCGCCGCCACCTCCTCGCCGACGGCGTCGCGCTGATCGAGAACGCGTCCATCGCATCCTGCCGCATGGAGGGCGGGGCGGTGCGCCTTGCCCTCGGCGACGGGCGCGAGGTTGCGGCGGACCGCGTACTGGTGGCGGCGGGGCGGGCGCCCAACGTCGCGGACCTCGGCCTCGAGGCGGCCGGCATCGCCTTCGGCAAGGGCGGCATCGAGGTCGACGACCGGCTGCGCACCACCAACCGGCACGTCTACGCCATTGGCGACGTCAATGGCGGGCTGCAATTCACCCACGTCGCCGGATACCAGGCGAGCCTGGTGGTGCGCGCCATCGTGTTCCGCCTCAAGGCCCGCTACGACGCCGGCCTCATGCCCCGCGCCATCTACACCGCCCCCGAGCTGGCCGAGGTGGGCCTGGGCGAGGCCGCCGCGCGCAAACGCTTCGGCGACAGGGTGTCGGTGCAGGTCGCCCCGCTTTCGGGCAACGACAGGGCGCAGACCGAGCGGGCGACGGACGGCTTCGTCAAGCTGGTGCTGGATCCCAAGGGGCGGCTCGTGGGGGCCACCATCGTCGCCCCGCCGGCGGGCGAGATGATCGCCACCTACGCGCTGGCGCTGGCCGCCAAGGTGCCGCTCAAGACCATCGCCAGCTTCACGCCCGCCTATCCCACCTACGCCGAGGCGGGCAAGCGGGCGGCCGTCGGCCATTTCGCCGAGAAGCTCGCCAATCCCTGGGTGCGCCGCATCGCCAACCTGCTGAAACGGCTGCCGTGACGCGGCTCGGGATGGGAATGGGTTCATGACGAACGGCACGAAACCGCTCGAGACATCGAACGCGCGCGATTTTCTTGCGGACGAACAGGTGACACGCGATCCGAAAGCGCGCTAACCGCTCCAAAAGCGATGCGCAGGGTTAAAAAGCCCGCTAACATCGACCGCGATGGGCAAGACTGATTCCGGCATGACACAGGGTCCGAGGGCGGGGCTTGGAACGAAGCTTCTCGTTCTGACGATCATTTTCGTGATGATCTCGGAAGTGCTCATCTTCGTGCCGTCCATCGCCAACTACCGCAAGACGTGGCTGGAGGACGCGCATCGCAACGCGTCCGTGGCGGCGGCCATTATCGCCGAAACGCCGGACGTGCCCGAGCAGCTCAAGATCCGCCTGCTGATGGCGACCGACACCATCGCCATCGCCCATCGCGAGGGCGACCGGCGGCGCCTCCTGGCGATGGCCGCGCCGCCGCCGATGGTCGGCAGCCACGCCGAGCTCGGCAACGAGAGCATCTTCCAGCTCATCACCGCCGCCTTCGACACGCTCATCAACGGCGACCGCCGCATCATGCGCATCACGGCCATGCCCAAGGGGCGCACCGAGGAGGTCGACGTCATCCTCGACGAGACGGGGCTGCGCAACGACATGATCGTCTATTCGCGCAACATCCTTGTGCTGTCGCTGGTGATCTCGCTGATGACGGCGCTGCTCGTCTACCTGTCGCTGCGCCGCCTGTTCGTGCGGCCGGTGCGGCGGCTGGCCGGCGCCATGGTCGAGTTCGCCGGCGACCCGGAGGACGACACCCGCATCATCCACCCCTCGCGCCGGCGCGACGAGATCGGCGATGCGGAGCGCAGCCTCGCGACCATGCAGCAGCAGCTGCAAGGCACCATGTCGGAGCGCCGGCGGCTGGCCGAACTCGGCCTCGCCGTCTCTAAGATCAACCACGACCTCCGCAACCTCCTCGCCGCCGCGCAGCTCTTTTCCGACCGTCTCGCCATGGTGCCCGACCCCACCGTGCAGCGCTTCGTGCCCAAGCTGGTGCGCGCGCTCGACCGGGCGGTGGGCTACACCTCCGGCGTCCTCGCCTACGGGCGGGCAGGGGAGGCGCCGCCCCAGCGCCGCCTGATCGACGTCGCCCGCCTCGCCTGGGACGTCGGCGAGATCCTCGGCCTCGACGCGCACCCCACCATCGATTTCCGCGTCATCGTCGAGGACGGCATGGAGATCGACGCCGACCCCGACCAGCTCTATCGCGTGCTGCTCAACCTGTGCCGCAACGCCAT
This sequence comes from Alphaproteobacteria bacterium, assembly GCA_030431335.1. Classification (GTDB taxonomy): domain Bacteria; phylum Pseudomonadota; class Alphaproteobacteria; order Rhizobiales; family Amorphaceae; genus Acuticoccus. The sequence continues at coordinate 5,763 of JAUIJH010000199.1, forward strand.
GGAAGCCTTGGAGAGCAACTCGCACAACGCCATCGTGCGGCGTCTCGCGGTGGCGGCGGAGCGGGCCGGCTCGGTGGTGCGCATCGTGGTGTCCGACACCGGGCCGGGCGTGCCGGACCGGGTGCGCCAGCGCCTGTTCCAGCCGTTCCAGGGCGCCGGCCGTCCGGGCGGCACCGGGCTCGGGCTCGCCATCGCCGCCGAACTGGTGCGGGCCCATGGCGGCTCGCTGGTGCTCCTGGAAACCGGCGCCGGCGCCTCCTTCGAGATCACCATCCCGGACCGGCCGATCGATTTCGCCAAGGCGAGGCGCGCCATCAGCGCCTGATGGGTCGCCCCAAATATTTGTGGCCGTCGGCGGACGGTCGGTAGAGGACAAGCCGCTCAAATGTCTGGATAAGTCGATCCATCCGAAAAATTACGAGGCGTCGGCGCGTCGGTCTCGAACCCCTCGGCACGGGCTTTGCCTTCAACAATCAACTCATATGCATTTACCTGCTTTTCATTTGTCCATGTATTGCCGCCGCGGCTTGTCAAAATGTCATCGGTCACCTATACCCTGTGCGCCCGCACCCCTGGAGGCGGGCGGCGTACTTTGTGCGCCTTGGTCGGGCGTTCAACCCGGCCAGTATTTCTGCATCGTTAGGAGAGCATGATGGCTGACGGCTTTGCCCTCAAAGCCGCCGTGCGCGAACGGACGGGCAAGGGGGCCGCGCGCGCACTGAGGAGAGAAGGGCTTATTCCCGCCGTGATTTACGGCGATAATGAACCTCCGGTGGCGATCGCCGTGTCCTTGAAGGACATGACGCTTGCCCTGCACGGAGGCGGTTTCTTGACCAACGTCTGGTCGATCGACGTGGGCGGCAAAAAGGTTCAGGCACTGGCGCGCGACTATCAGCGTGAGCCGGTGAAGGACATTCTGGTACACGTGGACTTTCTGCGCGTGAGCGCGAGATCGCGTGTGTCGGTGGACGTGCCGCTGCATTTCGTCGGCGAAGACGATTCGCCCGGCCTCAAGGAAGGCGGTGTCCTCAGCGTTGCCGAGCACACCATTTCCGTCGAAGCGCCGGCCACGAATATTCCGCATTCGCTCTCTGTCAGCGTCGCCGGCCTCGAAATGGGCGGTACGCTGTTCACGACCGATGTCGAGCTGCCTGCCGACGTGACCCTTGCCGGTCATCATGGCGAGCCGTTTGCGATCGCCTCGATCACGCGTCCCGTGAGCGATGCGGACGAGGAGTCGGAGGAGGTCGCCGCTGCCGACGTTGAGCGCGTCGGCGAGGACAATGCCGAAGGCGGAGATTCCGCCGAGAACGCAGACAGCTGAGTCAGCAGGAGGCCGAACCATGATGAAACAACTCCTGGTCGGCCTCGGCAATCCCGGCAGCTCCTACGCTCGCAACAGGCACAATGTCGGCTTCATGGCCGTCGACGCGATCCACGCCTACTGGAACGGCGGGCCCTGGCGCCGCAAGTTCCAGAGCGAGATCGCGGAGGCGGACGTCGGCGGCGTGCGGGTGATGTTCCTGAAACCGCAAACGTTCATGAACGAATCCGGGCGCGCCGTCGTCGAAGCCTCGCGCTTTTACAAGTTCGAGCTCAACGACATCATCGTGGTGCACGACGAGATCGACCTGCCGCCGGGCAAGTTCCGCATGAAGACCGGCGGCGGCACCGGCGGCCACAACGGCCTCAAATCCATCTCGGCCCATATGCGCGACGGTTATCGCCGGCTGCGCATCGGGGTCGGCCACCCCGGCCGCAAGGAACTCGTGCCCAACTACGTGCTGCACGATTTCGCCCGCGCCGACGACGAGTGGCTGATGCCGATGATGGAGAGCTTCGCCATCGAGGCGCCGCTGCTGATGGCCGGCAACGACGCGGCCTTCGCCTCCAAGGTGCATCGCCGCCTGACCATGAGCGCCGGCCGCGAGAAGAGCGGGTCGGCCGCTTCGGCCAACCCCATCGCCGCGCGTCCCCCCGCCGAAAAGGCCACCGCCGACAAGGACGGTGAGGAGGGGCACCCAGCCCACACTCGGGCGCACTACAAGCTGATGGAGAGGGCCACCTCCGGTCCGTTCTCCGCGCTGGCACAACTGCTTCGGAAGTAACAATGGGATTCAAGTGCGGGATCGTGGGCCTGCCCAACGTGGGCAAGTCGACCCTGTTCAACGCGCTCACCAAGACGGCAGCGGCCCAGGCCGCCAACTATCCGTTCTGCACCATCGAGCCCAACACCGGCGACGTCGCCGTGCCCGACCCCCGGCTCATGGATATCGCCAGAATCGCCAAGAGCGCCAACATCGTGCCGACGCGGCTCACCTTCGTCGATATCGCCGGCCTCGTGCGCGGCGCGTCGACGGGCGAGGGCCTCGGCAACCAGTTCCTCGCCAACATCCGCGAGGTGGACGCTATCGCCCACGTGCTGCGCTGCTTCGAGGACGACGACATCACCCATGTCGCCGGTGCCATCGACCCCGTCGCCGATGCGCAGACGGTCGAGACCGAGCTGATGCTGTCCGACCTCGAGAGCCTCGAGCGCCGCGCGACCGCCGTGCGCAAGAAGGCCCAGTCCGGCGACAAGGACGCCAAGGCCGACCTCGAGTTGATGGAGGGGGCGCTGGCGCTCCTGCGCGAGGGCCGGCCCGCCCGCGAGCTTGCCGTCGACGAGGCCGACAAGCGCGCCTTCAAGATGCTCAACCTCCTCACCTCCAAGCCGCTTTTGTACGTGCTCAACGTCGACGAGGCGTCGGCGGCGACCGGCAACGCGCTGTCCGAGAAGGCGGCGGCCATGGCCGAGGAGGCGGGTGCGGCGTGGGTGATGATCTCGGCCGGCATCGAGGCGGAGATCGCCCAGCTGCCGCCGGAGGAGCAGGCCGAGTACCTTGCCGAGCTGGGGCTGGAGGAGCCGGGGCTCGATCGGCTGATCCGCGCCGGGTACGGCCTTCTCGATCTCATCACCTTCTTCACCGCCGGTCCCAAGGAGGCCCGCGCCTGGACCATCCGCAAGGGCACCCACGCCCCGCAGGCCGCCGGCGTCATCCACTCCGACTTCGAGCGCGGTTTCATCCGCGCCCAGACCATCGCCTTCTCCGACTTCACCACCCTCGGCGGCGAGACAGCCGCCCGCGAAGCCGGCCGCGCCCGCGACGAGGGCAAGGACTACACAGTCGCCGACGGCGACGTGATCCTGTTCAAGTTCAACACCTGAAGCTTGCCCGGCGGTGGCGCCTACCGTCACCGCCGCGACTTTGCGCCACCGGCCTCACCGAAAGCGTGCCGGTGGCCGCACGATGAAATTTTCAGCCTTGGCTCCTCCCGAAACGGGCGAATCACTCCTCTTTAGCTCCGAAGACGGTTGGTCATCGGCAAATTTTCCCATTTGACGTTGCTCGACAGAGAGCAGAAGAGTGACGTTTGAACGCGATACCCCGGCACACCGAATGTTGCGGGCCAACTCCTGAGTTCGCACCCGCCGTGGTTATCAACTTGGGAATCTCCGATGCTCGTTACCGCAATTCTCAACGCTTTCGTGCGCCGCGGCAGCATGTGCGTTATTGATTCGGCTGGAACGCGGCATCAGGTCGGCGATGGATCGCCGCCGGAAGTGACAATCCGCATCACTTCAAAGGCGACTGAGTATCGGCTCGCGCTCAATCCTGCACTATCTCTCGGCGAGGCTTATATGGATGGCCGGTTGGTCATTGAGGATGGTAGTCTTTACGGATTGCTGGACATTTTAGCGCGCAATTACAAGTACTCCGGAAAAAGTCGATGGTTATCTTTATTCGAATGGATGGATCGAGGCTTGAAGCAAGCCAATTCCATCCGCGCGGCACGCCAGAATGTCGCGCATCACTATAATTTATCGGAAGAATTTTATAAACTATTCTTGGGTCGAGATATGCAGTATTCATGCGCATATTTTATTCGGCCCGATGACGATCTAGACACCGCGCAGGAAAATAAAAAATCGCACATTGCTGAGAAGCTCTTCTTGGATCGGCCTGGCCTGAAAATTCTTGATATAGGTTCCGGCTGGGGCGGGCTAAGCTTGTACCTTGCCGAACAATTTGGCGCCGAAGTCACCGGTGTTACGCTTAGCAAAGAACAACATACTTATAGTGCCCAACGAGCACTCCGCTCGACGGCTTCCGACCGGGTGCGGTTCGAGTTGCAAGACTACCGTGAACTTGGAGGCTCCTTTGACCGAATCGTGTCCGTGGGAATGTTCGAGCACGTTGGGAAGCGAAATTATGAGCAGTTCTTTGCCCGCGTCCATGATCTCTTGCATGAGGATGGGATTGGGCTGATCCATTCGATTGGATATTCAGATACGCCAGCTTCAATTAATC
>JAUIJH010000012.1 GCA_030431335.1 Alphaproteobacteria bacterium
AGGGAGGTCGCTTTCGGGAAAACGGCCTGCGCTTCCACCAGCGTCTCGAATCGGCTGGAAAGCAGCAGCCCCTCGATATCATCGGCGTCGATCCCATCGCCGCCAACCCTATTGTACACCCCAGCGGCACTGCCGAAATGGCGAGGTGTGTAGACGCCATCAGGGCGCCATCCAGGCAGGTCAAGGATCTCGGTGGACGTGCCATCATAGATGTAGTCGACGCCACCGGCCGACGCGCGTGAACCAACGTCAGGGAAGAACTTGCCGTCTCCGTTGTCGAAGCGCTCGACAAACTCGGCTCGCGTGTAGAACGGCCCATAGCGGAATGCCGGCGCGATTTCCCTGAGCAATTCGTTGACTTTGTCGTTTTCCGATCCGCCCCTGTTGAGCGGCTTGGTCTTGTAGGGCCAACGGCGGACTGCCATCATGCGGCCTCCGAATTCGCGTTGAATTGAGCCGCACGTCGATGGCTCGCGTGGCAGATCGCGATCGCGAGGGCATCGAAGGCGTGTTCCGATCCGTCGGTGGCTCCGGGCAGAAGCACCTGCACCATGCGACGGATCTGCTTCTTGTCCGCGTGACCGGCGCCGACCACCGTCTTCTTGACGAGTGTGGGGGCGTATTCGGCCACGGGGATTCCACGTGCAGCCGGTGCCAACATTGCGATGCCGCGAGCCTGCCCAAGCTTCAGCGTCGACTGACCGTTGGCGGAGACGAACGTCTGTTCGACGGCAACCTCGCTCGGTTCGATCTTTCCGAGCACCTCGTCCAGTCCGCGATGGATCGCTGCCAGGCGGATCCCGAGATCGTCCGTTGCAACCGTTGTGATAGTGCCAGCACCGATCAGGGTCAGGTGCGACCCGTCTATCGCGATGGCACCCCAGCCCGTAGCCCTGAGACCGGGATCGATGCCGAGTATCGCGACGGCGTCGCAGGGGTCGCCCATGGACGGCGTCTGAGACTGGACAGCATCCCGGACATACCGGACACCCCCCTTAAGGGGTGTCCGGGACGTCCGGGATGTCCGGCCGCTGGACAGATGGCCTTGTCCAATATTTGTCCGGGACGTCCGGGTCATGGCCGAACCCTCCAGACAAACACTTCGTCATTGACGTTCTCGGAACCGTAGTCAGCCGGTAAGTTGCTGAGATAACGTCGAAAAGCGCGGTCGCCTGATTCCCGTTCCGCAGGGTAGCGGCGCAAGAACTCCTCCCGGACATACCGGACATTTACAGCTTTGACAGATGTCCGGTCGCCCAGGACATTGTGATCCACGCCGTTGTCGGTGATGGCGTCGTGGAAGGCGTCATTGAACGTCCTGCCGGCCTTGGTTGTCCGCGCACTCTGTGCGCCGCCCGGGGTAGTTTGCGTGTACGCTCGATCCCGCTCCACGGCGACGAAGCTAACGATGGGATCGCCATCATCATCCTCACCAAGCTCAATGCGCTCGCTGCCGAAGGCGATCGGATCGAACCCCGAGCCGTCCTTGAGGCGACGAGGCACGACCTGCACGTCGCCCTCCTTGATGTCGCCGTCGACATGGAGGCCGGCGTCCGCTGCGGCCCATTTGCCGCTCCACCCTCGGGGTCGTTTCTGGGCGTCACCTTCGCCCCAACCGGTATGGTCCACGACGAGCACGGCGGCGCCGGTCTCGCGGCGTACTCGGTTGATGCCGCTAAGCGCCCGTCCATTGTCGGCCGAACCCGACTCCTCCGCGCCGGGGCAGGCCTGCGCCCAAGTGTCGATCACCACCGCAATAGCTTTCAACTCCGACACCAGGCTGACGAGATCGCCGACGTCGGCAGGGTTTTGGAGATCCAACGGCCCGTCACAGAGATAGAAGTCGGGCGCCGGCCCGTAGTGCTCGGCAAGCGCGGCAAGGCGCGTCCGAAATCCGCCTTGGCCTTCCAAACAAACGTAGAGTACTGGCCCGCCCTTCGCGCGCTTGCCGTGGATTGTTTCGCATCTCTGGGCCAGCCTGAAGGCAAGATCAGCAGCGAGGAGGCTCTTGCCGCATCCGGCCGGGCCGAAAATGAGCACGAAGTCCTGTTGATTGAACCAGCCCTTCAGGATGTAGCGGGAGTGCTTCGTCAGCTCGATACTGGTGGCCGACGTTGCTGTGAGGCGACGCCGGGGCGACCGAGACTTGTCGGCGCCACCCGGGGCATCGCCCCAAGGTGGCGCTTCGTTCATCCATTCAGGAGGCTGATCTCCTGGAGGCGGGCGCCGAGACGGTTGGTGGTGGCCCGGAAAATTCCCGTTGATCATGTGCGGCCCTTCGCTAGGCATTGGCACCTCCGCGGGACCACTCCACGAAGTGCTTTGCGTATTCGCGCAACTCCTCAACCGCTGCTTCACCTGCTTTTCGGTAGACGTGAAGCTCGACTTCCATGAGTGCCTGTTCGGCATACTCATCCGGAACAACGAACACCGCATGATAGATATCGGGGGCCATGCCGTAGACGTTGTGAGGCTCTTGGGCGCTGTTCGTGCGGCTTGAGCGAGGATTAGCCATGGGCACCTCCCACGTGGCCCGCTGCCCCGGCCAGCACCTTCTGCACGACGCCGCCGAGCTGCTCCCAGGAAGTGCAATGCTCGTCGCAAGAAGGTGGCGCTTGGTGGGGAGCGTCGGTTCCTGGGCCGACGTAGAGGAGGTGGGCGCTGCTCGGCCACGGCACAAAGACGGGGCGTCCATCGGCACCGCGTTCGTAACCGCCGCGACGCTCGAAGCTGTTGCTATCGCGGCGATTTCGGCTATATTGCGAGCTATCAGCGCCATCCGCGATGATGCTCTTTTTGGAAGCCGGTCCGCGCGCCAACGCGGGTCGGCTTTTTCTCGTCTGATACGTCATCGCTACGACGCCGCAAACTGCGAGGCGAGGTCACGAATGCTTGCCGCGAGGACGAGGCGGCGCTTGCCAACCCGAATGCTCTTTAGGACGCCCTTGTTTATTAGGTCGTAAACCGTGGTCCGCCCAAGTCCTGTCGCGTCACACGCCTGATGCACCGATACGAATATTGGGGAGTGGGAACTGTTCACCTGCATTCGCCTGTTCCTGATGAGTAATCACGGACAGGAAAATGAGGTGGCGCGCGGCCTACGTCATTGAGGGTAGACCCCCGCCTTTACACCCTACGTCCTCTTCTTGCGTCGACCGCTGGCGTCTCGCTCCGGAGCATTCGCCCTGTATCGCCTTCCGGCCTCGATCATGAGATCATGAAGCTCGTGAGGCGGCGGGAAGCCGTAGCTTTCGTCATCGAGCGCACCGAACGCTCCGTTGTGACGCCAGCTATCGACGGTGTCAGGGGCGACGTTGAAAGCTTCGGCTATCGTCAGCCGGAAGCGGTGGTCTGGGACGAAGTCATCTCCCTCCGGCTTAACCGGAAGCTGCTGGGTGGCAGCGTGGGCATACTGACGGGCGCGTTGAATGTCCTGCATCTTCAAGGGATGCATGCGCTGCCCCGGCATGGCGATAGCGCAAGCGATGGGTTCAGGCATGATGCCTTGCGCCGCCAACCTAGCAATCCGAGACGCACGCTCGATAGCGATTGCCATTTCCTGAAAGGGGAAGCGTTCCTCAAATCGTTCCGCGCGATACCCTTGCCGGCAAGCTTCAGCTGCGAAGGTGGAAAGTAATGACGCCGAGGAGCGGAACCACTCTTGCGCCGCCATTCCGCGCTTGTTTGGTCCGCAGCTGTAATCATTGAGCACACGCAAAAGGTGCTCATGGTTCTTTTTTTCCGCGTCAATGAGCGCGTGGCACTCGTTTGCAAACCAATCTGGCTGCGCCTCGATGAAATCGAAATGAGCCGCATGCCGTTGCGCTTCGACAGCGTCATCAAGGTCTCTTTGTTTCTGCCGAGAAGGCCTCTTCATTTCTTATCTCCTCTCGAATCGCTCTGGCACCAGTCCGCCCACGCCTCCATCAGCTCTCGCCGCTTATCCAACAAGTCACCGCGCCGGTATGCGGCTTCGGCCTTGTTCGCGATGGTGTGCGCCAGCGCCATCTCGCGCAACTCGGCCGAGAAGCCCGTCCGCTCTGAGCACCAGTCCGAGAACGCGGACCTAAACCCGTGCGTGGTGATCTCGCCGCCGTGGCCCATCCGTCGCAGAAGTGCCAACATCGTCATGGTCGACAGTGGCTTGCTCGGCTTCTGGCCCGGGAAGACGTAGTCCGAGATAGCTACCTCGCGCAGCGGCGCGAGGATGGCCAGCGCTGCGTCGGACAGCGGCACGCGGTGCTGCACCTTGGCCTTCATCCGCTCTTTGGGGATCGTCCATACCGCCTTGTTCCAGTCGATCTCGTCCCAACGGGCACCGATCGTTTCGCCGGTGCGACAAGCCGTCAAAATTGTGAACTCCAGCAGCCGCGCCGACAAGGCGTCCCGCTCCCGCAGTTCGGCCATGAAGGCGGGAACGTCGGAGTAGGGGAGGGCCTTGTGGTGCCCTCTGGTCAATCGATCCTGCTTTGGAAGAACCGTGTCCAGGTTGCCGCGCCAGACAGCCGGGTTCACACCTTCGCGCCACCCCCTCGTCTTAGCGTAGGCAAGAACGCGCTCGATACGACCGCGCACGCGGGATGCCGTCTCCGGCTTCTCCTGCCAGATCGGCGCGAGCACACCGAGGACATCGTCGAGGCCGATGCTTTCGACCGGCATATCAGAGATGGGCGCCGCGTACGTGGCCAGCGTGTTGCGCCATTGTTGGCGGTGCTTCGCGTTGCGCCAGCCGCTCTCCATAGACTCAATGAGCCGGTCCGCAGCGACTGCGAATGTGACGGCGCCTTCCTTGGCGGCTGCTGCGGCGGCGGCAGCCTTTACCCGTTCTTCAATGGGATCGAGGCCGCTCTTGACGAGTTGCCGTGCTTCTGCGGCTTGCGCCCGCGCGTCAGCAAGCGTGACCTCGCTGCCGGTTGCGGCACTTCCAAGTCCCATCTCGCGCACTCTGCTCGTCGCCGGCGACGTGTAGCGAAAGATCCAGCGTTGGCCGGAAACGGCGTTGCTGCTGGTGACATGCAGATACAGGCCGCCGCCGTCAGAGTGCCTCCCGGTCCGCTTGCGAGCGCTCTCCACGCCTCTCGCTGTCAGCTTGTGGAGGGCGCGTGCCATGCCTTGTTGGTCGCCTTCTGTGGGGCAGGATCGAGATCAGGTTACTTCCTGCCCCACATTATGACGCGGCTTTCGACAACTCACAACGGACGATGGCGAACAACAATCATTGAAATCCCCGTAGTTCTGGCACATTATAAAATCAATCGCAGTCAATCACGGACACAGGCGGACAATAATATGGCGGACTTCCTCTCCGCCACACCCGCCACAGCGCATCAAGCCAATTGAACTCTATGGCCGTGCGGGCCGCCCGTTTTTCATCATCGTGCCGACCATTGCGGGGCCGCTGCTCTGGCTAGAGCGTTTGCGAGCTTGTCGGAATCGGCAAGCGACGCGGAAGAACGCGACCGGCAAAAGCTGGAGCGGTTTGGGCGGACTCGAGTGCGCCTGAACCGCGCTAGGCGACGTCCGCCATGTCCGGTAGCGGGGCGACGCCGAGGCGCTCGGCAAGTGCGGCGAGCTCGCTCACCACGTTGGCGGGCAGGGCTATGCCGCGTCCTTGCGTTTCATCCGCGCGCAGGATCTCCAGCTCGCCGGGCATGAGGATGCCGTCGAACCCTTCGGCCAGCGCGCTCGCCTTGAGGTCCTCCACCAGCGCCGTGACACGGGCGGCGTAGGTCGCGCCCAGCGGCGCGTGCGAGGCATCGACCAGCAAGAAGAAATGGCCGACATCCTGCGGCGTCTCGAAGTCGGAATAGAGGTTTCCCATCTCGGCGCCGAAGCGTCCGCCGGACAGGACGCCGCACAACACCTCCACCATGATGGCGAGCGCCGAACCCTTTGGCCCGGACATCGGCAGCACGACGCCGGCCTCGGCCGCGCGGGCGTCAGTGGTGGGGCGGCCCTCGCCGTCGAGCGCCCACCCCTCGGGGATGGCCTCGCCGCGCTTGGACTTCTCCACGATCTTGCCGCGCGCCACCACGGAGGTCGCCATGTCGAGGAGGATCGGCGTCTTGCCCGCGACGGGGGTGCCGAAGGTGATGGGGTTGGTGCCGATCACCGCCTCGCGCCCGCCGAACACGGCCATCGAAGGTGGCGCGTTGGTCATCGCCAGCGCGAGGCACCCGGCCGCGACCGCCTTCTCCACGTAGAACGAACCCGACCCGTTGTGGTTGCTGTGGCCCACGACGGCGACGCAGGCGCCCTGCTCGCGGGCGGTCTCGATGGCCGCGTCGAGGGCGCGCATCGTCACCACCGGACCCGGGCCGTTGTCCGCGTCGACCATCAGGAACGCGGGGGCATGGCGGTGGATGGTCACCTCGGGCCGGGCCTTGACGGCGCCCGCGAGCAACCGCTCGCTATAGATCGGAATGCGCGTCAGCCCGTGCGAGGCGTGGCCGCGCAGGTCGGCATGGATGAGGCACTCCGTCACGGTCGCCGCATCGTCGGCGGTGAGCCCGGCCTTCTCGAACACGGCGTTGGAAAAGCGACGCAGGACGTCGATGGGAAAGGCGTTCATTGGGCGGCCTCGGGCACGCGCGTGCCGTTCAGAATGTCGTAGAAAAGGCCGAGCGCGGCGCTGTCCTTGGCGCCGAGGCCGGCATTGCAGGCGCCGAGCATCATCTGGTGGGCCAGCGTGGTGGCCGGCTGAACGCGGCTTTGGGCCTCGCCGACCGCGACCGCGATGCCGAGGTCCTTCTTCATCAGCGCGCCGCGGAAGCCGCCATCGAGCGCGCCGTCGAGGTAGCGCAGCGCGTGCATTTCGAGGACGCCGCTGCGCGCGGCGCCGCTCATCAGGACCTCGCGCATCGTTTTGGGATCGACGCCCGCCCCGCGCGCGATGGCCACCGCCTCGCACGCGCCCATCAGGTTCACCGCCACCATCAGTTGGTTGCAGGCCTTCAGCGCCTGGCCGGCGCCCAGCGGACCCACGTGGTGGACGGTCTTGCCCATCGCGTCCAGCACGGGGCGGGCACGGCCGAATGCCGCCGCCTCGCCACCGCACATGATGGTGAGGGTGCCCTCGTCGGCGCCCTTCTTGCCGCCGCTGACCGGCGCGTCGATCATCGCGGCGCCAGCGCCGGCGAGCGTGTCGGCCACGTCCTGCGCCTGGAACGGGGCGATGGTGCTGCAATCGATCAGCAGCCCGCCCGCCCAGCCTGCGGCGGCCACCCCGTCGGCGCCGGAGACGATGGCGACGAGGGCTGCCGCGTCCGGCACGCAGGTGACGATGATCTGCGCCTGCCGGGCCACCTCTGCCGGCGTGGCCGCGATGTGCGCGCCGAGGGCGGCGAAGGTGTCCGCCTTCGGCCGCGATGAGGTGGTGACGATGAGGCGATGGCCGGCGCCGAGGATGTTGCGGGCCATTCCGGCCCCCATGGTGCCCAGGCCGATGAAGCCGACCGCGTCTGTCATGTTTGGGTCTCCTTGCGCCGGACGAAAGGCAGGGCGGCGTGCCCCGGACCGCGGCGCGTCCGCCGGATGCGTCGCGCCGCGGTCATGGTTGCGGTGATGGGATGAGGCGGCCCGCCCCGGCCGCGTCCGGGGTCATGCCGGTACCGTCCGCCGCCGCTGCGACAGCGCCACCAGCACCACAACGGCGATCGAGACGACGATGGCCGCCACGGAGAACCAGTTGGTGAGGAACACCATCATCGACCCGCGCGAATAGGCGAGGGACTGGCGCACCGCCTCCTCGAAAGGCGGGGTCACGATGAAGGAGATGAGGAGCGGTGCCACGGGAATGCGCAGCCGCCCGAAGATGAAGGCGAGGATGCCCGCGGCCAGCATCACCACGATGTCGAGGACGTTGTTGCGCACCACGAAGCTGCCGGCGACGCAGGTGAGCGCCACCACCGGCATCAGGTAGAGGTTCGGTATGGCGAGCACCCAGACCAGCGCGCGCGTCGCCACCAGGCCGATGATCACCATCATCACCGTCGACATGAAGAGGACGATGTAGATGGTGTAGACGACGTCCGGATTGGTGACGAAGAGCAGCGGACCGGGCTGCACGCCGAGCATCACCATGGCGCCCAGGATGATCGCCGTCACCGCATCGCCGGGAATGCCCAGCGCGAGGGTGGGAATGAAGGTCGCCCCGCCGGTGGCGTTGTTGGAGCTTTCGGCGGCGGCCACCGCGCGGATGTCGCCCTCGCCGAAGCGGCCCGACGCCCCGGCGGCGCGCTTGGCGTCCGCGTAGGCGAGGAAGGCGGAGATGGTGGAGCCGATCCCCGGCATCAGGCCGACGAAAGAGCCGATCAGCGAGCCGCGCACCATCGGCATCGCGATGGTGCGATAGTCCTGCCGCGTCAGCCGGTTGCGGTCCTTGTCCGCGGTCGAGAGGCTGACCTTCTTCGACCAGGAGGGGAACCGCTCCGACGCGTGCTTCAGCACCTCGGCGATGGCGAAGAGGCCGACGAGCAGGGGGATGTAGGTGAGGCCGTCGAGCAGCGAGGTGTTGCCGTAGGTAAACCGCGGGACGCCCAGCATCGGGTCGCTGCCGACGGTGGCGAGCGCGATGCCCAGCGCCGCCGAAAACAGCCCCTTCACCATCGAATCGCCCGAGACGGCGCCGACGATGGTGTAGGTGAACAACAGCAGCCCCGCCATTTCGACCGGCCCGAACTTCAAGGCGAAGTTGGCAAGCAGCGGCGCGAACGTCACCAAGAGGACGATGGAGAACATCGAGCCGAAGGTGGAGGCGAGCAGCGAGATGTTGAGCGCCTTGCGCGACAGCCCCTGCTGCGACATCGCATAGCCGTCGATGGCCGTGGCGGCCGAGGCCGGCGTGCCGGGCGCCTTGAGCAGGATCGCCGACACGCTGCCGCCATAGACGCCCGCCGCATAAAGGCTCGCCAGCATCACGAAGGCGTATTCGCGCGGCATGAAGATCGCGATGGGCACGGCGAGCGCCACGGCGATGGAGACCGTGAGACCCGGGATCGCGCCGATGATCATGCCCACCACCACGCAGAGCGCCATGGTGAGGAGCACCGAGGGCTGCATCTGGGCGGCGAGCACCTGAAGGAAGGTATCCATATCGCTCTCCCGAAGCGGTCGGACCCGCTTGGATCGTCCGGCGGCGCCGGTGGTGGCCCCGTCGCCGCGCGGCGGGGCTCAGGAACGTCCCGGCGCTAGAAGTCCGGGAAGGTCGGCAGCGGGATGAGGAACACGTCCCGCAACAGGAGATCGAGCACGACCGGAACGGCCACCGCCACGAGCAGCGCCACGATCCTGGACCGCGCGCCGAACAGCAGGAACGTCGCCGCCAGGAACACGATGGCCGAGACGAGGAAGCCGACGCGCGGCATCGCCAGCATGAACGCAACGAGCAGGGCCACGAACAGGCCGAGCGGCTTCCACGCGATGGGCACGTCCTCCTCGCGGACGGGCGGCGCCTGGAAGAACATCACCACGCTGAGGATCAGCACCGCCGTGCCGGCGAAATACGGCACGGCGGCCGGGCCGAGCCCGGTCGCCTGGACGTGCGCGCCGCCGAACGCCTCGGTATCGAGCCCCGGGATCATCACGAACAGGAAGAAGAGCGCCAGAAGGGCGACGCTCCCGGAGAAGACCCGGTTCATGGCTGGCATCCTCTCGCCCGCCGATCAGTTGGCGAGCGCATCTTTGATCGAGCCGGACATCTTCTGCATCGCCTGCTCGAAGCCCTGCCCATCCAGGTAGCCGGGCGTGATGTTGGCGCGCTTGGCGAGCACCGCGAACGTCTCGCTCTCCATCGCCTTGGCGAAGTTCGCCTCCAGGTAGGCGACGATCTCATCCGGCGTGTCGGCCGACACCACGAGGCCCTTCATGTTCTCGATGTTCACGTCGTAGCCCAGCTCCTGCAGCGAGGCGGTGTCGGGCAGCTGCTCGGCGCGGTCGGAGGTGGTGGCGATGACGTTGACGTTGCCGGCATCGCGCTGCGCGGCGGCGTCGGCGGGGGTGAGGATCGTCATGTCGATGTGCCCGCCGAGAAGCGCGGCCAGGGCCGGCGCGCCGCCCTTGAAGGGAACGTGCGTCATCTCGATGCCCGCCTCTTTCTCGAACACCAGGAAGGCCGAGTGCAGAATGCCTCCCGGGCCCGACGAGCCGTAGGACAGCCCGCCCGGATCGGCCTTCGCCTTCTCCACGATGTCCGCCGCCGTTTCGAGCCCGCTGTCCGCCTTGGTGACGATCACCATGTGCTCGCGGTTGACCCGCATCACGCCGCGCAACTGGTCGAGCGAGTAGTTGGTCTTGAGGTGGTTGGGCACCGAGGTGCTCTCGCTGCCGCCGCCGACCAGGAGGGTCAGTCCGTTCGGCTCCGAATTGGCCACGAGTTCGGCGGCCAGCGTACCGGACGCGCCGGGACGGTTCACCACCACCAGCGGCACGGGGAAGAACTCCTGCGCGGCCGAGGCGATGAGGCGGGCGGTCGCGTCCGTGCCGCCGCCGGCGGCGAAGCCGACGATGATGTTGATGGGCCGCTCGGGCGTCCACTCATCGGCCGCGCTCGGCGCCATCGAGGCGGCGATCAGCCCGGCCGCCAGGGCCATGGTCTTCAAAGCTCGCATAGTTTCCTCCAGTTTTTGTTTTTCGCGTCCGGTTGTTCCGGCGCGTGTCGTAAGAGCGCGCGTTGTCGTCTAGATCCCCTCGCATCCCTTGCTTTTGAGGATTTCGTCGACCCAGCGCCGGTCCCAGCCGGTGCCTGCGATCGCCTCCAGCGTTGCCGCCTCGCGCTGCACCTGCGCCTTGGCCGCGGCGAGCACCTCCTCGGCCCCCTCGCGCCCGATGGCGAGGACGCCGTCCTGATCGCCGATGACGATGTCGCCGGGCGCGATCACCATGCCGTCGAGGGCGATGGGCACGTTCACCTCGCCGGGGCCGTCCTTGTAGGGGCCGCGGTGGGTGACCCCGGCGGCGTAGACGGGGAAGTCGCCGGGCGCGATGAAGTCCATGTCCCGCGCCGCGCCGTCGACCACGAAGCCGACCACGCCGTTGCGCTGCGCCTGGCGGATGATGAGTTCGCCGATCAGCGCGTTGGTGAGATCGCCCCCGCCGTCGACCACGATCACGTCGCCGGGGCGGGCAAGGTCTACCGCCTTGTGGATCATCAGGTTGTCGCCCGGCCGCGTCTTCACCGTCAGCGCGCAGCCGGCGAGGTTGCCGCCGGCGTGCAACGGCCGCAGCCGCGGCCCTGCCGCCACCATCCGATTGAGGTTGTCGCTGACGATCGCCGTCGGTATTTGCGCGAACACGGCGACCAGATCTTTGTCGGCCCGCACATAATCGCGAACGACCTTGAAACCCAAGCTCACGCGCTCCCCCAATCTTTTCCTGTTTCGATCAGGGTAGGAAGATCGCTATTGTTGTGTCCAATACATTATTGGCACCATAATAATGCCGAACAGGCATCAATCATGATCGAAAACAGGCTGATCACTTCGTTCGTCCACGTGGCCGAGGAGCTGCATTTCGGCCGCGCGGCGGAGCGGCTGAACATCGCCCAGCCGGCGCTGAGCCGGCAGATCATGCAGTTGGAGGAGCGGCTCGGCGTGCGCCTTTTGGAGCGCACGCAGCGCAAGGTGGCGTTGACGCCCGCCGGTCGCCTCTTTCTCGACCACGCCTACCGCATCGCCGCCGACATCCAGCGGGCGATGACGGAGGTGCGCAAGGTGAACGCGGGCGAGGCGGGCAAGCTCGCCGTCGGCTTCATCCACTCGTCGACCTTCTCGACGACACCGCGGATCCTGCGCCATTTCCGCGAACTCTACCCCGACGTGGAGCTGGAGCTGTCGGAGATGACGATGGCGCAGCAACTGGTGGCGCTTCAGGAGGGGGCGATCGACATCGGCATCCTGCGGCCGCCGATCTCCGACATCCGCATCGCCAGCCATGTGCTGCGCGAGGAGCGCTTCGTCCTCGCGGCGCCCGAGACGCACCCGCTCGCCAGCGCGCACGAGGTGGCGCTGGCGTCGGTGATGGACGAGGGGTTCATCCTGTTTTCGCAGCGGCAGAGCCCGCTGTTTCACTCACGTATCATCGCCATGTGCGAGAAGGCCGGTTTCGTGCCGCGCGTGGTGCAGCAGGCGACCCAGATTCACACGGTGATGGGTCTCGTCAGCGCCAACATGGGGCTGTCGATCGTGCCGGAGGTGGCGATCGAGCTGAACCACCCCAACGTGCGGTGCCTGGAAATCCTCGACCGGCCGCCGGTGGTGCAGGTGATCCTCGCCTGGCGCCAGGCGGACGGCTCGCCCATCGTGAAGGCGTTCGTGGAGCGCACGGTGGGTCTTTACCCCGGCTGACGGCTGACGGGGCCGCGACGCCGATGCCTACGCACGCTGCTCGGCGGGCCGGCGGAAGGCGAGGCGCATCTGCTTTTCCGTCTCGACCAGGGCGAAGAAGACCGCGCCGATGCCGACGAGCAGCACCCCGTCGCCGAAAGGCACCGCGGCGGTGCCGAGCAGCGCCTGGAGCGGCGGCACGTAGGTGACGGCGAATTGCGCCGCCGTCACGGCCAGCACACACGTCCACACCACCCTCGTGCCGCGCACGGCTTTGAAGGTGAGCGAGGTGCCGTAAAGGTTGCGCACGAAGAAGAGGTTGAAGATCTCCAGCACGACCAGCGTATTCATCGCCATCGTCCGGGCCAGCTCGGGCGAACCGTAGCGGTCCATCGCATAGGCGTAGACGCCCAGAACCGCGATCAGGAACAAGCTGGCGACGAACACGATCTGCCAGACGAGCTGCCCGCTGAGCAGCGGCTCGTCGCGCGGGCGCGGCGGCCGGCGCATGGTGTTGTCCTCCGACGGCTCGAAGGCGAGGGCGAGGCCGAGCGTGATCCCGGTGATGAGGTTCACCCACAGGATCTGCACCGCCGTGATCGGCAGCGACATGCCGGCCACCAGCGCAACGAGGATGGTCATCGCCTC
Organism: Alphaproteobacteria bacterium; assembly: GCA_030431335.1. GTDB lineage: Bacteria > Pseudomonadota > Alphaproteobacteria > Rhizobiales > Amorphaceae > Acuticoccus. Next base: position 12,969 of record JAUIJH010000012.1, read on the forward strand.
GCCGGCGTTCGTCGGCAGCGTCCAGCTGATCACCTTCTTGATGTTGTCGTAGACCGTGCGCCCCTCGCGCACGGCCGCGACGATGGAGGCGAAGTTGTCGTCGGCGAGGACGAGCTCGGCGGCTTCCTTGGCGGCCTCGCTGCCCTTGAGGCCCATCGCGATGCCCGCGTCGGCCCGCTTCAAGGCGGGCGCGTCGTTCACGCCGTCGCCCGTCATCGCCACCGTGAAGCCGCGCGATTGCAGCGCGCTCACCAGGCGCAGCTTGTGGGCGGGGGAGGTGCGCGCGAAGATGTCGGTGCCGATCGCCGCCTCGGTAAGCGCGGCATCGTCCATCGTGTCGATATCGGCGCCGGTGAGGACGCGATCGGCGTTGGCGAGGCCGATGGCCTGGCCGATCGCCCGCGCGGTGGCGGCGTGGTCGCCGGTGATCATCTTCACGGCGATGCCGGCCGCGCGGCATTCGGCGACCGCCTCGATCGCTTCGGGGCGCGGCGGATCGATGAGGCCGACGAGCCCGATCATGGTGAGGTGCCCGGCGATGTCGCGCGGGTCGAGCGTGGCGGAATCGGGCGCGGCGCCGCCCACCGCGACGGCCAGCACGCGTTGCCCATTGGCCGCGAGCGTCTCCACCAGTTCATGCCAGTGTGCGGGGTCGAGCGGCTGCGTGCCGCCCTCCGTCGACCGCTGGTTGGCGCACATCTGCAGCACGGCCTCGGGCGCTCCCTTGACGTCGATGACGCGCGCGCCGTCCTCGTCCCGGTGCAGCACCGCCATATAGCGGTGCGCGGCGTCGAACGGGATTGCGTCGATGCGGCGGAAACCGGCGAAGGCACCCGCCGCACCGCCGGTGATCTTGCCGGCCAGCGCCAACAGGGCGCCTTCCATCGGGTCGCCCTCGACGCGCCAGCCGTCGGGCGTGTCGTGCAGCGCCGAATCGTTGCACAGACCCGCCGCACGGGCGAACTCGGTGAGGACGCGGTGCGCGCGCGGATCGGTCTCGCGCTCGCCCAGGCGCACGACGCCGCTGGGGGCATAGCCGTCGCCGTCGATGTCGTCGACGTGCTCGGCGGTGGCGAGCGCGGCCACCACCATCTCGTTGCGCGTGAGCGTGCCGGTCTTGTCGGAGCAGATCACCGAGACCGAGCCGAGCGTCTCGATCGCCGGCAGGCGGCGGACGATGGCGTTGCGGCGCGCCATCGCCTGCACGCCGACCGCGAGCGTGATGGTCAACACCGCCGGCAAACCCTCGGGGATTGCCGCGACCGACAGGCTCACCACCGCCATGAAGAAGTCGGCGAAGGGCAGGTGGCCGACGAAGTACCCGTATGCCAACAGGCACGCCGCGACGACGAGGATGAACACGGTCAGCCAGCGGGCGAACACGTCCATCTGGCGCACCAGCGGTGTGGTCAGGGTCTCGACCGTGGACAGCATGCCGCTGATCCGGCCGATCTCGGTCGATCCGCCGGTCGCCGTCACCACGCCGCGGGCGGTGCCGGCCGCCACCAGCGTTCCGCTGAACGCCATGGCGCTGCGATCGCCGATCGGCGCGCCGGCGGCGACCGGGGCGACGGTCTTGTCGACCGGGACCGATTCGCCGGTGAGGATCGCTTCTTCGGCCTTGAGGCCGCGCGCCTCGAACAGGCGCAGATCCGCCGGCACACGGTCGCCCGGCTCCAGGAGCACGATGTCGCCGGGGACGAGGTCGCCGGCGTCGATGCTCTGGCGCCGCCCGTCGCGCATCACCGTCGCGTGCGGCGCGAGCATGCCGCGGATCGCCTCCATCGCCTGTTCGGCGCGCCCTTCCTGCACGAAGCCGATTGCCGCGTTGACGAGGACGACGCCCAGGATGACGCCGGTGTCCACGAAGTGGCCGAGCCCGGCGGTGACGATGGCCGAGCCGATCAGCACGTAGATGAGGACGTTGTGGAACTGGGCGAGGAAGCGCAGCGCGGTACTGCGACGGCGAGGCTCCGGCAGGCGGTTGGGCCCGTGGATTTGCCGCCTTTGAGCTACCGCCTCGCTGGAAAGGCCATGTTCCGACGTCTCGAGCGCGCGCAGCGCCTCCGCGGCGGCAAGGGCATGGTACGGCGTGGGCGCGCCTTGATGTGCCATCGATATCCTCCCCGGCCACCGTGCCGCGACGGTATCAGCGGCCCGGGCTCCGATCCTTGATTTCAACTGGATCGGCGCACGTCAATCGCCGTGGCGGCAATCGACCGTCGGGTTTGACCGCGCGGCGGGGGGGCGCGGGTGACGGCCCCGGACGCGGCGCGTTCGCGCCGCGCCTCTTGGGGCGGGTGTCGGGCGGGCGGGCCGCCGCGCGATCGCCAGCGGTGGCGGCCGGGCGGGGGAGGGTCTGTGACCTCGCCGCGTTCCGCTTCCTGGCAGCGCCGCGCCTTGGGAGCGCGGCGGGTTGTCAGCTGCTCTTCATCTGGGTGAGGAAGGTGTCGGATTCGCGCGACAGATTGTCGTTGGCTTCGCTGAGCTCGGACGTGGCCGTGGAGAGGAGCTGCGCGGCGGTGAGGTTGCGCTGGGACAATTCCTCCACCCTGAGCATCGTCTCGGAGGCGGCGGACACGCCGTCGGCGGCGTATTGCGCGTTCACGGTGATCTCGCGCGTGGCCGCCTGCTGCTGCTCGGCGGCGGCGGCGACACCCGCGAAGGTGTCGCGCATCTCTTCGATATTGCGGGCAACTTCGGTGACGCCCTTCACCACCGTCGAAACCTGCGACTGGATCGTGCCGACCTGTTGCGCGACCTCCTCCGTCGCGCGGGCAGTCTGCGTGGCGAGGTTCTTTACTTCCGAGGCGACGACCGCGAAGCCCTTGCCGGCCTCGCCGGCGCTGGCGGCTTCGATGGTCGCGTTCAGTGCCAGCAGGTTGGTCTTGGAAGCGATGTCGGAAATGGTCTCGATCACCTCGCTGATGCGGTTGCTGGCGGTGGACAGCTGACGCGCCTTCTCGGCCACCGCGTGTGTGTCGCGGGCGGCCCGTCGGACCCCGTCGGACGAGGTGGAAATCCGGTGGGTGATCTCGGAAATAGAGGACGCCAGCTGCTCGGCGGCCGAGGCAACGGTCTGAACACTGGCCGCCGCCTCCGTTACCGCGCCGGTGCCGGCCGTCAGCTCGGTCTGCGTGTTGCGGACACTGCCGACGATCCCCTCGACCTGCCCGCGCATGCCGGCGAAGGTCGCGGTCATCTGGTCCATGGTCGACTTGACCGTCGTTTCAAAGGTCCTGGTGCTGCGAACCCGCTGGCTGACCAGCTCCCAGGACAGCAGCGTCCCCGTGTACCGGCCTCCCTTATCGCGAACGGGCGAACACGTCAGATGGAGGAACTCTTCGCCGGCAAGGTTGATGGTTGCCGTGTAGGGCAGGCGGGCCGGGTCCTTCAGCAACGCACGCTGACGGGCCGGGTCCTTGTGGAAGACGTCGATGGAGCTGCCGACCATCTCGTCGATCTTGATCGGCAACAGATGCTGGATCCGCTCGAGCTGTTTGCGCGTGGCATCGTTCATGTAGGTGATGCGGAAATCGTCGTTGGGATCGGCGAGCACGACCGGCATCGGCACCTGGTCGATCATCTGCGCCCGCGAGAAGGCGGCGATCGCGGTTTCGCGCATCCTGGCGAGCGCGTCCCACATCCGGCCGAACTCATCGCGGCTGTTTTCGGTGCGGACGGAGAAGCCGGTTTCGCCGTTGCCGAGATCGCTCATCGCCTTGGTGAGGGCGCGGATCGGCCGCACGACCATGCGCACGATGAGGGTGCCGGCGATGATGGCGGCGATGACGGCGGCGATGGACAGCCACAGCGTCATATCCTGGGTGCGGGCGACCAGCGCGGGCGCCGCCGCGTCGAGCGAACGCTGCACTTCCTCCTGCTCGGAGGCGAGGCGCTGGACCAGCGCCATGAGTTCGTGCTCGAGCGGTTCCATCCCGTCCGAAAGCAAGGCGTTGCGCTGCTTGAGGATGGTTTCCAGCTTGCTGAATGCGGCGCGGTAGCCTTCGAGCGCCGAGATGGCGGGGTCGGTCTGCCGGATGCGAACGGGGTCGTTGCCGCGAAAGCGCTCGATGCCGGCCTGGGCCGCGGCGAACTCCTTGCGCGCCGCCTCGGCCGGCTCCGGGTTGAAGTCGAGAAGGAAGCGCAAGGATTCCACCTCGCCCACCAGGGCATGCTCCTCGAAGGTCGCGATCTCGATCTCGGCGCCGGGGTCGGAACCGTTGAACACGGCGCCGATGAGTTGCTCCAGCGCAATCTTGAGGGCGTTGCCGTGCTCCCGGAGCTCTTCCGCCAAGGCGTCGCTCTGCTGCTGCTCGGCAACGACTTCCTGGAACATCCCCGCGTAGCGCTCGGCCCCGGCGACGAACTCGTGCACGGCCGAGAGGAGTTCGGGATCCTCGATCAGCACCTCGGCGCGCTCAAGCGTTCCGTCCGTCATCGCGCCGACGGTCTGCAGCGCCTGCTCGGATGGAATGTTCCTGTGGCGGGCCACGAAGGTGGTCACCGCCAGGTGGGCCTCCAGCACGCGCTTGCGCAGGGAGGAGAAGTATATGTCGAGGTTGGTGCTGGATCGATAGTGGTGGAACATCTCGTCGATGTTGCTGACGCCGCGATGGCCGACGCCCCAAACGCCGAGCAAGAGCACCAGGACGATGCAGACGGCTGAAACAAGCTTGATCGGCAAACCGATGTTATTGATCGCGTTTGGCGCGCGCCCCAATGTCGTATCCAATGGACGTCTCCCGGCTGAGTATGCCGGTTTAATACGCTGTGGAGCTTGCCCGCTGCTGTTGCGTCCGCCCCGGCGGCAGGCAAGGACCTTGTGCCGCCCGCGGCCAGGCGGCGCGGATCAGCCGCCGCCGGCGTCGAAGCGGATCGCCTGGCCGCGCGTCGCCCAGCCCGTGAAGCGGTTCTCGACGGCGGCGAACAGCGCGTAGATCGCCACCCCCATCATCGCCACCACCACCAGCCCGGCGAACACGAGCGGCACGTCGAACCGCGAGGAGGCGTTCAGCATCAGGTAGCCGATGCCCGAGTTGGACGCGATCGTCTCGGAGATGACCGAGCCCACCAGCGCCAGCGTGATGGCGATCTTCAGCGAGGCGAAGAAATAGGGCATCGAGCGGGGCAGCCCGACCTTGAAGAACATGTCCCGCCGCGAGGCGCCCAGCGAGCGCAGGACGTCTTCCATCTCCGGCTCGACCGTCGCCAGCCCCGCCGCCACGTTGACCACGATGGGGAAGAACGACAGCAGGAAGGCGGTGATCACCGCCGGAATGGTGCCGATGCCGAACCAGATCACCAGCACCGGCACGATGGCGACCTTCGGCACCGAGTTGAAGCCGATCAGGATCGGGTAGAACGCCTTGTAGAGAAGCCGCGAATAACCGACCGCGACGCCGAGGATCAGCCCGCCCACCACGGCGAACACGAAGCCGATGACGGTGGTGTAGAGCGTCTGCCCCGCGTGCAGCAGGATGACGGCGTGCCATTTCCACAAGCTCGCGACGATGTCGGTGGGGGCGGGCAGCACGAACGTCTTGATCGCGAAGATCTTGCAAGAGGCCTCCCACGCGATCAACAGGCCGATGCCGAGGATCCAGGGCGCGGCCATGTCGCTCCACGCGGCGCGGCGGCCGGTGGGAACGGGGGTGGGGGTGTCGGCCGGATCGCTCATGTCTGGCGCTCCCGGCTGATATGGTCGCGCAGGTCGTGCACCAGATCGACGAACTCGGGCTTGAAGGTGTCCTCCAGCGTGCGCGGATAGGCGAAGGGAACGTCGCGGCTCGCCACGATGCGGCCGGGCCGTGCGCTCATCACGTGGATGGTGTCGGCGAGATAGACCGCCTCGCGCAGGTCGTGCGTCACCAGGATGACGGTGAAGCGCCGCTCCATCCACAGCGCCTGCAGGACGGACCACAGTTCCTCGCGGGTGAAGGCATCGAGCGCGCCGAACGGCTCGTCCAGCATCAGGAGCGCGGGTTCGTGGATCAGCGCGCGGCACAGCGAGGCGCGCTGCTGCATGCCGCCGGACAGCTCCCACGGCGAGCGCGCGCCGAACCCGGCGAGACCGACCGAGGCGAGCAGCGCCTCCGCCCGCTCCAGATATTCCGCCTTGTTGGAGCGCAGCCGGCTCTTGTGCGGCTCGACGATCTCGAGCGGCAGCATGATGTTTTTCAAGGTGGAGCGCCACGGCAGCAGGGTGGGGTTCTGGAACGCCATGCCGGCGACCGAGACCGGGCCCGTGACCTCCTGGCCGTCCAGGTTGATGCGCCCCCGGGTCGGCCGGATCAGCCCCGTCGCCAGCTTCATCAGCGAGGACTTGCCGCAGCCCGACGGCCCGACCACCGCCGCGAATCCGCCCTTCTTCACCGAGAACGACGCGCCCGAAAGCGCATGGACCCCATCGCCGTCGCGGCCGTAGACGAGATCCACGTCCTCGACGCCGACGAAGGCATGCGGCGCCATTTCATCCGCCGGCGGTGAGTCCATCAGGGCCATTCTTTCTCCTCGATCTAGGTCGCCGTTGAGGCAACAATCGCGCCAGAGCGGCGCGGCTTTTGGTGCCTACGACAGCTTGGCGACACGGCACGGGCCGTGATCGGACGCAACGATGCGCCGCACCATAGCCGTTATGCCGGGCCGGAAGGATTCCACGCGCGCCGCCAGATCGGCGTTCTCGCGCGCGAGCCGGGTTGCCGCCTCCTGGGCCTCGGCCAGTGTGGCGCGGCCGTCGAAGCGGGTCGGCTCGCCGTTCGCCAGCATCCGCTCGCCGCCGACATAGACGTCGCGCACGCTGGCGCCCGTTTCCTGGAAGAGCACCTGCACGGGCAGCTCGCCGCGCGGCGACAGCGCCACCGTGCCGCCGTCGAGCACCACGAAATCGGCGAGTTGGCCGGCCTCCAGCGTTCCCGCCTCGCCCGCGCGCCCGAGCGCCGCGGCCCCGTTCACCGTGGCCATGCGCAGCGCCGCGCCCGCCTGCAGCCAGCGGTCGGGGTTCGTCTCCGCCACGCGCGGCAGCACGGCCGCGAGCCGCGCCTTCTCGAACATCGACATATGGCCGACATTCACCCCGTCCGACCCGAAGGCGACGTTTACGCCGGCATCGACCAGCCGCAGCAGCGGCTGGATGCCCGAGCCGAGCACCAGATTGCTCATCGGGTTGTGCACGGCGCTGACGCCGCTTTCGGCGGCCCGCGCGAGGTCGTCATTGTCGAACCAGATGAAGTGCGCGAAGGACGATTTCGGCCCCGCCAACCCCTTGTCGGCGAGGTAGTTGACGAACCCTTTCGGCGCCCGCTCCTTGGCCATCGCCCACTGGGTCTTGGCTTCCAGCAGGTGGGTGTGGTTGCCGATGTCGTGGTCGGCGCAGAACTGGCCGGCCCGGTCCAGCAGCCCGTCGGAGCAGCGCTGCGGGCTGTCGATGCCCAGCATCAGCGTCACGAACGGATCGTCCCGCCAGCGCGCGAGCCCCGCCTCCATCATCTCGAAATAGGGCGCCGGATCCTGCCGCTTGCCGGGGATCTGCGCGGCGAGATCGGCCGGCATGTCGCCCGGATCGAGCGGGATCGTCTCGAGGAAAGGCAGGTCCGAGAACATCGGCGCCACGTTGGCGCGCACGCCCGCATCGGCGTAGGCGCGGCACACCGCGTCGAGCGCCTCGCCGGTGTGCTGCGGCCGGTGCGAGAAGTGGTCGAGGCACGCCGTCGTGCCGGTCTGCAGCATCTCCAGCGCGCTGATCTTGGCTGACAGGTACACGTCGCGCGGCGTGCGGGCGCCGGCGCCGAGGATGGCGTTGATCATGAAGAGATCGAGCGGCATCGCGTCGACCGAGCCCTTCAGCAGCGCCGCATAGGAGTGGGTGTGGCAGTTGGCGAATCCAGGCATCACCGCCATGCCGCGGCCGTCCACCTCGCGCACGGTCGCCCCGTCCGCCGGCACGAACTGCCCGGCCGGACCGGCGAATGCGATGCGCGCGCCGTCCACCCACAACTCGCCCTCGTCGAACACGGTGCCGACGGCATCGAGAGTGAGGAGACTTGCGCCCCGGACGACCAGATATTTGCTCAATTCACCAGTCCCTTCTTTTACGCCTGTTCGGCGCGGGCGCCATTGCCGATCACCTTAAGCGTGCGATAGGCTCCGCCCGCCGGACAATCCCGGCGCCGTCCATTCTCACGAACGGGCGGTGAAAACAAAGTGGCACGCGAAAAGCGGCCGATAATGGGATGGGAGGAATTCATATGCGCAAGATGAGGCTGCTTGCCGCGCTCGCGGTGTCGACCGCGCTCTCCACCGGGGCTGCCCTGGCGGGTCCCGAAGTGGTCGAGGGGCCGGGCTTCATGCCCGAGTGCTTCGCCCCCTGGTCCGCCGACACGAAATATTTCCAGTGGGAGGCCAAGGAGCCGCCCTACAAGATCGCGCTCGTCAACGGTTTCGTCGGCAACATCTGGCGCATTCAGATGATCCAGACCGCCAAGGCCTTCGCCGAGCAGGACGAGATCGCGCCGCTCATCGAAGAGTTCAAGATCGTCTCCACCGGCACGGACGCGGCCGCGCAGCTCGGCGCCATCGAAGACTTCATCAACCAGGGCTATGACGCGATCATCACGATCGCCGTCTCGCCCACCGGCTTCGACCGCGTCATCCGCCTCGCCGACCGCAACAATGTCGTGCTCGTCCCGTTCGACAATGTCCTCGACACCGACAAGGTGATGATGGTCAACGAAGATCAGAGGGCGATGGGCGAGATGTCGGCCAATTGGCTGATCGAGCACGTGGGCAACTCCGGCAAGATCCTGGAAGTGCGCGGCGTGCCCGGCAACTCGGTCGACCGCGACCGCCATGAAGCCTTCCGCGAGATCATGGAGGCCGACGGCAACGACTTCGAGATCATTGAGGTGGTGGGCAACTGGGCACCCGGCGACAGCCAGAAGGTGACGGCCGACGCCATTTCCGTGCACGGCCAGTTCGACGGCATCTACACCCAGGGCGGCACCAACGGCTCCGTCCAGGCGCTGATGGATGCCGGCCACCCCTTCGTCCCCGTCGCGGGCGAGGCGGAGAACGGCTACCGCAAGCAGATCGCCAAGCACTCCGACGAGGGCCTCAAGGGTCTCTCCTTCGGCCAGTCGCCGGGTCTCGTCGCCATCTCGATGAAGGCTGCCATCGAGGCGCTGCAGGGCAACAAGCTGCCGCAGCTCATCTCGGTGCCGGTCCCCGTGGTCGACTACACCTCGATCAAGGACGGCGAGAACTTCTGGTCCGAGCTGCCGGACGACTTCTTCACGCCCAACGAATTTCCGCCCTGCGGCGTGAACATCACCGCGCCGGAGATCATGGCGAAGACCAAGGACGACGTGAAGTAATCACCTCTCCTGCGGGGCGCCCGGCGCCCCGCACCTCGCCCCATTCGGGACACAGCCTTTCCAACCAAGGCGGATCGATGGAAGACGGTGCCATGGCGGCCGAACCCGCCTACTTGGAGATGCGCGGCATTTCCAAGAACTATGGCGGCGTGCACGCGCTGACCGACGTGGATTTCGCCGCGCGACGCGGCTCGATCCATGCCGTGCTGGGCGAGAACGGCGCCGGCAAGTCGACGCTGATCAAGATCGTCTCCGGCGTCGTCGCACCGACGCGCGGCACCATGAGCCTCGACGGCGCGCCGGCTACCTTCGGGAGCCCGCTGGAGGCCAATGCGGCCGGCATCGTGTGCATCTTCCAGGAATTGTCGCTGATGCCGGACCTGTCCGTCGCCGACAATATCTCGATCACCGACCCGCCCCGCAACCGGCTCGGCCTCATCGACACCCGCGCCCAGCGCCGCCGCGCCGAGGAACTCCTCGCCCGCGTCGGCTGCGAGGACATCGACCCGCGCGAGCGGCTGAAAAACCTGCCCCTGTCGCGCCGCCAGATGGTGGAGATCGCCAAGGCCCTCGGCCGCAACCCCAAGCTCCTCATCCTCGACGAGGCCACCTCCGCCCTCACCAGCGCCGACGTGAAGAAGGTCTATTCCATCCTCCACGCGCTGCGGGAGGAGGGGCTGTGCCTCCTTTATATCTCCCACCGCATGCACGAGATCGAGGAGCTGGCCGACACCGCGTCCGTGTTCCGCAACGGCCGGCACATCGCCACCTTCGCCAAGGGCGCGCACAGCGACGACGAGATCGTCCAGATGATGATCGGGCGCGACTGGTCCAACGTCTTTCCCAAGAAGCCCGAGCGAACGGCCGCGCCGGAGCCGGCGCTCGAGGTGAGCAACCTCAACTGGGCGCCGACGCTCAAGCGCCTCTCGCTGTCGGTGGGCAAAGGCGAGATCGTCGGCATCGGCGGGCTCGACGGCCAGGGCCAGCGCGAGCTGCTGCTCGCCCTGTTCGGCGTCCTGCGCGGCGTGTCGGGCTCCATCAAGGTCAACGGCGCGCCCGTCGCGATCGGCTCTCCCGCCGCCGCCAAGCGGCCCGAAAACGCCATCGCCCTCATCCCGGAAGACCGCAAGACCGAGGGGCTGCTCCTGCCCATGAGCGTCGCGGAGAACATCACCATCGCGGCGCTGCCGTGGCTGACCAAGGGCCTCGTCATCGACCGGTCGGCCGAGGCGGAGAAGATCCGCGAGATGGTGGCGCGGATGCAGATCAAGGTGGGCGACCTCGACGCGCCGGTCGCCACGCTGTCGGGCGGCAACCAGCAGAAGGTGGTGATCGCCAAGTGGCTGCTCACCGGCGCGCGCATCATCCTGCTCAACGATCCGACGCGCGGCATCGATGTCGGCACCAAGCAGGAGATCTACCAGCTCCTGCGCTCCCTCGCCGCCGAGGGCGCCGCCATCTTGTTCTACACAACCGACTACGACGAGCTGATCGGCTGCTGCGACCGCGTCCTCATCCTTTATGACGGCGCCATCGTCCGCGAGCTTGCCGGCACGGAGATCACCGAGACCAACATCGTCGCGAGCTCGCTCAACCTGCCGGGCGAAGGCGCCGCCGCATGAAGACGCTGCGGCTGATCCTGACGCAGAATCTCGGCCTCATCCTCGCGGTCGTCCTGTTCGTCGCGCTTTATTCGATCTACGTCGCGCTGCACCCCAACTGGGGCCTCAACGTCGTCCTGCAGAACGGCAACGAGACGCTGGCGCTGATCTTCGTCGGCATGGCGCAGACGATGGCCGTGCTCGTCGGCGGGCTCGACCTTTCCGTCGGCCCGTTGATGACGCTCACCAACTGCTTCGGCAGCCATGTGATGGCGGGCACCGGCGGCTCGGTGGTCGCCGGGGTCGTCGCCTGCCTCGCGCTCGGCTCGGCATGCGGCTGCCTCAACGGCTGCATCATCGTCTACGGCCGCATCCAGCCGATCATCGCGACGCTCGCCACCGGGGCCATCTATATCGGCCTCGCCCTGCTGCTGCGGCCGACGCCCGGCGGCGCCATCGACGGCGATCTCGCCTGGGCCTTCACCAACGACATCAACGAACTCGGCATGACCTACGGCTGGTGGGGGGATCTCGGCCTCTTCGGCAAGATCCCGGCGCAGCCGATCTTCCTCGCCCTCGTCGTCGTCCTGGTCTGGGCGCCGTTCAAGCGCTCGGCCACCGGGCGCGGCGCCTACGCGATCGGCTCCAACGCCCACGCCGCCTACATGTCCGGCGTGCGGATCGACCGGTCCAAGATCGCCGCCTTCACCTTGGCCGGCTTCTTCGCGGCGTGCGCGGGCGTCTATCTCACCATGCAGATGGGCTCCGGCAACGCCGACGCGCCCCAGGCGGCCGAGTACACGCTGCGCTCCATCGCGACGGTGGTGATCGGCGGCACCTCGCTCTACGGCGGCTCCGGCGGCGTGATCGGCACCATCTTCGGCGCGCTGGTGTTGCGCTCCATCTCGTTCATCTTCCGCGTGGTGCCGGGGGATTCCACCTTCGGCTTCGTCGCGAGCCCGCTGCTGCAACCCTTCTTCGAGGGCCTAATCCTGCTGTTCGCGGTGAGTCTCGGCGCGGCGCGCGTCTTCCGCGTGCGCAATCGTCTGTCGCTGTTCACGTGAGGAGGCTAGGGGTGTCCCTGCGCATCGAACCGCCCATCCTGATCGGCCTCGTGTTCATCGCGCTGATCCTTGCCACCGGCACGGCCTACACCATGGTGACCCAGGGCACGGCGACCTTCATATCGCCGCCCTACCTCTTGCAGCAGCTCCATTTCGGCGCCTTCCTCGGCATCACCGCGGCCGGCATGATGATGGTCATCCTGCTCGGCCACATCGACCTGTCGGTGCCCTGGACGCTGGCCGCCAGCGCCATGGTCGGCACCGCCGTCGGCGGGGTGGCGGGCGACTTCACGGCGCTGGGCGTCGGGCTCGCGGTGGGGCTCATCAACGGCATCGGCGTTGCGGTGCTGCGCGTCCCCTCGATGATCTTCACCCTGGGCGTCAACACCGTCCTCCTCGGCCTCATGGTGATGCTGACCGGCGGCTTCGCCCCCCAGAACGCCGCGACGCCGCTGATGACCTTCCTCGGCAGCCTGCGCACCTACGGCGTGCCGCACTCGGTGGTGGTGTGGGCGCTGGTGTCGGCGAGCCTGATCTTCGTCCTCAACCGCACCCCGCTCGGGCGCTACATGTACGCCATCGGCAATGAGGAGGCGGCCGCTTATCTCTCGGGCGTGCGCACGCGTCTCGTCATCATCGCCGCCTTCATGATCTGCTCCTTGTGCGCGGCCGTCGCGGGCCTCTGCCTCGCCGGCTATTCGGCCCGCGCCTTCCAGGCGATGGGCGACCAGTACCTGCTGCCGTCCATCGCGGCCGTGGTGCTCGGCGGGACCAATATCCTCGGCGGCCAGGGCAAATATTCCGGCACCGTGGTCGGCGTCGTCCTCATCGTGCTTTTGCAATCCATGCTGTCGGTGATGCAGATGGACGAGGCCTACCGCCAGATGATCTACGGCGCCGTCATCATCCTGATGCTCCTCATCTACAGCCGCGGCCGGGCGCAGACCGCTTAACCGGCCGCCATCGACCGCAAATATGTGGACGAACGGGCGATGCCGGCGACAGGGCGGCAGGGGCCTTGCATTGCAGCGCCAATAAAAGGCATCCTCCGCGTCCGCCGGGGCGGCCGGCCAGTTTCCAATGGATTGACCATGCGAGCGAGCCTCGAACGGGCCCATCTCTTGAAACCGCTGAGCCACGTTCAGCGCGTCGTTGAGCGGCGCAACACGATTCCGATCCTGTCCAACGTGCTGATGCGGGCGGACGGCGCCTCGCTGATGCTGAAGGCAACCGATCTCGACGTGGAAATCGTGGAGACGGTGGAGGCGGCGGTCGACCAGCCGGGCGCCATCACCGTGCCGGCCCACATGCTGCACGACATCGTGCGCAAGATCCCCGAAGGTGCGCGCATCTCGCTCGACACCAACCCCGACGGCTCGACCATGACGCTGTCGGCGGGCCGCTCGCGCTTTGCCCTGCAGATGCTGCCCGAGAGCGACTATCCGGACATCACGGCGGGCGAGTTCACCCATTCCTTCAAGGTCTCGGCCGGGGACCTGCGCTGGCTGATCGAGCGCACCCAGTTCGCCATCTCCACCGAGGAGACGCGCTACTACCTCAACGGCATCTACTTCCACGCCGCCGAGACCGAGGACGGGATGAAGCTGCGCGCCGTCGCCACCGACGGCCACCGCCTGGCCCAGGCGCAGATCGAGGCGCCGGACGGGGCGGCCGGGATGCCGGGCATCATCGTCCCGCGCAAGACGGTGGGCGAATTGCAGCGCCTGATGGAAGACCCCGAGGCGCAGCTCCTGGTGGAGCTGTCGGACACCAAGATCCGCGTGTCCTTCGCCAACGTGGTCCTCACCTCCAAGCTGATCGACGGCACCTTCCCCGACTACGACCGCGTGATCCCCAAGAACAACACCAAGATCATGCACGTCGACCGGGTGGATTTCGCCTCCGCCGTGGACCGCGTGTCGACCGTCTCGTCCGAGCGCGGCCGCGCCGTGAAGCTCAGCCTCGCCGACGGTGCGCTGACGCTGTCCGTCATCAACCCCGATTCCGGCACGGCGACGGACGAGCTGGTGGTCGATTTCGACGCGGACCCGCTCGATATCGGCTTCAACTCCAAATACCTCCTCGACATCACGGGCCAGCTCACGGCCGAGAACGCGACCTTCGCGCTGGCCGACCCCGGCTCGCCCACGCTGATCCACGACGGCGACGCGTCCAAGACGCTCTATGTCCTGATGCCGATGCGGGTCTGACCGGACGCGGTGAGCCATAAGGTCCGCCTGACGCGGCTCACGCTGACGGATTTCCGCAACCACACCGTCTCCGGCTTCGCCGCCGATGCGGGCCATGTGGTGTTCACCGGCCCCAACGGCGCCGGCAAGACCAACATCCTCGAAGCGATCTCGCTGCTGTCGCCCGGTCGCGGCCTGCGTCGCGCCACCTATGCCGAGATGGGCCGGCGCGCCGCCGGCGGCGCCTGGACCGTGCACGCCCGCTTCGACCGGGCCGGCGAGGAACGGGCGGTCGGCATCCAGATGGCGCCCGGCGCCCCGTCCCGCGAGGTTCGCATCGACGGCGAGACCGCCCGGCCGGACGATCTCACCGCGCTCCTCAACGTGCTGTGGCTGACCCCGGCGATGGATGGCCTCTTTACCGGCGGCACCTCCGACCGCCGCCGCTTCCTCGACCGCATGGCCTTCGCGCTCCACCCCGACCACGGCCGCCGCGCCAGCGCCTACGAGCGCGCCATGCGCCAGCGCAACAAGATGTTCGAGGACGGGGTGCGCGACCGCGGCTGGTTCGAGGCCATCGAGCGGGAGATGGCCGAGCATGGCGCGGTGCTCAACACGCATCGCGCGGCGCTGGTGGAGGCGCTCAACGCCGAGCAGCGCGTGCGGGCCGGGGGCGGTGCCGATTTTCCGCAAAGCGCGCTCGCCATCGTCGGGGAGGCGGGCGAGGCGGTGACGGCCGATTTCGCCGAGCGTCTCGCCAACGCCCGCGAGCGCGACCGTGCCGCCGGCCGTGCCCTCGCCGGCCCCCACCGCGCCGACCTCGAGGTCGAGCACGTGGAAAAGGCGATGCCGGCCGGCCTCGCCTCCACGGGCGAGCAGAAGGCGCTGCTGATCGGCCTCGTCCTGGGCCACGCGGCGCTGGTCGCCCGCCGCACCGCCACGCCGCCGCTCCTGCTGCTCGACGAGGTGGCCGCCCACCTCGACCCGTCGCGCCGCGCCGCGCTCTACGACACGCTGGACGCTCTCGGCGCGCAGACCTTCATGACCGGCACCGACGTGGCGCTGTTCGAGGCACTCGGTCCCCGCGCCGCCCGCTTCGTGGTCGAGGCCGGCGCCATCACGCCGACCTGACGGAGCGTCCGGAGCCCGCCCCGTTCCGGCCCATGTCGCGGTTTGCGCGGCCCGGCGTTTGCGGCAATGCTTGCGCCCCTACGGGAGACGCGCATTTGCTGGTCAAGCTCCTCATCCCGCATTTTTGCGCGGCCGTATCGTTCGCGGCCGCCTATGCGTGGATGCGGCACGTCGGCGACAACCGCTCCATTCCCGATCTTTGTCTCGGGATCGCCGGGTACGGGTTCGGGCTGGCGGCGATCGTGGCGAGCGCGGTCGCCGTGGGGCTCGTTCTGGCACGGGCGGACCAGCGGGCACGGTGGGGCTGGTTACTGGCCCATTTCGCGATGCTCGTCCTGATCGCCGTCGGGGGTTCGAGCTGGATCGCGATGCATCTGGCGTGAGGGGCGAGGGCTCGGCGCCGCCGTCGCCGCCGTGGTTGAGCGAGGCGGTGGACGCACCTGTTGCGTTTGCCGCCGCGGACCGCTATATCCCCCGCTCTTCCTAGAAAGGTCGCCCGGCCTTATCCAGCTTGGCTGGAACGCACGGGCATGCCGAGGCGGCCGCTGACGACGGAGTATGAAATGCCCAAGATGAAGACCAAATCGGGCGCCAAGAAGCGCTTCAAGTTTACGGCTACAGGCAAGCTCAAGGTTGCCCAGGCGGGCAAGCGTCACGGCATGATCAAGCGGACGGCAAAGTTCATCCGCAAGGCGCGCGGTACGACGGTCGTCGCCGACGCCGATGCCAAGCGCATCAAAAAACAGTTCATGCCGAACGGTTAAGGAGAACCCGCCATGTCACGTGTAAAACGGGGCGTCACCGCGCACGCCAAGCACAAGAAGGTCTTGAAGCAGGCCAAGGGTTATTACGGCCGCCGCAAGAACACCATCCGCGTCGCCAAGCAGGCCGTGGAGAAGGCGAACCAGTACGCCTATCGCGACCGCAAGGTGAAGAAGCGCAACTTCCGTGCGCTCTGGATCCAGCGCATCAACGCCGCGGTGCGTCCGCTCGGGCTCACCTATGCCCGCCTGGTCGACGGCCTCACCAAGGCCGGCATCGAGGTGGACCGCAAGATGCTCGCCGACCTCGCAATGCACGAGCCGGCCGCCTTCACGGCGATCGTCGAGCAGGCGCGCAAGGCGCTCCCGGCCGAGCAGCAGGGGTCGCCCGCCGCCTGATCGGCGGACGACATCGGGCACCGCCGCGCACGCCGCGGCGGCCCGGCAACAAAGCAAAGGCCGCGTGGTTCACCCCACGGCGGCCTTTTTGCTGTGCGCGTTCCTGGGTCGCGGCCGTGCCGCCACCGCCAAGTCGGCCGCACTGGAACCGGCGCTCGCCTATCGGCCGCGCGCTCCCTAGACGATGCGAGCGTGGCTGGCGCCGTGCGCGGTGGATGCGTGGGCGACGCCGCCTCTCGCGCGTTGGAGACGGGTGTCGCGGATGCTTATCGCGCGTTGGCGGGCGCGCGGGCGGGCTGCCAGGTGGTGCCGAACAGCTTGTCCCAGAACATGGTGGTGACGCCGAAATTCACCGTCTCGTCGCGATGGTGGTGGATGGCGTGGTGCCGCTTCAGCATGTTGAAATATTTGAAGCGCAGCGGCAGGAAATGGCAGGCGGAGTGGAAATACTCATAGCTGAGATAGCCCACCAGGATGCCCGCGTTGGCCGACAGCGAGAGCCACACCGGCAACGCGATCGACAACAGCCCCACCGACGCCAGCGACAGCCCCACCACGAACTTCAGCATGCCGATGCCGTCGGAGCGTGGCTTGGCCGGGGAATTGTGATGGCCGCGATGCTTGGGAAAACACTTGCGCACCGACTGCCACGGCTGCTCCTGCGGCTCCCAATGCAGCACGAAGCGATGAAGCAGATATTCGATCAGCGTCCAGATGAAGTAGCCGAACAAGAAAATGGCCACCGGCTGCCCAAACCCGCCGAGGACCAGGGAGGCGACCGCGAGATACACCGCGGCCAAGCCGCAGGTGGTGAGCGCGATCGACAGCAAACCTTCCTGGAAGATCAGCGAGATTGGCGTCACGCGTTGCGGCGTTGCGCCCGGATCGGATGTCGTACCTTGATTCAAGCCAAACTCTGTTTCTGACCGGTCACGATATATCGGCGCGGCGGGTGGCGCACCCTTGCGCCGTTTCTTTATCTGATTTCACGGCGTGTTGTCTGCTCCGAGGCGCTTCATGCGTCGTCGATTGTGCTATCGGGCGGGGCTCATGGTGCAACAAGGCAACGCGCCGCACCATTCGCAAGCGCCCGTGTCAATGAGCGCCTGCAACGCACCCACATCTTTGCTAGTGTCGCGCAACACGAAGGAAGAGACGATGCAAGCGCCGGCCCCCGCCGTTCTGGACGATTTGAAGGAGCTCGAGGACCGTATCGCGTCCGACGTCGCCGCGGCGGGCGACGAGGCTGCGCTCGAAAACCTGCGCGTCGCCGCGCTTGGCAAGAAGGGCAGCGTTTCGGAGCGAATGAAGTCGCTCGGTACGATGAGCCCCGAAGAGCGCAAGACCATGGGTCCCGCCCTCAACGGCCTCAAGGTCCGCGTCGGCGAACTGATCGCCGAGCGTCGCACCGCGCTCGCGGCCGAAGCGCTCACCCAGCGCCTCGCGGCCGAGACGGTGGACGTCACGCTGGAGCCGCAGGCGGCCGACGTGACAGAAGGACGCATACATCCCATCAGCCAGGTGATGGACGAGTTGATCGCCATCTTCGCCGACCTCGGGTTCGAGATCGCCGAGGGGCCGGACATCGAGACCGACGACCTCAACTTCACCAAGCTCAACTTTCCGGAAGGCCATCCGGCGCGCGACGAGCACGACACCTTCTTCCTGCCCGAGCGGGCGGACGGCACGCGCCGCGTCCTGCGCACGCACACCTCGCCGGTGCAGATCCGCACGATGCTGTCGAAGAAGCCGCCGATCCGCATCATCGCGCCCGGCCGCACCTATCGCTGCGATTCGGACCAGACGCACACGCCGATGTTCCACCAGGTCGAGGGGCTCGTCATCGACGAGAGCGCCCACGTCGGCCACCTCAAGTGGGTGCTGCAGGAATTCTGCAAGGCCTTCTTCGAAGTGGACGACGCGTCGATGCGCTTCCGTGCGTCCTACTTCCCCTTCACCGAGCCGTCCTACGAGGTGGATATCCGCTGCAAGCGGACCCACAACGGGATCGAACTCGGCACCGGCGACGATTGGCTCGAGATTCTCGGCAGCGGCATGGTGCACCCGAACGTGTTGCGCAATTGCGGCCTCGACCCCGACGTCTACCAGGGCTTCGCCTGGGGCATGGGCATCGACCGCATCGCGATGCTGAAATACGGGATGCCCGACCTCAGGGCCTTCTTCGACGGCGACGTCCGCTGGCTGAAGCACTACGGGTTCGCCCCCCTCGACCGGCCTTCACTGGCCGGCGGCCTGTCCCGATGATCGGTCGGCTGGTCGTCTGCATTTTGACCATGGCGATGCTTGCGAGCTGCGTCGGCCCGGTTCCGACCGAGGTATCGGTCGTCACCTACCCCGTGCGCGGCAAGAGCTTCGAGGCGCTGCGCACGTCGTGGATGACCAACGGGCCGCGTGTCGGCGACGATCCGGCCGGCGCGTTCGCGGCGATGCAGCCCGCCTTCACGTCCAACTTCGTGCCGGTGCAGCAGGGGGACCGCTGTGTCTTCAACCCCACGGGCCAGGTCTTCCTCGGCGCCGAGGTGACGCTGCCGGAGTGGAAGGAGCAGGCCCGCGCGCCCGGCGAAGTCCAGCTTCACTGGGACATCTATGCAAGCTACGCCGTCTACCACGAGAATGAGCACATCCGCATCGCGCAGAAATATGCCCGGCGGCTGAAGAGCTACATGATGAACGCGTCCGCGCCCAACTGCGACCTGCTGAACGCCCGGATGCTGCGTGACACGCAGCAGATCCTCGACGCTCACTCGGCCGAGCAGTTGATGTACGACGCCACCGATCCACCCCGCTTCGAGCGCTACCGCGAGCGCTATTTGCAAAGATTGTTGCGTAACGCCAAACCGTCATGAAGTTCACTTTATCCTGGCTCAAGGACCACCTGGAGACCGACGCCGATCTCCAGGCCATCGTCGATTGCCTCACCACCATCGGGCTGGAACTGGAGGGCGTGGAAGACCGCGCCGCTTCGCTGGCCGCCTTCCGCATCGCGCGCGTCGTCTCGGCCGAGCAGCACCCGGACGCTGACCGGCTGCGCGTCCTCAACGTCGACCCCGGCGACGGTGCCCTGGTGCAGGTGATCTGCGGCGCGCCCAACGCGCGGACCGGCCTCGTCGGCGTCTTCGCGGCGCCCGGCAGCCATATTCCGGGCACCGGCGTCGATCTGTCGGTCGGCACCATCCGCGGCGTAGAGAGCCGCGGCATGATGCTGTCGGAGCGCGAGATGGGCCTGTCGGAGGAGCACGACGGCATCATCGAGCTGCCCGCCGACGCGCCCGTCGGTACGCCCTACGCGCAGTGGGCGCGGCTGAACGACCCGGTGATCGATGTCGCCGTCACCCCCAACCGGCCCGATTGCCTCGGCGTGCGCGGCATCGCGCGCGATCTCGCCGCGGCCGGCCTCGGCACGCTCAAACCGCTGGCGGTCGATCCCGTCCCCGGCGCCGCAGGCGCGCCGCCGCCCAAGGTCACGCTGGATTTCGGCGACGGCCCGTCGCTGTGCCCGGCCTTCGCGCTGCGCCTCATCGAGGGCGTCGACAACGGCCCCTCGCCGGACTGGCTGAAACGGCGGCTCACGGCCATCGGCCTGCGGCCCATCAACCGCCTCGTCGACGTGACCAACTATCTCACCCACGACCTCGGCCGCCCGCTGCACGTGTTCGACGCCGACAAGGTTGCCGGCGACCTCGTGGTGCGGGCCGCCCGCGCGGGCGAGGAGGTGTTGGCGCTCGATGGCAAGACCTACGCGCTGGACCCCTCCATGTGCGTGATCGCCGACGACAACGGCGTGGAATCCCTCGCCGGCATCATGGGCGGCGAGGCCTCCGGCTCGTCCGAGGCGACCACGCGGGTGCTGGTGGAATCGGCGCTGTGGGAGCCGCTCAACATCGCCCGCACCGGCCGCGCGCTCGGCATCCATTCGGACGCGCGCCACCGCTTCGAGCGTGGCGTCGACCCCGCCTTCATGGAGCCCGGGCTCGAGGTGGCGACGCAGATGATCCTCGACCTGTGCGGCGGCACCCCAGGCCCGGTGAGCGTGACGGGCGAGGTGCCCGAGGGCGCGCGCACCGTCGCCTTCCCCCCCACCGAGGTGAAGCGCCTGTCGGGTCTCGCCGTCGAGGCGCAGACGAGCGCCGACGTGCTCACCAAGCTCGGCTTCGAGGTCGACCGCAGCACCACGCCCTGGCGGGTGACGGTCCCCACCTGGCGCGGCGACGTCGAGGGCAAGGCCGATCTGGTGGAAGAGATCGTCCGCATCGTCGGCATCAACGATGTGGAGGCGACGCCGCTCTCTCGCATCGGTGCGGTGGCGCCGAAAGTTCTGACCGTGCGCCAGCAGCGCGTCGTGACGGCGCGCCGCGCGCTTGCCTCGCGGGGCATGGTCGAGGCGGTGACCTGGTCGTTCATCGGCCATGACGAGGCGGTCGCCTTCGGCGGCGGCGGGGCGTCGGTGCGGGTCGACAACCCCATCGCCGAGGCCTTGTCCGACCTGCGCCCCAGCCTGCTCCCGGGCCTCGTCCAGGCGGTGACGCGCAACGTCCACCGCGGCCATCCGGACGTGGCGCTGTTCGAAGTCGGCCAGATCTTCGCCGGCGACGAGCCGGGCGACCAGACCACGTCGGCCGCCGGCGTGCGCCAGGGCCGCAGTGCGCCGGCCCGCCGCGGCCGCCACTGGTCGCACGAGGACACGCCCGTTTCCGTGTTCGACGCCAAGGCGGACCTCATGGCCCTGCTCGCCGCCATCGGCGGTCCGGTCGACAAGGCCGAGACGACGCGCGATGCGCCGGCCTACTATCATCCCGGCCGCTCCGGGGTGCTGCGCCTCGGCCCCAAGGTGCTCGGCGCGTTCGGCGAGCTGCACCCCAAGGTGCTGGCCGAGCTCGACGCGCCCGACCGCCTCGTCGCCTTCGAGCTGACCATCGAGGCGGTGCCCGAGCCGCGCCGCAAGGTGACCCGCAAGAGCGAGTTCCACACCTCGGACCTGATGCCGGTGCGGCGCGACTTCGCCTTCCTCGTCAGCGAGGAGACGGACGCGCGCGCCATCGTCCGTGCCGCTCTGGGCGCGCGCAAGGATCTGGTGAGCGAGATCTTCGTGTTCGACGTCTACCGCGGCGCCGGCGTGCCGGAGGGCCACAAGTCGGTGGCCATCGAGGCGATGCTGCAGCCGACGGACAAGACGTTGACCGAAAAAGAGATCGACGCTGTCGGCGAGGCGATCGTCGCGGCCGTGCACAAGGCGACCGGCGCCAGCTTGCGCGCCTGAGCCGGGCTCGGCGCGGGCGGTCTCGCACAAGCCGCGCGCGCTATTGGTGAGGAGGGCATCCGCTCAACCCGGAGGCTTTCATGCACCAACCTCTCCCACCCGAGCGGGCCGTGGCGCGCGCCAAGTCGCTTGAAAAGCGCGGCGAAGCAGACGCCGCGCGTTCGATCCTGATCGACACGGCCAAGCGCTTTCCGCAAAATCTGCGTGTACGCAAGGCGTTGAAGACGCTCGACGTTCCCAAGGTCGCACCGCGCCCGGCCCCGCTCGCCGCCAAGGTCCGGGAGCTGGGCCTCCTGGTCAAGGCGGAGCGGAACGAGGTGGCCGTCGCGCTGGCGAGCGACCTTCTGGAGGTGCTGCCCGGCGACCCGATCGTGCTCACCTGTCTCGGCGCCGCGCTGCACGCGCAGAAAAAATACCTGGACGCCGCCGGTTGTTTCGAGGCGGCGATCCGCGCGGCGCCCACCTTCTCGCGCGCATGGGCCGGCTTCGGCGCCTCGCTCGACAAGCTGCAGCGCCATCATCAGGCCGTGCAGGCGCTGAACCAGGCGCTGGCGCTGTCCCCGTTCGACACGGAGGCGCTGGGCGCACTCGGCTCGGCGCTGCGCAGCCTCAACCGGCACGAGGACGCGTACCGCTGCTTCCTGGAACTCATCGCGATCAAGGACAGCCACAAGGTCCGCCTCAACTGCGGTACCACCCTGATCGAACTCGGCCGTGCCGAGGAGGCGAAGGAGCATCTCGCCATCGCCCTGGCAGAAAAGCCGGACTATTGCCTCGCCCACCGTTGCATGACGATGGTGCGCAAGTACACGCCGGGCGACGAGCACCTCGCCACCATGAACGCTCTTGCCGCGCGCGAGGACCTCAGCGACGACGAGCGCGTCCACCTCAATTTCGGCCGCGGCAAGGCGTTCGACGATGTCGGCGAGCGCGCCGGCGCCTTCGCAGCCTGGAGCGAGGCGAACGCGCTGCGCCAGCGCCAGATCGGCTATAGCGCCGAGCAGGAGCGCCAGCGCTTCGCCATCATCACGCAGCTCTTCCGCGACTACGAGCTGACGCCGCTGTCGTTCTCGCCGATCCCGTATCGTCCCGTCTTCGTCGTCGGGATGCCGCGCTCGGGCACATCGTTGTGCGAGCAGATCCTCGACCGGCACCCGGCGGTGTGGGGCGCGGGCGAGCTGGAGGAGATCCACCGCGCCGTCGCCAAGTCCGCCGAAGCCAACGGCCGCCGCCTCAGCCACGACATGGTGCGCGACATTCGAGCCTACTATCTCAACGTGCTGAAGGAGATCGGCGCCCCGCCCGGGGTCGTGGTCGACAAGATGCCGCAGAACTTCCGCTTCGCCGGCTTCATCCGCCTGGCGTTTCCGGAAGCCAAGATCATCCATATGCGCCGCGAGCCGGCGGCGGTCTGCTGGTCCCTGTTCAAGAGCTATTTCTCGATCAAGGGGCACGGCTACGCCTACGACCTGATGGACGCCGCCGACTACTACAAGATGTACCAGGCCATCATGGACCTGTTCGAGGGTCTTTGGCCCAACACTATCTTCCGCATGGACTACGAGGCGCTGACCGAAGATCCGGAAGGCAACGTGCGCAAGATCCTCGCCGAATGCGAATTGCCGTTCGATCCGGCCTGCCTGGAGGCGCACCGTTCCACGCGCGCCGTGCGCACGGTCAGCGCGCTGCAGGTGCGCAAGGCCATCTACAAGGGCAGCTCGGACGAGTGGCGCAAGTACGAGGAATTTCTCGGCCCGCTGTTGCAGCGCCTGGCCGAGCACGGGCTCGCGCCCGAGCCCGCCGCCATCACCAACGCCGCGTGATGGCGCGATAGGGGCCGAGCGCGAAGGCGGAGACGATCAGCTTGACCGTGTAGTCGGCGAGTGCCCAGGAGACCCAGCGCGGCGCCTCGATCGCCTGATCGAGCCCGAATAGCGGCGTCACCTCGACGGCGAATTCGTCGATGCCGAGCGGGATCATCACGGAGAAGGCGAGGCCGAAGAAGATCACCGTGTCCAACGCCGAGGCGATGACCGTCGACGTCAGCGGTGCGCGCCACCACTGGCCGTAGCGCAGGCGCTCGAAGATCGCGACGTCCAGGAGCTGTGCGGTGAGGAAGGCGGTGCCGGAGGCAAGGGCGATGCGCGGCGTGGCCAGCAGCAGCGAAACCGCCACCGCCACCGCGAAGCCCGCGAAGGCGACACGGCGCGCGAGTTCCGGCCCGAAGATGCGGTTCACCACGTCCGTCACCAGGAAGGCGAACGGGTAGGTGAACGCACCGTAGGTGAGGACGTCGTCGAGCTGGACGCCCAGAAGAAAGCCCTCGACCGGGTACTGGACGAGGAAATTCGACGCAACGACCACCAGAGCCATTGCGGCGACGGCCAGCGTCAGCGCATGGCGGCGGATCATTGAGGGTTCAGCTCGCGGCGCTGTCCTGCTGCGCCGCGGTGTCCTGGTGCGCGGCGACGACCTCGCGCTTCAGGCGCAACATGCGCTCCGACAGCTCGACGTCCTTCGCCTTCACGAGGAACTTGTCCAGCCCGCCGCGATGCTCAACCGTGCGCAGGGCAGCGGCGGAGATGCGCATCGCGATGCGCTTGTTGAGCGAGTCGGAAATCAGCGTCACATTGACGAGATTCGGCCGGAAACGCCGTTTGGTTTTGTTGTTGGCATGGCTGACATTGTTGCCAACCATCACGCCCTTTCCAGTCAATTCGCAGCGGCGCGCCATTCCGTGTTCCTCGCCGGGCGAACCGGCGCCTTCTCATTGCAATCCTGTATGCTGAGAGGGGGTGAATAGGGTTTGCCCGCGCCACAGTCAAGGGTTCGTGCGCGGAACGTTCAGCCACGATTCAACCGATTCGTCATTTGATATGGGGACGAGCCTATCATAAAGCGGACGTTGGGGAACAAACCGACGCAACATAAGCGCCAGCCCCCAAGGGTGAGGAGTGTGTCTTGAGCGCCTGGACCTCTTTGATTGGCGCAGTGGCGATGGCCCTCTGCTCGGCCGGTGCGACCCACGCCGCTGCCTCGCGCGTCAAGATCGACGCCGTGTACGAAATCTCCATCGCCGGGTGGGGGCTTGCCCGTGCCACACTGAAAATGTCCTACGACGACGGCAAGTACGACGCCGACCTGCTGATGGTGCCCAAAGGCGTGGCGCGTATCGTCACGGCCGTGCGCACCAGCGTCACCGCGTCCGGGACCGTGCGGGGGCAGACCGTGCTGCCGTCGGAATACAGCGTGCGCGCCACCGAGACCAACAGGCCCATCTCGGTCGACATCCAGATGAGCGGCGGCGCGGTCAAGAACGAGCGGGCCCGCCCGCGCCTCAAGGAGTTGCCCGGCCGCATCGCCGTCACCAGCGCGCACAAGCGCGGCGTCGTCGATCCGCTGTCCTCCGGCCTCGTGCCGATCCGCACGCAGGACGGCAGCGACGCCTGCAATAACACGCTGAAGATCTACGACGGCTGGACCCGGTACGACGTGCGCCTCAGGTACAAGGGCCAGCGCACCGTCGAGACGGAGGGCTATTCCGGCAAGGTGGCCGTGTGCGGTGCGCGTTGGGTGCCGGTTTCGGGCCATCGGCCGCACAAGAAGGAAGTCCAGTACCTCAAGGACAACACCGACCTCGAGATGACCATGGTGCCGGTCCCGGCCGCCGGCTTCGCCATTCCCTACAGCGTCTCGATCGGGACGCCGAATGGAAAGATCCTAATCGAGCCAAGCAGCCTTCGCATTTCCGGCACCGGCGTTTAAGCTTGTCCGGGCCATAGGGCCGACATCCGACGACCGGGCGCAGCCGCGCCAGCCGAAAGCCGCTCCGACGGGATCCGCCGGGGCATCAGGGGATCCCTCCGTCAGTGCAAAGCCCGATCATCCAGCGGACGGAACGCAGCCGCAATGTCACGGCTGTGCTCGGACCCACCAACACCGGCAAGACCCATCTTGCGATCGAGCGGATGCTGGCGCGGCGGACCGGCGTGATCGGCCTGCCGCTGCGCCTCCTGGCGCGCGAGGTGTACGGGCGCATCGTGGCGCGGCTCGGGCCGGAGGTGGTCGCCCTCGTCACCGGCGAAGAGAAGATCGTGCCGCCCCAGGCGCGCTACTTCGTGGCGACGGTCGAGGCGATGCCGCTCGACATCGACGCCGAGTTCGTGGCCATCGACGAGGTGCAGCTCGCCGCCGACCTGGAGCGCGGCCGCGTCTTCACCGACCGGCTGCTGCGTGTGCGCGGGCGCTACGAAACGCTGCTCCTCGGCGCGTTGACCGCCCGCAATCTCCTCGAAAAGCTGATCCCGGGCATCAACGTCGTCACCCGTCCGCGCATGTCGTTGCTGACCTATGCGGGCGAAAAGAAGCTGACCCGCCTGCCGCCGCGCTCGGCCGTGGTCGCCTTCTCGGCCAACGAGGTCTACGCCATCGCCGAGCTGATCCGCCGCCAGCGCGGCGGCGCGGCCATCGTCATGGGCGCGCTCTCTCCGCGCACGCGCAACGCGCAGGTGGAGCTGTTCCAGGCCGGCGACGTGGACTTCCTCATCGCCACCGATGCCATCGGCATGGGCCTCAATCTCGACGTCGACCACGTCGCCTTCGCCTCCAACCGCAAGTTCGACGGCTACCAGTACCGCATGCTCAGCGCCGGCGAGCTGGGCCAGATCGCCGGCCGCGCCGGGCGGCACATGCGCGACGGCACCTTCGGCGTCACCGGCCGCGTCGCCCCGTTCGAGAACGAGCTGGTGGAGGCGCTGGAATCGCACGCCTTCGCCCCCGCGCGCGTCTTCCAGTGGCGCAACGCGGAGCTCGATTTCGCCAGCGTCAAGGCGCTGAAGGCGTCGCTGGACGAGCCGGCCCATGAGGAGGGCCTCACCAAGGCCCCGCCGGCGGACGACCAGAAGGCGCTGGAGCACGCGGCGCTCAATGAGGACATCATGGAGCTTGCGGCGACGCCGGCCCGTGTGGAGCGGCTTTGGGACGTCTGCCAGGTGCCGGACTATCGCAAGATTGCGCCGGCCAACCATGCCGACCTCCTGCTCACCCTCTATAGCTTCCTGATCCGCGACGGCGTCATCGCCGACGACTGGATCGCCCGTCAGGTGCGCTACGCAGACCGCACCGACGGCGATATCGACACCCTGTCCAACCGCATCGCCCACGTGCGGACCTGGACATTCGTCGCCAACCGCAACGATTGGCTTGCCGATCCGGCGGAATGGCGTGAAACCACACGTCAGGTCGAAGATCGCTTGTCCGACGCGCTTCATGAGCGTTTGATGCAGCGGTTTGTCGACCGGCGAACCAGCGTGCTGATGAAGCGCCTGAGAGAGAATGCGATGCTGGAATCTGAAGTGAACGACGCCGGTGAAGTGATCGTCGAAGGTCAACACGTCGGCGTGCTGCACGGCTTCCGCTTTCAGGCGGACGCGTCGTCTGGCGACGCAAACGAGCAGAAGGCGCTGCGCGCAGCGGCCAACAAGGCGCTGGCGAAGGAAATGGAGCGGCGGGCCGAGAAGGTGGCTGTCGCACCCGACACCGCGTTTGCGCTGGGTTCGGACGCGGGCGTGCGCTGGCAGGGTGCGCTGATCGGCAAGATCACCGCGAGCGAAGACGCGCTGAAGCCCGCCGTGGTGCTGCTCGCGGACGAGACGCTGCCGGCCCCGGCGCGCGAGCGCGTGCAGGGGCGCCTCACCCAGTGGCTCGCGGCGCACATCGGCAACCTGTTGAAGCCGCTGTTCGATCTGCGCGACGCCGCGAGCCTGGAGGGCGGGGCGCGCGGTCTCGCCTATCAGATCTCCGAAGCCTTCGGCAGCGTCGACCGGAGCCAGGTTGCCGAGGAAGCCAAGGCGCTGGACCAGGGCGCACGGGCCGGGCTGCGCGCGCTCGGCGTGCGCTTCGGCGCCTACCACATCTTCGTGCCGGCGCTGCTGAAGCCGGCCCCGAGCCAGCTCCTGGCCTTCCTATGGGCGCTCAAGAACGCCGATCTCGACGTGAAGGGCCTGCAGGAGGTGCCGCAGCTGTCGGGCTCCGGGCGCACGTCGATCCCGGTCGATCCGGAGGTCCCGCCGGCGCTCTACGGCGTGGTCGGCTTCCGCGTGTGCGGGCCGCGTGCGGTGCGCATCGACATTCTGGAGCGGCTTGCGGATCAGATTCGCCCCCTCGTCGCCTGGCGGCCGGGCCCCTCCGCGGGCGATCCGCCTCCGGGCGCGGTGCCCTCCGGCGGTGCCTTCCTGGTGACCGTCAACATGACCTCGCTGCTCGGTTGCTCGGGCGAGGACTTTGCCGCCGTGCTCACCTCGCTCGGCTACCGGGTGGACCGGCGCGAGGCCAACGCGGCCGAACGCGAGGCGCTGACGGCGGCGCAACAGGTGCGGCGCAACGCGCCCAAGCGACCCGTCAAGCCGAGCCGCAATGCACCCGTGTCGCCGCTCGCGGCCGCATCGCCGGCCGTTGGTGCCCCTGCCGAGGAGGCGAACCCGGCCGAGCCGCATCCGGTTGCCATCGAGGGTGAGGCGCAGACCGCCGAAGCCGAGCCGGTCACGCCGACCGAGCCGGCCGATGTCCAGGCATCGAGTGACGCCCAAACGCCGGCCGATGGTGAAGCGCCGGCGGGATCCACACCGGCGGCGGAGGATGAGGCGCCCGCCGAGGAGGCGGCTGCGCCTGCCGCCGATGCCGAGCCTGCCGACAGCGCGGTGCAAGCTCCGGCGAGCGAGCCGGAGCCGGCCGATCCGACCGCTGCGCCGGAAACCGAGCCGGCGTCGGTCGAGGTCGACGCGCAGTCCCCGGCGTGGACCGAGCCGGTCGCGGCGGAGGATGCGGTCGCGGGCGATGCGGCGGAGCCTGCCGTCGAAGGCGAGCCTGTCGCGGCGAGCGAAGACTCGGGCAGCGAAGGATCGGACAGCGAGGCGCAAGCCGTCGACGCGTCGGCCGAGCCGGATGCGGGCGAGGGCGTTGTCGCTGAGGCCGATGGCGAGGCCGATGCGGATGCGCAAGCGCCGGTCGTCATCGAGATCTGGCGGGTGCCGCGGCATCAGCGGCCGGGCGGCGACAATCGCCGGCGGCGCCCCGGCGGCCAGCCGCAATCGGGCGAGGCGGATGGCAGCGAGGCGAGCCAGCGCGATCCTCGGCGGCGCTCGCGCCGGCGCGGCCAGCGCGAGGACGGTGCGCCAGCGCCCGCTCCCGCCGCCGGGGCGCCGGCGGCCAGCGGCCGCGCCACGCCCGGCGAAGGGGGCGCCCACGCGTCCGGCGGCCCGCGGAAGGGCAAGAAGCGCGGCAAGCAGCAGCAGCACGACAGGCAGCAGCACGAGGCTCAGCGGGCGGAGCCGCGCAAGCCGCAGCGCCGTGAGCGCGAGGCGGATCCCGATTCGCCCTTCGCGGCCCTGGCTGCCCTGAAGCAACAGCTCGAGAAGGGGCCCGACGATCGCTGAGCCTGAGGATTCCGCCGACGGTCAGCGGATCGACAAGTGGTTGACCTACGCGCGTTTCGCCAAAACGCGCACGGTGGCGCAGGCGCTGGTGGTTGGCGGTAAGGTCCGCATCAACCGCGACAAGGTGACCGATTGTGCGCGCAAGGTGCGCATTGCCGATATCCTGACGATCCGCGCGTCGCGGCAAGTGCACGTGGTGCGCGTTATCGGTTTCGCGCCCTCTCGGGTATCGCCTCCGCAGACGGCGAGCCTGTACGAAACGGTCGCAGATGCCTGATTTGCGTGACTCTGCTATGCGTTTCGCGCCGGTCCTTGCCGGCCGCGGGTGGCGGTCGTACATCACGTGTTCGCAATAGGAGATCGCGAGTGACTTATATCGTCGGCGAGGCATGCATTAAGTGCAAGTACACCGACTGCGTCGAAGTCTGTCCTGTCGACTGCTTCTACGAAGGTGAGAACATGCTCG
Source organism: Alphaproteobacteria bacterium (assembly GCA_030431335.1). Taxonomy (GTDB): domain Bacteria; phylum Pseudomonadota; class Alphaproteobacteria; order Rhizobiales; family Amorphaceae; genus Acuticoccus. The sequence continues at coordinate 42,662 of JAUIJH010000012.1, forward strand.
TCATCCACCCGGACGAGTGTATCGACTGTGGCGTTTGTGAGCCCGAGTGTCCAATTGATGCAATTAAGCCGGATACTGAGCCAGGTCTCGAGACATGGCTTGAGCTAAACGCTAAATATGCTGCCGAGTGGCCGAACATTACAGCGAAGAAGGACCCACTTCCTGAGGCGGAAGCATTCGAAACGAAGACGAATAAACTAGAAGAGCACTTTTCTCCCAAACCAGGAACCGGCGATTAAACGCTGGCAAGGGAGAGCGCATAGCTCAAATTTTATCCACCCAGTTGCCGGTCGCTTTAATTCGGCGCCCGACTGTGCTACATTTGCATGACTGCCGAAGAATAGCGCGGCGGGTCGCAGTGAAGTGCTTACGCCTGTGCGCGTGCATATCAGCAGGAGCAATCGTTGAGGTTGAACTGAGTCGCCACCGGCGCCGATGAGGCTTCTTCGCCAACATCGGAGTGTCTGTCGGGCTCGCGCGACCCTGTCTGAGTGTTTTTCACAATAATGATGGCCGGAGCCCATGATGGGGTGCGGCGTATGCGAGGAGTGGCTGGAGCTTATGGCAACGGTTAAAAAGGGCGTCGCGAAGTCGGCGTTCAAGCCGAACGAGCATGTGGTTTATCCGGCGCACGGTGTCGGTCAAGTGCAAGCGATCGAAAAAACGGAGTTCGGCGGCCACCCGATCGAACTCATCGTCGTATCGTTTGCGAAAGACAAGATGACGCTGCGTGTTCCGGTCGGCAAGGCAACCTCCGTTGGCATGCGCAAGCTCTCCGACCCGCGCACCATGACCAAGGCCCTTGAAGTCGTCACCGGCCGTGCGCGCATCAAGCGCACGATGTGGAGCCGCCGCGCGCAGGAATACGAAGCGAAGATCAATTCCGGCGACCTGATCGCCATCTCGGAGGTGGTGCGCGACCTGTACCGCGCCGAGAGCCAGCCCGAGCAGTCCTATTCCGAGCGTCAGCTGTACGAAGCCGCGCTCGACCGGATGGCTCGCGAGATCGCGGCCATCAACAAGTCCGAAGAGGACGAGGCGGTCAAGCTGATCGAATCGCAGCTGGCCAAGGCCCCGCGCCGCGCCGTCAAAGGCGCCGAGGCCGAAGAGGCCGACGAGGACGAAGACCTGCAGGAAAAGGCCGCTTAAGCCGGCCATCCTCGGACGTGGCGCCTTTCGGGGCGCCGCGGACACCACGCAAAGCGGCCTCCGGGCCGCTTTTTTTTTCGCCTGCGCGCCGCAATTGCTTGCGTCGAGACGGCAAGGTGCGGCACATCCCAACCGCGCCAACGTCGTCACGAGGTCTCAAATCCATGGAAACTCTTAGCGCCCAACCCCTCGTCGCGCTGATTGTCGGCTTGATCGTTCTGATCTTTCCGCGCGTGCTCAACTACGCGGTTGCGGCATATCTGATTTTCGTCGGCGTCACCGGCCTCTGGCCCAATCTCCTGTCCTGACGGCCTCGAACAGCTCGCAGTCGTCGGGCGCGGATCGCTCCTAGACCGAAACCGCCCGCAGCAGCGTCTCCTCCGACACGCTCGCCTTGTCGCCCTGGAGGGCGACCGAGCCGCGCTCCAGCACAAGGAAGCTGTCGGCCAGGTCGTAGGCGAAGCGAAAATACTGCTCAACCAGGACGATCGCCATCGTCTTCTGGTCGCGCAGATATTCGATGACGCGGCCGATCTGCTGGATGATGTTGGGCTGAATGCCCTCCGTGGGCTCGTCCATCAGGAGGAGCTTCGGCTTGGTGATCAGCGCGCGGGCAATGGCGAGCTGCTGCTGCTGCCCGCCCGACAGATCGCCGCCGCGCCGGTGCTGCATCTCCTTCAGCACCGGAAACAGCTCGAAGATCTCGCCCGGCACCTTGTGCTCGCCGCGCGGCAGGCAGGCGTAGCCTGTCTCCAGGTTTTCGCGCACCGACATCAGCGGGAAAATGTCGCGCCCCTGCGGCACGATGGCGACGCCCTTATGGGCCAACACGTGCGACGGCGGTTTGCCGATCTCCTCGCCATCCAGTGAAATCGTTCCGCCGGAGCGGTGGTGCGATCCGGAGATGGCCTTGAGCAGGCTCGTCTTGCCGACGCCGTTGGTGCCCATCACGCAGGTGACGGCGCCCACCTGGGCCGTCATCGAGATGCCGTACAGGATCTGCGACTGGCCGTAGTGCAGGGTGAGGTCGTGGGTGGAGAGCATGGTGGCGTGCATGGTTCAGCGCCCCAGATAAACGTCGATGACGCGTGCGTCGTTGGTCACGTAGTCGAGCGAGCCTTCTGCCAGCACCGAACCCTCGTGCAGCACGGTGACCCGGCAGCCGAGCTGGCGCACGAATTCCATGTCGTGCTCGACCACGATGACGGCGCGCGTGCGGGCGGTCTCGCGCAGCAGGCGCGTGGTGTGCTCGCGCTCGCCGACCGTCATGCCCGCGGCCGGCTCGTCCACCAGCAGCAGCTTCGGGTCCTGGGCCAGCAGCATGCCGATCTCGAGCCACTGCTTCTGCCCGTGCGACAATTCGCCCGACCGGCGCATCAGCGCCCCGGTGAGGCCGATCTCCTCCGCCAGCGCACGGATGCGGGCGATGTCGTCCTCGTCGCGGCGGTACAGCATCGCGGCGAAGGGGTTGCGCGGTTTCTTGAGCGCCATCAGCAGGTTGTCGAACACGCTCTGGTCCTCGAACACCGTCGGCCGCTGGAACTTGCGGCCGATGCCGAGGCGGGCGATCTCCGCCTCCGAGCGCTTCAGGAGCGAGATGTTGTTGGGTCCCCAGGTGACCTTGCCGACGTTGGGCCGCGTCTTGCCGGTGACGATGTCCATGAACGTCGTCTTGCCTGCCCCGTTGGGTCCGATGATCGCCCGGAGTTCCGCCTCCTCGATCTCGAACGACAGGTTGTTGATCGCCCGGAACCCATCGAACGAGACGGAGACGCCGGCGACTTCCAGGAGCGCGCTCATTCGGCGGCCTCCCGCGGCGCCGGCTGGCCGGCCGAGGCCTGGCGTTTCGGCCGCACCAACAGGTCGACCAGCCCGCCGATGCCCTTCGGCGCGAACAGCGTCACCAGGACGAAAGCGACGCCGAGCAGCACCTGCCACCAGTCCACCCACTGGATGGTGTAGAAGCCGAGGTGGATGTCGGGCGCCCGGCCGCCGGTGAACCAGGTGGACAGGAGCGACACGAATGCCGCGCCGATGATCGCGCCATAGAGCCGCCCGCGCCCGCCGATCGCCACCCAGACCGCCAGGTAGATCGAGGCGATCGGCGCGATCTCGGCCGGGTTCACGATGCCCGCCTGCGGGTAGTAGAGCGCGCCCGCGATGCCCGCGATGATCGCCGTCAGCGTGAACACGAACAGCTTGTAGTGCTCCACCTGGTAGCCGAGGAAGCGCACGCGGGGCTCGTCGTCGCGAATGCCGCGGATGACGGAGCCGAACTTCCCCGACACGATCCATGCGGCCAGCAGGTAGCCCGCCCCCAGCGCCACCGCCGAGGCGACGAAGAAAGCCACCGAGACGACGCTCTGCGGCACCTCCTCGAAGCCCGGGATGTTCTGCAGCCCGGACAGCCCGTTGTTGCCGCGCAAGCCGGAATCGTTCTGGAACAGGTAGAGCGACAGCGCCAACGTCATCGCCTGCGTCAGGATCGACAGGTAGACCCCGGTGACGCGGCTGCGGAAGGCGAGCCAGCCGAAGACCAGCGCCAGCAGCCCCGGCACCAGCACCACCAGAATGAGCTGCAGCGGCAGCGAGTGGGCGAAGGCCCAGATCGGCGGAATGTCGCTGCCGCCCACCACGCCGAAGATCTGGGTGCCGATGGCGTCGCGGATCTCCTGCGGCGTCGGCGGCAGGGGCGCGTTGCGCGCCGCCTCCACCACGATGGCCTCGGTGCGCGCGTACATGATCCACATCCCGACCATGTAGCCGCCGAGCCCGAAGAAGGCGAAATGGCCGAGGCTGAGGATGCCGCAATAGCCCCACACCAGATCCATCGCGACGGCGATGAGGCACAGGCACATGGTTTTGCCGAGCGTCTTGACGAGGCTGGTGGAAATGTCCCCGCCCGCCGCTTCGGACAGCGACACGATGGACACGGTGAAGGCGATGAGGAGCAGCATCACCACGATGGTGGAGGGCTGGGCCAGGAAGGAGCGGTGGCGCACCAGGCTTCTGCCCCGCTCCGACATCGTGGGATTGGTGGGAGGCGTTGCCATCGTCAAGCCTCCGCCGCGCGGCCCTTGAGGGCGAAGATGCCCTTGGGGCGGAACTGAATGAAGATGATGATGAAGATGATCATGTAGGTCTGCGCCGCCAGTGTGTTGGACGGGTTCAGCGCCTCGATGCCCTTCTGCAGGAAGCCGATCAGCGTCGCGCCGGCGAGCGTGCCGAAGATGCTGCCGACACCGCCGACCACCACCGTCATGAAGCTCTGCACGATGTAGCCGGCGCCGAGGTCCGAGGTGACCTTGGCGAAGAGGCCGATGGCGACGCCGGCAATCCCCGCGATGCCCGAGCCGAGCCCGAAGGTGAGCATGTTGATGCGGTCCGGGTTGATGCCCATTGCCGCGGCCATGCGCGGGTTTTGCCGCACCGAGCGGACTTCGAGCCCCAGCCGCGTCTTGTTGAGGATGAACAGGAGCACCAGGAAGAAGATGACCGACAGCACGAAGATCGCGATGCGGATGTAGGAGATCGAAAGCGCGTCGTTGATCACCAGCGCGCCGCCGAGCCAGTCGGGCGAGGTGAGGGGGCGCGCCTGGGTGCCGAAAATGTTCTTCGCCAGCTGCTGCAGCGCGATCGACACGCCGAACGTCGCCAGCAGCGTCTCCAGCGGGCGGTGGTAGAGCCAGCGGATGACGAGCCGCTCAAGCGCCACGCCGGCGGCGAAGGTGATCGCGAAGGCCACCGGCAGCGCCACGATGATCGACAGCGTCTTGTCCGGGATGAACAGCTGGATCACGTAACCCGTGTAGGCGCCCATCATGATGAACTCGCCGTGGGCCATGTTGATGACGCCCATCACGCCGAAGGTGATGGCGAGGCCGATGGCGGCGAGGAAGTAGATCGAGGCCAGCGAGATGCCGTCGAGCGCGAGGTCGGCCGCCTCGTACATGGCGACGCGCATGTTGATGGCGTCGATGGTCTCGTTGGTGGCGTCGGTGATGGCCGGCGACTGGGAGTAGACGTCCTCGAAGATGAAGTTGCCGAGGAGGGCGAACTGCTCGTCCTCGGTCATCGTGTGCGGCACCTTGCCCTCGTCGGCGAGGCGCAGGTAGGCGGCGTCGCGTGCCTCGCGCGTGTCGAGCGTCGCCACCTTCACGCCGGCGACCGACCCGTCGTCGATCGCCGCGATCAGCGCCTGGTCGCGCGCGGCCGCGGTGATCACCTTCGGCGCCAGACCCTCGTTGACCAGGATCTCGTAGGCGGCCTGATAGCTAAAGCCGTCGCTGCCGGGTGTCAGCGTGCGGGCGACGTTGGCATCGCTCGGGGCGGATTTCTCGCGCACCGCGAGGTGCGTCGCGAGCAGCGGGTTGAGCGTCGCGCGGGTGCTCACGTCGAGGTCGCCGGCAAAGCTCATGATGGCGGCGATGCGGGCCGCCTCGTCCTCGTCGAACTGAATGGTGAGGCGGCGTTCGGCGCGCGCCATCGCCTCCTGCACGAAGGGGTCGCTTTCGCGCCCGATGGCGGCGCGCAGGCCGGTGAGATGGGAGGCTTCCGGGTCGCGCTCGATGCCCTGGAGGGCTCTGAGGCGCACCGCGGGATCCGGGTCGTTGAGCTGGAAGGCGACCAGCGCTGCGCCGATCATGGCCTGAATGCCGCTGTTGGGCTTGATCTGGTCGACGTCGCGGCGGCTGGCCTCCCCCATGGGGGCGCCGGTGATGATGTTGGTCAGCTCGTAGGCGCTGCCCTTGCGCGCGGCGCGGACGAAGCGCCCGTCCGATTTGCGCACGTAGAGTTCGCGCTCGCGCCACAGGCGCAGCACGTCCGCCGCTTCCGGCAGGCCGCTCGATGCCAGCGCGTCGATGGCCGGGCCGATGGTCCGGCGCGAGCTCTTCTGGATGAGCTCGGAGTTGTCGAGCAGGATCTGCTCGACCGGGGTCGGCGGCGCCTCGGATTGCGCGCCGACGCCCGCCGCCCAGAAAAGGGCGGCGAGCGCGACGAGAACGGCGGGGGCAAGCCCCGCCAGTCTAGGAGCCTTGCGCACTTAGTAGTTCGACTTGATCTGAACGCAGGTCTTCGTTTCGGTGTTGTACATGCCGCACTTGAGGTCCTTCCAATCGGACGTCAGCACGGCCGATTCCGGAAGGAAGTCCGTCCAGGCGTCGCCGTCGACCTCTTCGGTCTGGCTGATGATATCGAACTGCCCGTCCTCGGTGATCTCGCCGATCAGGACCGGCTTGGACAGGTGGTGGTTCGGGAGCATCTTCGCCGTGCCACCGGTGAGGTTCGGGAACTCCTGGCCGATCATCGCCTGCTCGACGGCGTCGACGTCGGTGGTGCCGGCTGCCTCGACGGCGTTCACCCACATGTTGAAGCCGATGTAGTGGGCTTCCATCGGGTCGTTGGTCACGCGGTCGTCGCCCATGCGCGCCTTCCAGGCGGCGATGAACTCTTCGTTCGCCGGCGTGTCGGCGGACTGGAAGTAGTTCCACGCGGCGAGGTGGCCGACGAGGTTGGAGGTGTCGAGGCCGGACAGCTCCTCTTCGCCGACCGAGAAGGCGACGACGGGGATGTCGTCGGCGGACACGCCGGAGGCGGCGAGTTCCTTGTAGAAGCCGACGTTGGCGTCACCGTTGATGGTGGAGATCACGCCGACCTTCTTGCCGTCGGCGCCCAGGCCCACGACGTCGGAAACGATCTTCGACCAGTCGGAGTGACCGAAGGGCGTGTAGTTGACGAAAATGTCGTCAGCCGGGATGCCCTTGTCCTTGAGGTACTGCTCGAGGATCTTGTTGGTCGTGCGCGGATAGACGTAGTCGGTGCCGAGCAGGGCAAACTTTTCGACGCCCAGCTCCTCGAGGAAGTAGTCGACGGCGGGGATCGCCTGCTGGTTCGGCGCGGCGCCGGTGTAGAACACGTTCTTGGACGATTCCTCGCCCTCGTACTGCACCGGGTAGAACAGGAGGCCGTTCAGCTCCTCGAGCACCGGCAGCACCGACTTGCGCGACACCGAGGTCCAGTTGCCGAAGATCACGTCGACGTCGTGCACGGTCAGAAGCTCGCGCGCCTTCTCGGCGAACAGGGGCCAGTCGGAGGCCGGGTCGACAACCACCGCTTCGAGCTGGCAGCCGAGCAGGCCGCCATTTTCGTTCTGCTTGTCGATCAGCATCAGGACGGTGTCCTTCAGCGTCGTCTCCGAAATCGCCATCGTGCCGGAGAGCGAGTGCAGAACGCCGACCTTGATGGGGCATTCCACGTCCTGCGCGAAGGCGGGCGCGGCCAACGCGGTGGTCGCGGCAAGCGCAGCGGCAAGGGCAAATTGTGCTTTCATGAAAAAAGGATCCTCCGACTGTTTTTTCAGAAACGTGGAGTGCAAAGGCCTTGCCAACCCAAAGGGGCGCTTTACGGATCGTAAATTTGCGGGGATGTCCGGGCTGCTCGCGATCAATCGCCTAATTTGTGTGCAGTGCCCAGGGGCAATATTGTGCATTGCCCTAAAAGTGGCCATCGTTCGGACACATGCTGGCCCAATTCGCCGTCCCGGCGGGGGGGCGGCGCCGAGGAGCAGGCGGCCGAAGCCGTCGAGGCTCACTCGTGTTCAGCCAAGCCGCTCCCGCTTTTTGCGGGTCGCGTTTTTCCGGGCCGCTTGCCTGCTCCGGCAAGCTCGGAGCCGCTTTAGGCGGCCTTGGAAGGGGCAGGGAGCAGCGCGCGGGCGGCTGCGGGCGCCGGTCCGCCTTGGGCCCAGTCCAGGAGTTCGACCGTGTGCACGACCGGCCGCGGACCGGACGAAAGCTGCGTGATGCAGCCGATGTTGCCGGTGGCGATGAGATCGGCCCCGGTCGCATCGATGTTGGCCAGCTTGCGCGCCTTCAATTGCTCGGCGATGCCGGGCTGCATGATGTTGTAGGTGCCGGCCGAGCCGCAGCACAGATGCCCCTCGGGCACCTCGCTCACCGCAAAGCCGGCGGCCTCCAGCAGCCGCTTCGGCTCGACGCGGATCTTCTGCCCGTGCTGCATCGAGCAGGCGCTGTGATAGGCGACGGTGACGCCGGATGCCCGCGGCGCGGCGGCCAGCTCCAGCCCGGCGAGGTATTCGGTGATGTCCTTGGCGAGGTGGGAGACGCGCGCCGCCTTCTCGGCATAGGCGGCGTTCTCGCGCAGCATGAAGCCGTAATCCTTGATGGTCGTGCCGCAGCCGGAGGCGGTGATGACGATGGCGTCGAGGCCGGCGCCTTCGATTTCGGCGGTCCACGCATCGACATTGGCTTTGGCGGAGGCGTGGGATGCCTCGTCCTTGCCCAGATGGTGTACGAGCGCGCCGCAGCAGCCCTCCCCCTGGGGCAGGACCACCTCGACACCGGCACGGTTGAGCACGCGGATCGCCGCTTCGTTGGTGGCCGGCGCCAGCACCCGCTGGGCGCAGCCGCTCAGGAGGGCGACGCGGGCTCGGCGCGGGCCTTCGGCCGGAAACACCGCCGGGCGGGGCAGATCCCTTGCCGCCGGCAGCGCGGTGGGGGCGAGCGCCAGCATCGCGCCGATCCGGGCGAAGAAGCCGGCCGCCGGCGCGTTGTGGCGCCCGGCATTGACCACGGCCGGCGCCGCGCTGCCGGGGGCGGCGGGATCGGCAGGACCCGGCCGGGCCGGGCGCAACAGGCGCGCGAAGGGCGCCGCCAGCCTGGCCCCTTGCAACGCCAGGCGGAACCGGCCCGGATGGGGCAGCACCGCCGCCAGCACCCACCGCACCAGCCGGTCGCCGAGGGGCCGCCGGTAGGTCTTCTCGATGTGGGCGCGGGCATGGTCGACGAGGTGCATGTAGTTGACGCCCGAGGGGCACGTCGTCATGCACGAAAGGCAGGACAGGCAGCGGTCGACATGGCGCACGTCGGTCTCGTTCGCCGCCCGGTCCTTCTCCAGCATGTCCTTGATCTGGTAGATGCGCCCGCGCGGGCTGTCGCGCTCGTCGCCGAGGAGAACGAAGGTCGGGCACGTCGCGGTGCAGAAGCCGCAATGGACGCAGGCGCGCAGGATACCGTCGATGTGGCGAATCTGGGGATCGGCGCGCTGCGCCTCGGAGAAATGCGTTTGCATGGGAAGGACGCTAGCGCGCTTTCCCGCCGGGCGAAATCACCCCGGCGACAAGAAATCACCGCCGCGCACGCGTGCGCCGTCGCGCCGCACGCTCAGACGAAATAGCTGTTGGGATCCTCGATCTCGTGCTGCCGGGCGATGCGGATCAGCCCCTTGACCGATCGGGCGACGAGCCAGACCGCGATCAGCGGGAACAGCAGCAGCCCGACGCCGAGAAAGGACAGCGCCCAGGCGACGAGATTGGCCCCCAGGCCGATCCAGAAGGTGCGCATCTGGTAAGTATAGTGCGTCGCGAGCCAGGGCGGCGGGTTCTGTTTGGCGCTCTGGTAGGCGAACAGCGCCGCGAGGATGGCGAGGAACGGCATCGCGAGGCTTGCCAGGTAGCCCGCGTAAATCAGCTTGACGTTGACCACGGTGGGGCGGAACCAGCGCGAGGTCTTCACGGACGCCCCGGAACCGGTTCCGCTGCCTTTGTCCATCTCGGGTGCCTCCTGCGGCGAGGGGCCCGCGGCCACGCTGCGCACGGCGGTCACGCTCTTGCCGGCACTGGGAACGCTGCCTTTGGTCGCACGGGCGGCCCCGTCGACGGCGGCGCCGACGGTCAGGGCATTGCTGTCGTCGTGGCGTCGGGCGCTCATGCAGCCTCCCGGGACATGCGCTTGGGATTGAGAATACCTTCCGGATCGAAGGCAGTCCGGAGACGCTTGGCGAGCGCCTCCACTCCGGTAGCCATGGGATGGAATGTGGCAACGTTTGCGCGAATGTCCACCGGGGCCCGCAACAACATCGCGTGGCCGCCGCACATCTCCACATTTGCGCGCAATTGCGCCGCGCCGGCATCGCCCACGGCGGGCGTCGCGATCAGGACGAGTCCGCCGGCCCAGTCGCAGTAGGAGCGCGATCCGCCCGGCGCCGCGGCGGCGAGGGCCGGGCCGGCTGTCGGCGGCACCGAGCAGCGCCAGACGGCCTCGTCGGTGCCGACGAACGGGGCCCCGTCGGCGATCGCCCGCCAGATCGCGATCGATTCGTCGGTCTCGGCGCGGCGCTGCGGCAGGCCGGCGAACAGCGCTTCGGCCGCCGCCGTGCGGGCCGCCACCGACGGGCCGAAGCCCTCGATGCGCAACGCCGTGATGCTCGCCGTGGCGCCGGCCACCACCAGCGGCGCGATGTCGGCGGGCAGGTGGGCCGCGCCGGACACGTCGCCGGAGAAGCCCATCGCGCGGGACATCGCCTCGGCGGCGGCCTCGGCATCGAGGCCCTCAAGCATCAGCGTCGTCTGGCATTCGGCGCGCGGCAGCACCTTGACCGTCAGCTCCGTCGCGACCGCCAGCGTGCCCCACGAGCCCGCCAGCGCGCGGGCGAGATCGTAGCCGGTCACGTTCTTGACCACGCGCCCGCCCGCCTTGAACGGCTCGCCCCGGCCCGACACCGCGTGCACGCCGAGCATGTGGTCGCGCACCGCCCCCACCGCGATCCGGCGCGGGCCGGCGAAATTGGTGGCGAAGGCGCCGCCGAAGGTGGGCACGCCTTCGGCTCCCAGCAGCGCCGTGTAGTCCGGCGGCTCGAACGCCAGCATCTGGCCGCGCGCGGCGAGCGTCGCCTCGATCTCGGCCATAGGCGTGCCCGGGGCCAGCGTCAGCACCAGCTCTTCGGGCTCGTAGCTCACGATGCCGGCGCAATCGGCCATTTCCAGCGCATAGGCGGTCTGGCCGGGACCGGCGATGGCGCGCTTGGTGCCGCCGCCGATCACTTCGAGCGGTTCTTTGGCGGCAAGGGCCCAGCGGATGGTGTCGGCGACTTCGGCGGCGTCGCGCGGGCGCAATCGGTCGGTCAAGATCAGTTGCCCACCCGGCGCGGTCCTTGCGGGCCGGTCGGCCGCGCCGGCGTCGTAGGTCGCGTGGGCGAGGCTATCGGGGGGTACTGCAACAGCGGCACCTCAGGCGCCGACGACGTGCCGGCGGATGAGGGCGCCCCAGGCGTCCCCGACGTGCCGGCGCTCCCGGACGATGCGGCGCTGTCGGCCTCGGCCCCCGTGGGGCTGCCGGGGCTGGGGGGCGCGACGATGGGCAGCAGCGCCTCGGAGGACCCGTTGGACGGCGTCACGATGCGCAGCTTCGGCTCGCGCGCCTCCACCTCGCTCGGCGGCGTCACGCGCAGGAGTTGCTCAGCCTGCGCCAGCACGATGGTTTTTTCGCCCTCATCCAGCAATGACGCGTCTTTCTTGCACTTGAAGGTCTCTTCCATGAGGAAATGGAACACGGCCGCCGTCGCCATGTCCGGCTTCACGCCCCGCTCGATGACGGTGACCAGCATGTCGGACAGCTCGGCCAGGCTCACCGGGCGCGGCAGGCAATAGGGCTTCTCGTTGCCATTGGCGATGGCGCCGTAATTGTAGCCCTCCACCAGCCCGGCGAGGAATGCGAGGCATACGTAGTTCGGCGGGTCCGGCCTCTTGCCGTTCTCGTCGGCGCGGGCATCGCAATTCTTCAGGAAATTGCCGGCTTTCTTGGCGAAGTCGCTGCCCCCGTTGTCGGCGTTCTGGGCCGAAAGGGGCAGGGGGGCCGCGAACATCATGGCGGCTGCGAGGGCGGAGGCGGCAAGGCGCATCGTCAGAACCTCGGAATGTCGGGGAAAGGCAGGCGCCCGCGGTGCACGTGCATTTTGCCGAGCTCGGCGCAGCGATGCAGGGTCGGGAACACCTTGCCCGGGTTGAGCAGATGGTCGGGGTCGAAGGCGCACTTCACGCGCTGCTGCTGCTTGAGGTCGTCCTCGGTGAACATCTCGGGCATCAGGTCGCGCTTTTCCACGCCCACCCCGTGCTCGCCGGTGAGGCAGCCGCCCACCGCCACGCACAGCTTCAATATGTCCGCGCCGAACGCTTCGGCGCGCTCCAGCTCCCCTTCCGCGTTGGCATCGAACAGGATCAGCGGGTGCAGGTTGCCGTCGCCGGCATGGAACACGTTGGCGACGCGCAGCCCGTGCTTCTCGGACAGCTCCGCCATCCCCTTCAGCACCCGCGGCAGCTCGCGCCGCGGAATCGTGCCGTCCATGCACATATAGTCGGGCGAGATGCGCCCCACGGCCGGGAAGGCGGCCTTGCGCCCGGCCCAGAAGGTGGCCCGCTCCGCCTCGTTCTGCGACACGCGGCAGTGGGTGGCGCCATGGTCGCGCGCGATCGCCTCGACGCGCTCCAACAGGTGGTCCACCTCCACCTGCGGCCCGTCCAGCTCCACGATCAGCAGCGCGTCCACGTCGAGCGGATAGCCCGCGTGCACGAAATCCTCGGCCGCATGGATCGCCGGCCGGTCCATCATCTCCATGCCGCCGGGAATGATGCCGGCCGCGATGATCGCCGCCACGCATCGCCCCGCGTCCTCGGTGACGGGGAAGCCCAGGAGACAGGCCCGCGCCGTCTCCGGTGCCCGCAGGATGCGCACCGTCACCTCGGTGACAATGCCCAAAAGCCCCTCCGAGCCCACCATGAAGGCGAGGAAATCGTAGCCCGCGCTGTCGAGGTGCTTGCCGCCCAGCCGCAGCACCTCGCCCTCGATGGTGACGATCTCGAGCCCGAGGATGTTGTTGGTGGTGAGCCCATATTTGAGGCAGTGCACGCCGCCGGAATTTTCCGCCACGTTGCCGCCGATGGAGCAGGCGATCTGGCTCGACGGGTCCGGCGCATAATAAAAGCCGCGATGGGCCACCGCCTGGGTGATGGCGAGGTTGGTGACGCCGGGCTGCACCGTCGCGCAGCGGTTGGCGAAATCGATGTCGAGGATCCGGTTGAAGCGCATCATCGACACGAGCACCGCGTCTTCCAGCGGCAGCGCCCCGCCCGACAGCGAGGTGCCGGCCCCGCGCGGCACCACGCGGATGCCGTTCTGGCCGCAATATTTCAGCACCGCCGCCACCTGCGCCACCGTCTCCGGCAGCACCACCACGAAGGGCATCTGCCGATAGGCGGTCAGCCCGTCGGTCTCGTAGGCGCGCATGCCGGTCTCGTCGTCGACGGTGCCCTCGCCCGGCACGATCGCCCGCAGCGCGGCCACGATCTCCGCTCGCCGCGCAAGGACACTCTCGTTGGCCGCTGGCATGGCAAGGCTCGACACGGACTTCTCCCTATTGGGCGGATCTGGGCCAAGGCTGGCGCGGGACGGGTCAAAAGGCAATGTCCGACCCGAAATGCCCGCAAACGCTTGGGCTCGAGGCTGAATAAAATCGGCCCGAACCCCGGCGAGGGCTTTACCCTTGCCGCTGCCTTCCTCTACCTGTTGGCCCGCAGGCGTTCAGGCGACCGCGGCTCAAGCCCGCCGTGTTTCTTGATCGCTCAACGTGCCCCGTCTAATGACGAGGCAGTCGACTGCAAGGTAAGAACGATGGCCGAGCACCATGCCCCAGTGGCACACGAGGACTTGAACGCAATGGACGCCGAAGCGCCCCGCACTTCTATTGAGGACCATCAGCGCACCTTCGACGCCTTCATCGGGCTGACGAAGGTGACAATCGCCCTGGTGGTGCTGCTGCTCATCTTTATGGCAGTCTTCCTCGTCTAATTAACCGACCGACCGCACGGACGACGATGAGCGTCGATCCCTGGAGCGCATCATGAAGATAGCCGTACCGGCGGAAACCGAAGACACCCGCGTTGCGGCAACCCCGGATGTGGTGAAACGCTACGTCCAGATGGGGGCTACGGTCGTCGTCGCCGCGGGTGCCGGCGAGAACGCCCGCATCACCGACCAGGCCTTCAAGGAGGCCGGCGCCGAGATCGCCGCCTCGAGCGCCGAGGCCGTCAAGGACGCGGACATCGTCCTCACCGTGCGCCGCCCCGCTCCGGACGTGCTCGCGGCGCTGAAGAAGGGCGCCTTCGTCGTCGGCGCGCTCGATCCGTTCGGCGAGCGCGAGGGCCTGCAGGCGCTGGCCGACGCGGGCGCCTCGGCGGTCGCGATGGAGCTGATGCCGCGCATCACCCGCGCGCAGTCCATGGACATCCTGTCGAGCCAGGCGAACCTCGCCGGCTACCAGGCGGTCATCGACGCCGCCGCTGCCTTCGACCGCGCCTTCCCCATGATGATGACCGCGGCCGGCACCGTTCCCGCCGCCAAGGTGTTCGTGATGGGCGCCGGCGTCGCGGGCCTGCAGGCGATCGCCACCGCGCGCCGCCTCGGCGCCGCCGTCAGCGCCACCGACGTGCGCCCCGCCGCCAAGGAGCAGGTCGCCTCGCTGGGCGCCAAGTTCGTCGCGGTGGAGAACGAGGAGTTCAAGGCCGCCGAAGACGCGGGCGGCTACGCCAAGGAAATGTCGGACGACTACAAGCGCCAGCAGGCCGAGCTGGTCGCCGCCCACATCGCCAAGCAGGACGTGGTGATCACCACGGCGTTGATCCCCGGCCGCCCGGCGCCGCGGCTGATCACCGCCGCCATGGTCGCCTCCATGCAGCCCGGCTCCATCGTCGTCGACCTCGCCGTCGAGCGCGGCGGCAACGTGGAAGGCGCCGTCGCGGGCGAGATGGTGCAGCAGGGGCCGGTCAAGATTCTCGGCTACAACAACGTGCCCGGCCGCATCCCCAACACCGCCTCGCTGCTCTACGCGAAGAACCTCTACACCTTCGTCGATACCGTGCTGGTCGACAAGGAATCCAAGGCGCTGGCGCCCAGTTGGGACGACGAGATCATCACCGCGACGCTGCTGACGCGCGACGGCGCGCTGGTCCACGAGCGCTTCGGCGGCCCGGCGAAGACCAACCAGGCCCCCACGGCCGCTTAGGAACCCGACCATGAAAGCCTATGCGCAAGACGTGGCGACCAGCGCCGCCGACACCGCCACCGCCATCGCGGACGCCTCCGCCGAGGCCATGCACGTCGCGACCGGCGGGGCCATCGACCCCACCATCTACCGCCTCGCGATCTTCGTGCTCGCGATCTTCGTCGGCTACTACGTGGTCTGGTCGGTGACGCCGGCGCTGCACACGCCGCTGATGAGCGTGACCAACGCCATCTCCTCGGTCATCGTGGTGGGCGCGCTGCTCGCGACCGGCGTTTCGTTCATGGAGGCGGAGGGGGCGATCTGGGCCAAGATCTTCGGCTTCGTCGGCCTTGTCCTGGCGTCGGTGAACATCTTCGGCGGCTTCCTCGTCACCCAGCGCATGCTGGCGATGTACAAGAAGAAAAAGTGAAAAATCCTCGCCATGGGCACCCTGCCGACCGCCTGCATGACAAGTCTGGATTGACCCGATGACCGCCAACCTCGCCGCCATCCTCTACCTCGTCGCGGGCGTCCTGTTCATCCTCGCCTTGCGCGGGTTGTCGCACCCCGAATCGTCGCGCAAAGGCAATGCCTACGGCATGATCGGCATGACCATAGCGGTCATCACCACCTTGTGGGCCGGGATGCCGGACGTGGCCGGCTGGGTCCTCATCGTGCTCGGCCTCGGCCTCGGCGGCGCGGTCGGGGCGATCATCGCCAAGCGCATCCCGATGACGGCGATGCCGCAGCTCGTCGCGGCCTTCCACTCGCTGGTCGGCCTCGCGGCGGTGTTCGTCGCCGCCGGCGCGCTCTATGCGCCGGAAGCCTTCGGCATCGGCACGCCGGAGCACATCAAGGCGCTTTCGCTGGTCGAAATGGCCATCGGCGTCGCGGTCGGCGCGCTCACCTTCACCGGCTCGGTCATCGCCTTCGCCAAGCTCGACGGGCGCATGTCCGGCAAGCCGATCATGCTGCCCGGCCGTCACGTCATCAACGCGCTGCTGTTCCTCGGCCTCCTCGCGCTGATCGTCCTGTTCGTGCAGTCCGACGGCGCGGTGATCCAGCAGCGCCTGCTGTTCTGGGCCATCACCGTCGCCGCGCTGATCCTCGGCGGGCTCATCATCATCCCCATCGGCGGCGCGGACATGCCCGTGGTGGTGTCGATGCTCAACTCCTATTCGGGCTGGGCGGCGGCCGGCATCGGCTTCACGCTGGGCAACACGGCGCTGATCATCACCGGCGCGCTGGTGGGCTCCTCGGGCGCGATCCTGTCCTACATCATGTGCAAGGGCATGAACCGCTCGTTCATCTCGGTGATTCTGGGCGGCTTCGGCGGCGAGAGTGCCGGCCCCGCCGGCGACCTGGGCGACCGCACGGTCAAGCAGGGCTCGGCCGAGGACGCGGCCTACCTGATGAAGAACGCCGGCTCCGTGATCATCGTGCCGGGCTACGGCATGGCGGTGGCGCAGGCGCAGCACGCCCTGCGCGAAATGGCCGACAAGCTGAAGGCCGAGGGCGTCGAGGTCAAATACGCCATCCACCCCGTGGCGGGCCGCATGCCGGGCCACATGAAGGTCCTCCTCGCCGAGGCGCAGGTGCCCTACGAGGACGTCTTCGAGCTGGAGGACATCAACTCCGAGTTCGCGCAGACCGACGTCGCCTTCGTCATCGGCGCCAACGACGTGACCAACCCGGCGGCGCGCGACGATCCGTCCTCGCCCATCTACGGTATGCCCATCCTCGAGGTGGACAAGGCCAAGACGGTGCTGTTCTCCAAGCGCTCGCTGGGCTCCGGTTACGCCGGCATCGACAACACGTTGTTCTACAAGGACAACAACATGATGCTGTTCGGCGACGCCAAGAAGATGGTCGAGGCGATCGTCAAGTCGATCTGAGACCGACCGGCCTCACAGGCGGGACAGCATCTGCGGCGGGCTCGGCTGGGCCGTCTGGCTGGCCCGCATGAAATCCAGCCCCGCGAGCCCCGACTGCCGCCGCGCCGACACGCGCCACGCCGTCGGCGCGGGGGCCGCCTGCGGCAGGGCGCGGGCGATTTGCGGCGCCTGCTCCACGCACTGCGGGTAGTGGGCCCGCGCCGTGGACAACGCGATCAGGTGCAGCGCCGAGCCGAAATAGGTGGTCGGCCGAAACTGTTGCAGGCGGGTCGGGATCGGCACGCCGCGCGCGGCGCACGCCGTAAGCGCCGCGATGGTGCGGTAGCCCGGGTCGTTCATCTCGCCCAGCGTGCGCCCCGAAGCGAGGTCGATGTCGGCAGGCACGCCGCGCCCCTCGACATTGAAGGCCTGATCGAACGGCGTGAGATAGCGCGCCGGCACCCGCCCACCCAACATCATGAAAAGCGGGATGCGGACCGCATCGTAGGACGATTTCATGGCGAAGCCCTGGGCCGGGCGCGCGCGCCGCTCCGACCGCACGGTGATCCAGTCCGGCGCGTGGCCGCCCGTGTGGGAGAGCGCTTCCTTCGTCAGGATCAGCCCGCTCTGCCACGCCTCCAGGAACGGGTGCCGGTCGTCCACCGCCGCGAAGGCGAGCAGCGCGCCGTAGACGAAATAGGACAGGTTCACCACCGGCCCCTGCGCGCCCGAATCGAAGCCGAACGCGCCGGGCCGCACCAGCACCAGCCCATCCACCCGATGCAGCAGCCGCCGGCCGATATCGTCGATCATCGGCCGTGCCAGCTTGGCGTAGCGCGGCTCGTTCCACCGCGTCGCCGCGCCCATCAGCGCGTAGGCGATGACGATATCGCCATCCGAGGCGTTGTTGCGGTCGGCGATCGGCTCGGCGCGGCGAGGGTCGTAGAGCCAGCTCACCAGAGTGTCGCCCCGGCCGCGCATGTTGGCGAAGGTGAAGGCGAGAATGCTGTCGAAGCTGTGCCGGTCGCCCGCCGCGAGCGCCAGCAACAAGCCGTAGCTCTGCCCCTCGCTATGCGAGACGCCCTCCTTCTCCACGTCGACCACCCGCCCATCGGCGCTGACGAAGCGCTCCGCCACGAGCGCCGGTCCCGGAAGGATGAAGGGTGGGTACCCACCGACGCTCACGACGGCCTGCCAGGCGCCCCGCTGCGGCGACGGCATCGTGCAGCCCGGCGAGGCCTGCGACGACGGCAACGCCGACGAGACCGACGGCTGCACGTCGCTGTGCACCCTGCCCGGCTGTGGCGA
>JAUIJH010000200.1 GCA_030431335.1 Alphaproteobacteria bacterium
CGGAACACGAAGTTGAGCTCGCCCCCGGTCAGGGTGGAGATCCGCGCGCCGAGCTCGGCACCGCTCTGCCCCAGGAGCGGCAGGGTGCCGGGATAGATCGACTGCATCTCGATATCGCGCGCCGCCGCTGCGCCCGCCGTGAGCGCCAATGCGCCGGCCAGCGCCAAGGTCTTCGTCCGCATCAGTCCCCTCCCAAGGTCATTTTTCTTTATTGCTACATGGTTGGCCGGCCAGAGTACAATTGCCAGTTGACGGTGCGCCGCATCAATCGTCGAACCGGCCTTCCTTGTCGCGGATTTGCGGTAGTCCGACGAGCGTGTTGAAGGCCGCGAAGTCGAGCATCTTGTCCTCCAGCCCCGCAATGCCGCCCGTCCGCCGCAAACTCGCGGCCGCCTCCATCGCCACCTTGGCGTAGGCGTAGGTGAAGACGTTGGGGAAGATGACGGCGGCAAACCCCATCGCCTCGAGCTCCGCGGCCGGGACCATGGGCGTCGCGCCGCCGGGGATCATGTTGGCAAGGTGCAACCCCTTCACGCGTTGGGGGATGGCGCGCAGCATCTGCGCCGTGCGCGGCGCCTCAATGAACACCCAGTCCGCCCCGGCCTCCAGCGCCAGCGAGGCCCGCTCCACCGCTTCGTCGAACCCCTCCACGTCGATCGCGTCCGTGCGCGCCAGAATGGTGAAATCGGGGTCGGTGCGCGCGTCGAGCGCGGCGCGGATCTTGCCCAGGAATTGGGCGCGCGAAACGATCGCCTTGCCCGGCATGTGGCCGCAGCGCTTGGGCAGCACCTGATCTTCCAGCATCAGGCAGGCCGCGCCGGCCTTTTCCATCATCTTCACGGTCCGCGCGACGTTGGTGACGTTGCCGTGCCCGTTGTCCCCGTCGGCGAAGACCGGCAGGTCCACCGCGTCGGCCATGCGCCAGACCGCATCCACCATTTCCGTCAGCGTCAGCAGCCCGACATCGGGCGCCCCCAGCAGCGCCGCCGAGCTCGCATAGCCCGCGCACCCCACCACCTCGAACCCGGCCCGCTCGACGATCTTGGCGCCGAGCGGGTCGTGGCACACCGGGATCATCAGGATCGACGGGTCGGTCAGCAGCGTCTTGAAGCGTGTCGTCGCCCTCACGAAATTCCCCCTGCCGGCGCTGTTGGTTCCTCTCGTCGTGATACCCGCGCCCGCCGCCGCGAGCCAGCGCCGGAACGCACCTTGCATCGCCAGCCCCAAGACGAAAGGATCGGCCCGCGCGCCCATCCGCAAGGACCGAGACGAACCCATGCACCTTATCGGCGTCGATGTCGGCGGCACGTTCACCGACATCGTTCTCTTCGACACCGCCACCGGGACATCCGTCATCCACAAGGTCGCGACCACGCCGGACGATCCGTCGCGCGGGGTCGTTGAAGGCATTCTGGCCATCTGCGCCGCCAACGGCCTTGCGCCGGCGCAGGTCGCCAATGTGCGCCACGGCACCACCGTCGCAACCAATGCCGTGCTGGAGCACGACGGCGCGGTCGCCGGCCTCATCACCACCGGCGGCTATCGCGACATCATCCATATCGGCCGCCACCAGCGCCCGCAGCACTATTCGATCCGCCAGGAAATCCCCTGGCAGGACCGCGCGCTGGTCAAGCGCCGGCACCGCATCGACGTGCCCGAACGACTCGTCCCGCCCAAGGGAGAGGTCCTCGTCCCGCTCGACGAAGAGGCCGTGCGCGAGGCCGCGCGCACCCTCGGCGCGATGGGCGTCGAAGCCATCGCCATCGGCTTCCTGTTCTCCTATCTCAACCCCGTGCACGAAAAGCGCGCCAAGGAGATCGTCGCCGAGGAACTGCCAGGCGTTTTCGTCACCACCTCGGCCGAGGTGAGCCCGCAGTTCCGCGAATTCGAGCGCTTCACCACCGCGGCGATGAACGCCTTCATCGGCCCCAAGGTGAAGACCTACATCAGCCGCCTGGAAGCCCGTCTCGCCGAAAACGGGCTCGACGCGCACCTCCACGTCATGACCTCCGCCGGCGGGGTCGCGACGCCGGCGATGATCGCGGAAAAGCCTGTCCTCACGCTGCTGTCGGGCCCTGCCGCGGGCGTCCTGGGCGGCGCGCTCACCGGCGCCGCCTCGGGCCGCGACAAGCTCATCACCTTCGACGTGGGCGGCACCTCGGCCGACATCGCCCTCGTGGTGGAAGGCGCGTTCCTGGAAGCCTCGGCCCGCGACACCGCCATCGGCGGCTTTCCGGTCATGGTGCCGATGATCGACATCGCCACCATCGGCGCCGGCGGCGGCTCGATCGCCCACACCGACGCCGGCGGCGCCTTCAAGGTCGGCCCCAGGAGCGCCGGCGCCCGCCCCGGCCCGGCCGCCTACGGCCACGGCGGCACCGAACCCACGGTGACCGACGCCAACGTCGTCCTCGGCCGCCTCGATCCCGACAACTTCCTCGGCGGCGCCATGGCGCTCGACGCCGAAGCCGCCACCCGCGCAGTGGCCGGGCTCGCCCAAAAGCTCGGCCTCGACACCGAGGCGGCCGCGGGGGGCATCGTCACCCTGATCAACGCCAACATGGCCAACGCCATCCTGTCGCGCACCGTGCAACGGGGCATCGATCCGCGCGAGTTCGCCCTGGTCGCCTTCGGCGGCGCCGGCCCGCTGCATGGCGCGGAGGTCGCGGCGCAGCTCGATATCCCCGTCGTCATCGTGCCGCCGCACCCCGGCATCACCTCGGCGGTGGGCCTCCTCACCACGGACCTGCGCTACGACGCCGTGCGCACCGCCTTCCAGCTCTCCAGCGCGCTCGACATCCCCTGGCTCAACGCCACCCTCGACGCGATGGCGGGCGAGATCGCGGCCCAGTTCGAGGCCGACGGCATCCTTCCCGCCGACGTCTCCTTCGCCCGCTCCGGCGACCTGCGCTATGCCGGCCAGGGGTACGAGCTCAAGATCCCCCTCCCCGCGGCCGCCCTCGACGACGCCGCCGTCGCCGCCGTGCTCGACGAGTTCCACGCCCGCCACCGGACCGAGTACGGCCACTCCTTCGAGGGCACGCCGGTGGAGATCGTCAACGTCAAGGTGTCGGGCTCGGCGAAGGTGCCGGCGATCCAGACTTCGGAGCCCGCCCCCGCGGCGCCCGGCCCCCTCGCCGAGGCGGAAGTCGCGCGCCGGCGCTGCGTGTTCCGCACGGCCGACGGCCTCGTCGGCGCGCCCACGCCGTTTCTTCGCCGCGACCGCCTGCCCCTCGACACCCCCTTCGAGGGACCGGCGATCGTGCTGCAGACCGACACCACCACCGTCGTGCCGCCCGGCTGGAGCGCCGTGCAGGAGGCCGCCGGCAACCTCGTCCTCACAAAGGGCTGACAGATGACGATCGATCCGGTCACCGCCAGCGTCATCCACGGCGCGCTCGAGACCATCACCATCGAGATGGGCCACAAGCTGATGCGCATGGCCCACTCGTCCATCATCCGCGAGTCGGAGGATTTTGGCGCGGCGATCGTCGATGCGGCGGGCGACGGGCTCGCCGAGAGCCCGCAATCGACGCCGCTACAGTCCGGCCCGATCCCCGGCTACATCCGCGGCATGCACAAGATCCTCGCCGCGCGCGGCGAGAGCGTCGGCCCCGACGACGTCATCATGCACAACGACCCCTATACCGGCGGCAGCCACGGCCCGGACGTCGCCTTCATCGTGCCGGTGGTGGTGGACGGCGCCATCGTCGCCTACTCCGCCACCACCGCGCACCACCTCGATATCGGCGCCTCCAGCCCCGGCTCCTGCGGAATCGTCGATGCCGTCGACGCCTACGCCGAGGGCCTGCAATTCAAGGCCATCAAGGTGGTGGAGGACGGCAAGAAGAACGCCATGGTCTGGCATATGCTGCGCGACAACATCCGCGCGCCCGACCTGGTGGTGGGCGACATCGAGGCCCAGATCGCCGCCTCGCGCATCGGCGCGCGCCGCGTCGAGGCGCTGATCGCCCGCCACGGCCTCGCCAAGTTCGAGGCCGCCTGCGCCGCCCTCAAGGACCGCGCCGAGGCGATGATGCGCGCCGCCATCGAGAAGGTGCCCGATGGCACCTATCGCGCCGAAACCAAGATCGACGGCTTCGAGGGCGATCCGGAGCGGAGCGAGCTTCCGCTCGTCGTCACCATCACCGTTGCCGGCGACGCTCTCACGGTCGACCTGGAAGGCACCGCCCCCCAGGTGCCCGATCGGCCCATCAACATGCCCTACGAGGGCACGGTCGATATCGCGATCTGGCTCACCATCCGCTCCATCCTGCTGGACACCGCCGTGGAGGGCCATATCCCGGTCAACGCCGGGCTGGTGCGCCCCATCACCATCAAGGCGCCCAAGGGGTGCCTCGCCAATCCGATCTTCCCGGCCCCCACCATCGCCCGCTTCGCGCCCGGCAACCAGCTTGCCGACACGGTGATGAAGGCGCTGTCGCAGGCGGTGCCCGGCCGCGTCTCGGCGGGCATCGGCAACTTGAAGGTCATCGCTTTCTCCGGGCTTTCGGGGGAAACCCACTGGGTGCACATGGAGATCTTCGAGGGGTCATACGGGGGCCGCGACGGCATGGACGGGATGGACGCCGTCGACACGCTCTTCGCCAACACGCGCAACAATCCCATCGAGGACATCGAGAGCCACCTGCCGCTGCGCGTCTCGCGCTACGAGCTCCGCCGCGAATCGGGTGGCGCCGGCAAGTGGCGCGGCGGCCTCGGCGCGGTGCGGGAGTTCGAGTTCCTCGCCGACGGCGGCTTCGCCATCGAGGGCGAGGGCCACGTCTTCCGGCCCTGGGGCTTCGCGGGCGGGGCGCAGGGGTTGCCCGCTGCCGTCACCGCCCATCGGCGCGATGGATCCACCGCCTCGCTGCCCTCGAAGGTCCCCTACGGGATCGCCAAGACAGGCGACCGTTTCGTCATGACCGGCCCGATCGGTGGCGGATACGGCGAGGCGGCCGCACGCGATCCCCAGCGGGTCGCGGAGGACGTGAAAGACGGCTACCTGAGCGTTGCGGACGCGCGCCGGACCTACCGCGTCGCCCTCACCCCGACGGGCGAAATCGACGCCGCCGAGACGGCCGCGCTCAGGCGCGCGTAAGCCTCGCGCGGTATCGATTTTCGATTGCCCTGCTGCGGTTCGGAGGAGGTGCCGCCCCTCATTCGGTCCGGTCGTTGCCCGGGCCGGGTGACGCATCGTCGGAAAGCCCCTGCACCAAGAACGAAATTTCCTTCGCCACGAGGTGGCCGACCGCCGATGCCACCGCAACGATAACCAGCGCCGCCAATCCCATCGCCACAAGGGAGATCAAACTCGGACTGCGCGATTGCGGCACGGGAACTTGCTCCATGTCGAACGGTTCCGCCATTTTGGCGCCACCGCTCACTCGAAAGTCGTCAACCATAGTGCCAGCTCTTGGCACGAACCAAACAGAAGCAGGCCTGGATCCGCATTTTCGGCGGCTCGCACGTGGCCGCATGCAGGTCCATGATTCCCTCGCAACTGAGAGTTTATTATTTCAGTTAACACTTAAATACTGTGTATACAAAAAACCCCCTGACCGGCGCGCGTTTTTCTGACTAGCGTATCCCTCTATGGTTGTGGTACACTATTTATAGTTGAAGTCTGGATCGGCTGACGGCGGCCGACTTGGGCCTAGGCATTGTAAACTCCAAGAGATCCTACCGTTCGCGTCGGTAGACGTCTCCGCATCAAGCTCACCCTGCGCGACGTTCTGAGAAAATCGTGCATGACAAAACAACGTCCCCTTACGCTCCGACCGGCTCCAGTCACCGCGTCGCTCTCGTCTCGCGTTAGTGAGCGTACCTTCGGTGCAGACGGCTGCGCCAGCTTCCGGGAGGCATTTAAACCCCATGGTTGAGCGGTTGCCGCGAATTCTCCTTGTTGAGGACAATGAAGCCGATCAACATCGGTTCCTGAGCATTTGTGAAAATCTACGTGATCAATTCGAAATTTTGTGTGCTCAAGACGGATCGCAAGCACTAGACATGTGCCGCGATACCGAGATCGACTGCATTTTGCTCGACTATTGGCTGGGCGCCGACGAAGGGTCGCATCTTATTCCCCAATTCGAGGCGGCCAATCCGTTTTGCCCGGTGATCATGCTGACGGGGCAAGGCTCGGAACAGGTTGCGGCCACGGCATTCAAGCGCGGCGCGGTCGACTATATGAGCAAGCGCGATCTGTCGGCGGGGGCAATTGCCGACAAGATCGCC
Organism: Alphaproteobacteria bacterium; assembly: GCA_030431335.1. Classification (GTDB taxonomy): domain Bacteria; phylum Pseudomonadota; class Alphaproteobacteria; order Rhizobiales; family Amorphaceae; genus Acuticoccus. Next base: position 6,238 of record JAUIJH010000200.1, read on the forward strand.
ACCGCGATCGAGGCGGCCAAGCGCGAAAAAATGCACAACGATCGGCAGGACGAACTGAAGCGCGCCAACCGGCTCGACGCGCTGGGCGAGCTCGCTGGCGGCCTCGCCCACGACTTCAACAATCTCCTCGCCACCGCCCAATATGCCATCACCCTGGCGCGCAAAAGCGTGCCGTCCAGCAAGGCCCAACGTCATCTCGCCGACGCTCTGGCGGTGATCGAGACCGGCGCCGATCTCACCCAGCGCCTGAAATCGTTCGCCTCCAGCCAACCCAACGCCGCCACCGCCCGCCCGGTCGGCGCCGTGCTGGAGCATTTCCTCAAGCTCGTCAGTGCCGCCATGGGCGAGGACATCAAGATCGTGACGGTCGCGGACGATCCCGCCTCCCTGGTCCATTGCGACCAGGGCCAGCTGATCCAGGCTCTGGTCAACCTGGCCCTCAACGCCCGCGAGGCCATGCTGCAGAGCGGCAAGGGTCGTCAGATCCGCCTCGATGTGAAAAGCACGCGATCCGCGGTGGACGGCGCCAACCGCCCGCTTCTGTCCTTCACCGTCGAGGACGACGGCCCGGGCATGACGCGCGAGGTGCACCGACGCGCCGCCGATCCTTACTTCACTACCAAGGAACGCAGCCCCGGCCGCGGCCTGGGCCTCGCGATGACATACGGTTTCGTCCAACAGTGCGACGGTGAATTCTCCATCGAGACCGAGCTGGGCAAGGGGACCAAGGTGCGCATGGCCTTGCCCATGGAGGAGGCCCCGCTGCGTGTGCGTTCACCGGCGGCCGCGAACCAACCCTGCCGCATCGACAAAGCCCGCCGCGCGCGCATCCTGATGGTCGACGACGAGTTGCTCTTGCTGGCGGAAGCGGCCGAGATCGTCCGCGATTTCGGCTTCGATGTCCTCGAAGCCTCGAGCGCGGCCGAAGCACTCACGATGATCGATCCAGACAAGCCCATCGACCTGTTGCTGACCGACGTCCACATGCCGCGCATGAACGGCTTCCAGCTCGCCAAGGCGGTACGGTCGCAACTTCCAGATGTAAAAATCCTCTATTTTTCAGGGTATACCGGGTATTCTGAAGCCGACATGGGGGACGTCATCGCCCCCCTCGTCAACAAGCCGTGCGTGCCCGAAGAACTGCAGACGCGGATCGTTTCGCTATTGGGGGAAGAAGACGGTGCAATCGATACCACCGCCCCAATTCCCGTCACCCGCCCGGCAGCCGAGACCGTGAAGCAGTTCAACTGAGGCCTCGCCGGCGAGCCGGCGGGCGCGGGATCGAACGTCCCGAGCCGTCCGGAAATCTCGCGGTCTCGGACCCAAAAATCCCACGAACGCGTCCTGTCTCCGGTCGTACGGTCGTCAAAGGGACCCCCTTCGGAGGATGCGCCATCGGGATCTCCCACCGGCACCGCAGTGCCGCGCCCCGCGTACGCATGGGAAGCCAAGATGGCGGATCGGCCGGATCAATCGCGGACCAATTCGGGCCAATCGGCGAACCCTGCGCTTGCCGCCGCGGCCCGACTTGACCAGGCTCGGTAGTGCACTGGGGCCACAATGCCCATCACCGAAGTTCGCGTAGACATGCCCAACCATTTCAGCCTATTGGAACGTAAGCCTCATAGTGGGTATGCTTCTCTTCCTCAGCAACCGGGGCACCACGCCCACCCATGCTCGATTTCTTCATCGCGCTGATCCGCAATATCGGTCTCCTGGCCCTGGTGGCGCTGCTTTATGGCGCCGCCATCGCGAGGCTGCCTAAAGGCTGGTGGCCGGTGGCGCTCGGCGTCCTGTGCGGTGTCGGCGCTGGAATCGCCATCCTCGATCCGACGACGCTCGCGGCGGACGTCCCGTCCGACATGCGCACCGCCCTCGTTCTCATGGCGAGCTTCTTCGGCGGATGGATCAGCGCCGTCATCGCCACCTCCATCGCGATCACCGTCCGCCTCATCCAGGGGGCGGAGTTTCTGGGCGTCGGCGTCGCGATCCTGTTGATGTGCGGCATCGTCGGCGTCGTCGGCCGGCAGATCGTGCTGCGCCACGCAACGCGCATCGGCATGAAGCACATCCTGCTGATCTCGCTGTTCTCGCCGATCATCTCCTTGTCGGTCGTGACGCTCCCGTCCGACATGATACTCGACGTGGTACGCCGTTATGTCTTGCCGGCCAACGCCTTGCGCGTCCTCGGCCTGTGGGTGCTCGGCGCCATGATCCTGCATGAAACGCTCCGGGTCGACGCGGCCAACAAGGTGCGCCAGCTCGCCTATACCGACCACCTGAGCGGCCTGGCGAACCGGCGCGCCTTCTATGCCGCGCTCGATGAGGCCTGGGCGAGCTGGAAGCAGACCGGCGAACCATTTTGCGTCGTGATGATCGATATCGACTTCTTCAAGCGCATCAACGATGCCTACGGCCATCCCGCGGGGGACGAGGTGATCCGCTGTCTGGGCCATATCCTCAATGACGAAAAGCGCGTCACCGACACCGTCGCGCGCCTGGGCGGCGAGGAATTCGCCATCCTGCTGCGCGCCATGCACGCGCGCGACTGCCTCTCCTTCGCGGAGCGTCTGCGCCGGCGCATCGAAGCGCAAACCATCCAGTTGGAATCCGGAACGCTCCACTTCACCGTCAGCCTCGGCGCCAGCCGCGAACTCGTGCGCTGCGCCGACCGCCAGGAGATCCTGTCCAGCGCCGACAACGCGCTCTACGCGGCCAAGCGCGACGGTCGCAACCGGGCCGTGCTCGATGCCGGTCCGGACGCCTAGTGAGCGCTCACACACAGGGCCCGTCGGCGCGCCCTCGTGCCTGTTTGCCCCCGCCTCCGATGACTTATATACCTGCGATGGATTGAGTGCCGGTTTGGGATCGTTCGCCCGACGAGGGATCGAGCCGCAGCGCCGTGGCGGCCGGCGGATCCGGCAGGGAGCTGTCATGACGACAACGCTGTCGCTTACGATGACGAGCGGCGACAGTCCCCAGCGACTGGTCGACGCCGTGGAAGGTTTCGTCAGCGACAATGGGTTGCCCCCCAAGGCTGCCTTCCTCATCGACCTGATTCTCGAAGAGATCGTGACCAATATCGTCAATCACGGCGCCGGCGAGCACGCGGCGACCATCGACATCGCTCTTGCGCACGAGGGCCAGCGCATCGTGGGTTCCGTGCGGGACGACGCGAGCCCCTTCGATCCGCTGTCGCGCGCGCCCGTCGATATCGAGGCGGGGATCGACGAGCGCGCGATCGGCGGGCTCGGCATTCACCTCGTGCGCGAGATGACCGACAGCGTTGCCTATGCACGCGAAGGCGGACACAACGTCCTGACCTTCAGCATCGACCTTAAAAAGGAGACCCCGTGAGCGGGCTGACAATCACCGAGGAGACGGTGCGCGGCGTCGCGGTCATGGCCCCTGCGGGCCGCATCGATTCGTCCACCGCCAAGGAATTCGAGACCGCCGCGCTCAACCGGATTTCGTCCGGCGCCACGCACATGGTGCTCGACTTCGCCGAATTGGATTACATTTCGAGCGCCGGGCTGCGTGTCGTGCTTCTGGCCGGCAAACGGCTGCGCGCGGCCAGCGGCGCGCTCGTCCTGTGTGCGCTGCAGCCGGCGATCCGCGACGTATTCGAGATCTCCGGCTTCCTCGGCCTGTTCGAGGTGCGCCAAACCCGCGAGGAAGCGGTCGACGTCGCCGCCTGAGCGCCCC
>JAUIJH010000201.1 GCA_030431335.1 Alphaproteobacteria bacterium
CGGCCACCTACGCCGTCGTCGCCCGCGCCGGCGAGGAGGCGCTCGACCTCGCCGGCTGCCAGGACGCCATCGCCGCGCCCGACCGCACCCCCGTCGCCGCGCCGGGCGACCCCCGCCGCATCGTCTATGGCGTCGACGGCTGTCCCGGCGGCTGGGCGGTGGTCGCCGTCTCGGCGAGCGGCCCGCTCGCCCCGCGCATCGAGCGGCTGGAAGCCCTCGATGCCCTGGTCGCCTCCGGCGCCACCATCGCCATCGACATCCCCATCGGCCTGCCGGAGGAGACGGTGGGGCCGGGCCGCCCGGCCGAGCAGGCGGTGCGCCCGCTGCTGGGCGCGCGCCAGTCCTCGGTGTTTTCCATCCCCGGCCGCGCGGCCATCTTCGCGCCCACCTACGCGGAGGCGTGCGAGCTGGCGCTGCGCACCTCCTCGCCGCCGCGCAAGGTGAGCCAGCAATCCTTCCATATCTTCTCCAAGATCCGCGAGCTCGACCGCCTCGTCACGCAGCACAACCAGGACGCCGTGTTCGAGGCCCACGCCGAGCTCGCCTTCTGGCGCCTCAACGGCGACAAGCCGATGGCGACGGCCAAGCGGGTCAAGAACGTGCCGGCGGGGGAGGGGCTCGCCGAGCGCATCGCGCTCCTGGTGCGACACGGGATGCCCGAGGCCTTCTTCCGCCCCCCGCGCCCGGTGGGCGTGCCGCTGGTGGATCTGGTCGACGCGGCGGCCCTGGCGCTGATCGCGCGGCGCTGCGCGGCCGGCATCGCGCAGCCGTTCCCCGACCCGCCGGCCGTCGATGCGCGCGGCCTGCGCTGCGCGATCTGGGCCTGACGCGATGGCACCCGCGACCGTGCCCAACCCCGTGCTGCTGCCGCACACCGCCCGCGGCCGCAAGGGGCCGCCCATCGTGCTCCTCCACGGCTTCGGCTTCGACGGCGCGAGCTGGGCGGGCCTCGCCGCGCCGCTCGCCAGGATGCGCCGCACCGTCGCCTTCGACCTGCCGGGCCACGGCGGGGCGGGGCACTGGGCGCCGACGCCCGGCGCCGCCGTCGCCGCCAAGGCCGTCGTCGCCAGCCTCGATGCGATGGGGATCGCCCGCGCCACCTTCGTCGGCCACTCGCTGGGCGGGGCGGTGGCGGCGCTCGTCGGCCTGCGCCGGCCCGACCTCGTCGAGCGCCTCGTGCTGCTCGCGCCCGGCGGCTTCGGCCCGGCCATGAACGTCGCGGCCCTGCGCCGCTACGCGCACGCCAACACCGCCGCCGAGCTCGCCTCGGCGGCCGCGCCCCTCTTCGCGCCCGGCGCGGCGCTGCCGCAAGGCTTCGTCGAAGCCCTCGCCGCCGCCCGGCGCGCCCCGGCGCTGCGCCAGTCCCACGCGGCCATCGTGGAGGCGATCAGCCTGGGGGAGGGGCAAGGCATGCTGCCGCTCGACGCGCTCGCGGCCGCGCCGTTCCCCATCAGCCTCGTGTGGGGCCTGGAGGACGCCATCCTGCCCGCCTCGCAGGCGATCGAGGCGGCGCCGGAGTTCGCGCGCCACCTGTTGCCCGGCGTCGGCCACATGCCGCACCTGGAAGCGCCCGCCACCGTGCTGGGCATCCTCGCGCGCACCATCGCCGGCCGCCTCGCCGAGGCCCCGCCCGCCTGACCCACCGATTTCTGCAAACCTCTAGGAGACCGACATCATGACCATGCTTCGCCGCGCCGGGCCGCTCATCGCCCTCTCGCTGCCGCTGGTGCTGTCGGGCGTGCTGGCGCCCGCCGTGGCCGCGCAGGATTGCCCCGGCGACGGCACCCAGCTCGCGCTCAACGAATGCGCGGCCAAGGCCCTCGCCGCCGCCGACGCCGCGCTCGAGGAGCGCGTCGCCGCGATCCACGCCCGCCTCGCGGACCAGCCGGAGCGGGCCGACAAGCTGCGCGCCGCCCAGGCCGCCTGGACCGCCTACCGCGAGGCCGAGTGCGGCTTCGCCGCCTCGGGCGTCGAGGGCGGCTCGATCTACCCGCTCGTCGCGGCCGAGTGCCAGGCCGCCCTGGCGCGCACGCGGACCGAAGCCCTCGACCGCTATCTCCACTGCGAGGAGGGCGACACCACCTGCCCCGTCCCCCCCGCCTGAGCCGCCACAACACTCACCCCAACGAGGACGCCACCATGACAACCAAGCTGATGCCCGGCGCGCCCGTGCCCGCGCTGACGGTCCCCACCGTCGGCGGCGGCCAATGGGACCTCGCCGCCCAAACGCCGCAGAACTTCACCATGATCGTGGTCTATCGCGGCCTGCATTGCCCCGTCTGCCGCGCCTATCTCGGCAAGCTCGACGCCATCGCCAAGGACTACGCCGAGGCGGGCTTCTCCGTCATCGCCCTGTCGATGGACGACGAGGCGCGCGCCGCCAAGGCCAAGGAGGAGTGGGGGCTGTCCTCGCTCACCATCGGCTACGGCCTCACCGAGGCCACGGCAGCGGCGTGGGGGCTGTGGCTGTCCGCCGCGCTGCGCGAGGGGGAGACCCCCGTCTTCGCCGAGCCCGGCGTCTTCTGGGTGCGGCCCAACGGGGAACTCTACCTCGTCGACATCGCCAACATGCCCTGGGCGCGGCCCGACCTCGCGTTCCTGCTGTCCAAGATGCCGGTGGTGGTGGGCAAGGCCTACCCCGCGCGCGGCACCTATAGCCCGGCCTGAGCCGGGCGCCCTTGCCGCCGCCGCCGCCGCGCCCGGATCAGCTTGCGCCGGGCGCGAGCGGCGAAAGCCGGCCCTTGCCGAACACCAGGGGCACGGTGTCCCAATGGTCGTAGCGCACCACCTCGCCGAGGAAGATCTCGTGGTCGCCGCCGGGGTACACGGCCCAATTGCGGCACTCGAACACCGCCACGGCGCCCTCCAGCACCGGAATGCCGTCCACCCCCGGCCGCCACGCGAGCCCGGCGAAGCGGTCGCCCTCGGCGCTGGCGAAATGGCGGCACAGCGGCTCCTGGTCGGCCGCCAGCACGTTGACGGCAAAGGCCCCGTGCGCCTTGAAGGCGGCGAGGCTCGACGCCCGCCGGGTCAGCGACCACAGGATCAGCGGCGGCTCCATCGACACCGAGTTGAACGAGCTCACCGTGATCCCGATCGGCACCCCGCCCGAGCCGAGCGTGGTGACGACGGCCACCCCGGTGGGAAAGCAGCCGAGCGCCAGCCGCAGCTCCTTGGGGTCGATGGTGGCGCTGAGTTCGCCGGTCGCATTCATGGGCGCGTTCCGATCCTCCACGGCCTTGCAACATAAACCCGATCGCGCCCGTGTCGATCCACCGACGCGCCCGCCTCACACCGCAAGGCGGTTGGTCTCCGGCACGAAGCGGTAGCCGTCGGCGGCGCGTTCCACGAACCCCACCGACGGGAAGGGCATGTGGAAGCCCAGCACGGCGAGGGCGTCGCTCGCGGCCCAGTCGAGGATGCGCTCGCGCGTCGCCACGGCGCGCGCCTTGTCGTCGTCGAAGCCCACCTGCCATTGCGGGCGCTCCACCGAGAACACGCAGTGGTTGGCGACATCGCCCCACAGCAGCACCGACTTGCCGGCGCTCTCCACCATGAAGGCCATGTGCCCCACCGAGTGCCCATGCGCCTCCACCGCCTCGATGCCGGGCACCACGCTGTCGCCCGGCTCCAGAAAATCGATCCGCTCGGCCAGCGGCGGCACCAGCTTCAGGAACAGTTCGCGGCTGGTCGCCCGGTTCGGCGGGATCGCCGCGCCGGAGACCCAGCCGTCGTACTCGGCCCGGCCGATGGCGTAGCGCGCGTTGGGGAAGGCGGGGGCGCCGTCCTCCACCAGCCCGCCGATGTGGTCCGGATGGCCGTGGGTGAGGGCGACCACGTCCACCATTTCGGGCGCATAGCCCGCCTCGCGCAGGCGCTCGCGCAGGAAGCCGCCGGCGCCGCTGCCGCGTCCCATCGCACCCAACCCGGTGTCGAACAGGACCAGCGCGGACCCCGTGTTGACCAGCGTCGGCACGAACACGGCCTCGTAGCGGTCCGCCGGCAGGTGGCGCGCCTTGGCGTAGGCGGCCACGTCCGCCTCGCTGCGGTCGTGGCCGAAGGTCGGGTGGACGCCCTGGCGCACCGACCGGCCGTCGAGCACGGCGGTCACCTCGAACCCGCCCAGCACGAAGCGGTGGTGGGTGGGGCGGGCCTCGCCCAGCAGCGGTGCGGTCAAACGGTCGTCCTCCGGGTCAGGCGTGCGTGGCGAGCACGTGCGACAGGTCGGTGTCGAGGATCTTCAGGAGGTCGCTGTCGAAGCGCTTGCGCGTCTCCATGATCGCGGGGCGCGTGGCGGCCACGAACTCGGCCCGCACCGCCTCGCTCAGCTCGATCATCTCCACGCCGTCGGCCGCCAGCGCCGCGGCGCAGGCGCTGTCCTCCTCCCGCGCCAGCTTGCGCTGGGCGGCGGTCGCCACCTCCACCGCGGCGGCCATGGCCATTTGCACCCGCTCGCCCCAGCGCTTCACCACGTCGGTGTTGAACACCAGCGCCGTGACGCCCAGCAGATGCCGCGTCAGCGTGACGTGCCGGTGCACCCTGTTGATGCCCAGGTTGAGCGTGTTGGTCAGCGAGTTCTCCTGCGCGTCCACCACGCCGCTCGCCACCGCCTCCGGGAGGTCGCGCACGTCGATCATCTTGGGCACGAAGCCGAGGGCGGCGAAGGCGCGGGCGTGGTCCTCGTTGGGCGCGGTGCGGATCGCCACGCCCATGCAGTCGGCCAGCGTGCGGATCGGGTTCGTGGAGGAGACGTGGCGCAAGCCGTTGTCCCAATAGCCGAGCAGCTTGAAGTCGGTGCGGTAGGCCACCTTGCGCTTCAGCCGCTCGCCGATCACCCCGTCGAGGATCGCATAGGCGCGCCGCCGGTCCGGCACCACGAACAGTTGCTCGAACAGGGCGAGCTCGGGCACGCGGCCGGCGAGGTAGCTGGTCGGCACGTAGCAGCCGTCGAGTTCGCCCTTCTCCGTCATCGCCAGGAGATCGGCCGCCTTGTGCCCGCGCAGCGTGATGTCGGGCTCGAACGCCAGCTGCGCCGCGCCCTGCGAATACTTGTCGAGCGCCGCGGCGAAAATGCGGCTGGCGCGGGTGTGGACGGAATTTTCTCCCTGGTAGCCGCCGAACTTGATCTGTGTCGCCATGGGGTGCCTCGGATGAGTGCGTTGTTGGGGCGCCACGCACGCTGGCCGGGCCAGCCACGCCCTTGTTCGACTTGGTATATAATCATTCATTGCGGTGAATGGTTGCCCTCCTGGCGCCATATCGCGCGCCGCGACCAATCGCACCCGAAATTCGGCGCGCGCCTGTCGACGGGGCGGCGACGGTCGTCGTATGCCTCAGCCGACGAAGAGCGCTGCCGCACCGAAGGACGATGCCCGCATGACCAAAGCCACCCGTGGAATCTACGCCGCCGCCGTGTCCCCCTTTCGCGCCGACGGCTCGCTCGATGCGGACAAGCTCATCGCCTATTGCCGGCACCTGATGGCCGACGGCGGCTGCGACGGCGTGGCGCCCACCGGCACCACCGGCGAGGGCAACTCCATCGCCATGGCCGACCGGCTGGCGTTGCCGGCGGCCTTCAAGGCGGCGGGCATGCCCACGGACCGGGTGATCTTCGGCACCGGCGCACCGGCGGCCGGCGACGCGGTGGCCCTCACCAAGGCGGCGGTCGCGGCCGGCTACACCAACGTGCTGGTGCTGCCGCCGTTCTACTACAAGAACGTCTCCGACGACGGGCTGTACGCCTACATCGCCCGCATCATCGATGCGGTGGGCGAGGAGGCCCTGCGCATCTATCTCTACCACTTCCCCCAGGTCTCGATGACGCCGTACTCGGTCGACCTGGTGCTGCGGCTGAAGAAGGATTTCGGCGCCACCATCGCCGGCCTCAAGGATTCGTCCGGCGACTTCTCCCAGTCCAAGGCGTTCGCGGACGCGACCGGCGGCGTCGACGGCGATTTCGACATCTACCCCTCCAACGAGGCGATGGTGTTCGATGCGCTGGACGCGGGTTGCGCTGGCATCATCTCCGGCTCCACCAACGCCTTCGCGGCCAAGGTGCAGCGCGCGCTGAAGGCGACCGGCGAGGCGCGCGAGGCGGCCCACGCGGCGGTCAAGGCGGCCCGCGCCACGGCGTCGAAATATTCGCTGATGGCGGGCATGAAGCAGATCGAGGCGTGGCGCACCGGCGACGATACGTGGACCCGCATGGCCCCGCCGCTGGTCCCCCTCAGCGCGGCCGAGCAGCAGAACCTGCGCGCCGACCTCGCCGCCCTCGAGGAGGCCTGACACCGGATATCCTATTGGGCAGCTCAACTTTTGAGGAGGCGAGACTCGTCGCTATCGGAGGGTGTCCGTTAGTCGTAACTCCAGTCTCCTCCGATGTAATACGGTTTGATTGGGGGGAATCTGCCAAGTTTTCCATTAATATAAATTAGTCGAAATGGCAAGAATTGTATTAAGTAGCTAGAAATACGCCGACTACCAACAATTATTTGCCGATAGAATCGTAAATTTTGTTTTAAGATTTTGATATTAAACCAAATCATAATGCATAATACTGATGTATACAAAATAATATACATTAACATTTCAAGTGTATGGTTAGTTGATATTAATCCGTCTCCGAAAAGAATGAATGAAATTATTATTTCTGCCAATGATATTGAAAAAACGACTCTATTTACAAAAGAAGGGAAACCCCAACTCCCGCTTCTGGACAGAATCTTTCCAAAAAAATCAGAAATATATGGAAATAGGTGGTCATTAATATCTACGTCTGCATTGGTTGTTGTAATTATTTGATCGGGATCGGTGCCTACAATGGTTATTTCAGGAAAACCAGATGCAATCCATTGGTATATTTCGGATTTGTCCTCCGAAAATTGTTTGAATATCCCCTCAGTAGCGAATTCAGCGTCCTGGAGCCAGGAGAGTTTGAGGGTGCGTGTGGCATACACTCGGTTGAGCGAGCTAATGCAAAAATCAAAGCCGACCAACTGTTCATCGTTGCTCGTTGTATATGGGGCTCCATTTTCAGTGTTTATCACCTCGCACGATATTATATGCCTATACGCTGCTAGTCGATTGTGGGAGTCGCATTTGTAAAGAACAAGAGAGTGAATCATTTGTGTCAGGGCTGAAAGTAATAACAGGCAAAATGAGGCCGTGAATACAGGTACATTTCCCGCTTTATTACTAACTATAATCAACAGAACGGTTCCGGATATAGCTACAGCGGTGCTGGAATATCGCATTACGGCAGAGCTGGCCTCTCCCACTTGCTTGCAAATTTGTTCATACTCTAGTTTATTATACGACTGCACTATGATGCCTTCCTAATCAATGATAATGCCGAAAATATTCGGAAGAAATTTTGATGGGGTCAAGATTTTCGTTGGCGCCCCGCACTTTCGGGGGCTGCCTTTGCAGTCAGTGGCGGTCGGAGAATCGCTATTGCGAGCTTGTACCAACTGGACGATGCGGCGCATTTACCGGCGATCCGCGTCGCCCGGTCAGCCGGCGATGCGGATCGCCACCCACACCAGCACCGGCAGCGCGGCGAAGGTGAGCACGGTGGAGCTCACCACCACCCCCGCGACCCGCTCCGGGCTGCGGTTGTAGCGCTCGGCGAACACGTAGGTCACCAGCGCGGCCGGCATCGAGGCGATCAGGAACACCGCCGCCGCCTCCACGCCCGCGAGCCCGAACAGCCACATCACCGCCACCCCGGTCGACACGCCGATGACGAGGCGCAGCACCGCCAGCCGCAGCGACAGCCACACGTCGCCCACCTGGAGCCGCGCCAGCGCGCCGCCGAGCAGCACCAGCATCACCGGCACCATCATGCCGCCCAGGATGCGCGTCGTCTCCATCACCACGGCCGGCGGCCGACCGCCCGTCAGCTTGAACGCGGCGACGGCGGCCACCGACCACACCAGCGGCTGCCCCAGCACCGCGCCGGCGCGAAAGCGCCCCACCATGATCACCGGCACCACCAGGTACTGGATCAGCGCCACGGTGAAGAACAGCGCGACGCCGATGGCGAGCCCCTCGTCGGCGAACGCGAACAGCACCACCGGCAGGCCCGCATTGCCCGCGTTGGGCATCGCGATCACCGGCAGGAACGGGGTCAGCGGCAGGCGCGCCACCAGGAGCGCGGCCGCCGCCGCCACGCCGCCGATGGCGATCACCGCCACCGCGCACGCCATCAATTTGACGATGTCGTCGCCCGGCAGCGCGGTGCGCATCAAGGCCGAGAACACCAGGCAGGGCGTGCCGAGCATCATCGCCATGCGGCTCAGCGAGGAGCTGTCGAAGCCGTAGCCGCGCACCTCGATCAGCGCGCCGAGGCCGACGATGATCAGGATCGGCGCGACGATGTTGAGGATCTCGATGCTCATGCCGCGGTGTCGTCGATGCCGGCGATCGGCGCGCCCAGCAGGAACGCCGGCATCCGCCCGAGCCCCTTCACCTCGATCTCGCCGCGCGGGGTGAATTCGAAGCGGCCGCGAAGGCGCGAGGCCACCGCCTCCGTCACCTGGATTTCGCCCGGCGGGGCGGTCGATTCCATGCGGCTCGCGGTATTCACCGTGTCGCCCCAGATGTCGTAGATGAACTTGCGCTGGCCGATCACGCCGGCCACCACCGGCCCGCAATGGATGCCGATGCGCATCTCCAGCGACGCGCCCAGCTCGCGCACGATGGCGCCCAGCGCGGTGCGCATGTCGAGCGCGGCCAGGCACACCCGCTGCGGCTCGATCGGCCGCTCCACCGGCGTGCCGGCGGCCACCATGTAGGAATCGCCGATGGTCTTGATCTTCTCCAGGTCGTAGCGGTCGGCGATGGCGTCGAAATCGGTGAACACCCGGTCGAGCAGCGCCACCAGGCTGCTGGGATCCATCGTCCGCGACAAGGGCGTGAAGCCCACGATGTCGGCGAACAGGATCGTCGCCGTCTCGTGCGTGTCGGCGATCAGCCGCTCGCCGGCGTTCATGCGCTCGGCGATGGAGGGCGGCAGCACGTTGAGGAGCAGCGCCTCCGAGCGCGCCTTCTCGCGCGCCAGAGCCCGCGCGGCGGCCCAGGCGCTGCGCCGCCCCCGCTCCGAGGCATAGGCGCCGACCATCAGCACCAGCACCGCCGCCGCCAGGTAGAACACCGGGATCGTGTAGGTCACGCCGGGCATGAACGCCGTCATCCGCTGCGCGTAGAAGAACGTGGCCACCGCCGCGATCGGCACCGCGATGCGGAAGATCAGCGCCGGCAGCACCAGGTTCATCGCCAGCGCCATCAGGAACAACGGCACCGCCGTGATCACGTAGTCCGGGTAGTAGTCGACGGACAGGTAAAGGCCCGCGTGCAGGAGCACGAAGCACACCGCGAGCACCGCCTGTCCGTAGCGCACCACCTTGTCGAACCGGCTGAGCCACACGGCGAGGAGCGCGCCGGCGATGCCGAACAGCCGGCTCGGCAGCAATTCGGTGCCGATCGGCTCGCCCACCGCCAGGTCGAACACCGTGACGATGGCGATCACCGCCGCGTAGAGGAGCCCCAGCACGCGCACCGGCCCCACCACGCGGCGGTTGCTCTCCACCACGAACAGCGCCTCGAGCCGCCGGTCGGCGAACGCGAGCGTCAGTGGCGAGAAGCGGGGCGGCTGGGACGGCTGTCGGCGGATCGGTCGGGCTCCCGAGGCGGCGCGGGCCTCGTTGGTAGCACAACGCGCGCCAGTCGCCTCCCTCGCAGCACGGCCGGCCGGCCGCAAGCCGCCCCGCCCGCCCTCTGCCGCCCCACGCTCCACCCTCTGCCGCCCCGCGCCGCCCCTCTGCCGCCCCGCGCCGCCCCTCTGCCGCCCCGCGTTGCCCCTATGCCGCCGGTGCCGCCCCTATGCCGCCCATGCCGCCCCCTATGCCGCCCGTGCCG
>JAUIJH010000202.1 GCA_030431335.1 Alphaproteobacteria bacterium
GAAGTTGTGCGGATAGAAGCTGAAGCCGGCCAGGATCTCGTTGGTCGTCTTGAAGCTCATGTTGATGAGCCAGTAGATCGGCAGCATCAGGAAGAGGATGTAGAGCGTCGGCACCAGCCATTTGAGGCGCATGGAGCGGCGCGGCGGCGTGGCGGCGGGCGAATGGGAAACGGTCATCGGCGCATCTCCGCCTTGGCGTCTTCCTGGGTCATCAGCGTGTAGAAGAGCCAGCAGACGAACAGCGTCATCAGGAAGTAGATGATCGACATCGCCGCCGCGACGCCGAGGTTGAACTCGCCCAGCGCCGCCTTCACGAGGTCGATGGACAGCAGCGTGGTGGCGTTGCCCGGCCCGCCCCCCGTCAGCACGAACGGCTCGGTGTAGATCATGAAGCTGTCGATGAAGCGCAGCAGCACCGCGATGATCAGCACCTGGCGCATCTTGGGGAGCTGGATGTAGCGGAACACCGCCCAGCGCGAGGCGCCGTCGATGCGCGCGGCCCGGTAGAACGCGTCGTCGATGGAGCGCAGCCCCGCATAGGCGAGCAGCACCACCAGCGACGTCCAGTGCCAAACGTCCATCAGCACGATGGTGAACCAGGCCGACAGCGGCTGGTTGGTATAGTTGTAGTCGAAGCCGAGCCAGTTGAGCCCGTATCCCAGGAGCCCGATATCGGGCAGCGCGAAGATGTTCCACATCGCGCCCACCACGTTCCACGGGATCAGCAGCGGCAGCGCCATCAACACCAGGCACAGCGAGGCCCAGCCCCCCGAGCGCGGCATGGCGAGCGCGATGGCGACGCCCAGCGGGATCTCGATGGCGAGGATGATGAAGGTGTAGGCGAACTGGCGGATCAGCGCATAGTGGAAGCGCTCCGAGGACAGCACCGCCTCGTAGTTGGCGGTGCCCGACCAGAAGAACAGGTTGTCGCCGAAGGTCTCCTGCAGCGAATAGTTCACCACCGTCATCAGCGGGATGATCGCATTCATCGCCACCAGCAGCAGCACCGGCAGCACCAGGAACCAGGCGCGGTTGTTCTGCGTCTTCATGGCGTCACCTCGATGCGCCAGGAATCGGCGTAGATGTTGATGCCGTCGGGCTTGAAGCGGGCGCGCGGCTCGGCCGGCAACGGCTCGCCCTCGGCGAGGATGGCGGAGACGGGCGTGCCGGCGAGCGTGCCGTGGACGATGCGCTCGCGCCCCACGTCGTCGACCCGTGTCACCTGGAACGGCAGGCCCTCGCCGCCGAGTTCCACGAACTCCGGCCGCACGCCGATTTCGATGCGCGCGCCCGCCGGCGCCACCGCGCCTCCCGGCAGGCTCACCAGGTCCGCGCCCACGCGCGCCGACGCGCCCTCCAGCGTCGCCGGGATCACGTTCATCCCCGGCGAGCCGATGAAGTAGCCGACGAAGGTGTGCTTGGGCCGCAGGAACAATTCCTCCGGCGTGCCAACCTGCACCACCTCGCCCTCGGTCATCACCACCACCGTGTCGGCGAAGGTGAGCGCCTCGGTCTGGTCGTGGGTGACATAGACCATGGTGTGGCCGAACTCGCCGTGCATGCGCTTGAGCTGCTCGCGCAGCTGCCACTTCTGGTGCGGGTCGATCACCGTCAGCGGCTCGTCGAGCAGGATCGCGCCGACGTCCTCGCGCACCATGCCGCGGCCGAGCGAGATGTTCTGCTTGAGGTCGGCCGTGAGGCTCGCCGCCTTGCGGTCCGCCAGGTGGGTGATCTGCAGCATGTTGAGGACACGCTCCACCCGCTTGTCGATGACATCGCGCGGCAGACGGCGGTTCTTCAGCGGGAAGGCGAGGTTCTGCCGCACCGTCATCGTGTCGTAGACCACGGGGAACTGGAACACTTGGGCGATGTTGCGCGCCTCGGTCGGCAGGTGCGTCACGTCCTCGCCGTCGAACAGGATGCGCCCCTCCGAGGGCGTGATCAGCCCGGAGATGATGTTGAGCAGCGTCGTCTTTCCGCAGCCCGACGGGCCGAGCAGCGCATAGGCGCCCCCGTCGGCCCAGATGTGATGCACCTCCTTCAGCGCATAGTCGGACGGCCGCGTGGGCTTTGGCAGGTAGGAGTGGCGGATGTGGTCGAGCGTGATCTTGGCCATTATGCCGCCTCGCTCTCGGGCTGCATCACGGCCTGGTCGTCGGCGTCGAACACCATCAGGTGGCGCAGCTCGAAGTAGACGTCGATCGGCGTCCTGGGCGGCAGACGGTGCACGCCGTGCACCAGCATCACCGACCAGTCGCACACCGACTTCATGAAGATGTACGTTTCCGAGCCGGTGATCTCCACCGCGCTGACCCAGCCCCGCACGCACGCCGCGTCCGACGTCGGCGGCTCCAGCTTGAGGTGGTGGGGGCGGATCGCGACCGCGTACTTGCCGTCCGGCAGGTGGGCGAGGTGCGGCGGCACGGGGATGTCCTCCTCCTGCAGCTCGTCCTCCACCGGGGTTGGGCGGAACACGTTGCCCACCTTGAGCTGGCGGCCCCAGTTGAGCGGCGGATCGGAGAAGGTGGCGGCGGTCGCCACCGAGTTGGGGCGCCGGTAGACGTCGACGGTGGGGCCAAACTGCGTCACCCGCCCCTCCTCCATGGTGGCGGTGTTGCCGCCCAGCAGCAGCGCCTCCTCCGGCTCGGCGGTGGCGTAGACGAAGATCGCGCCCGAGGCGGCGAAGATCTTCGGCAGCTCCGCGCGCAGCTCCTCGCGCAATTTATAGTCGAGGTTGGCGAGCGGCTCGTCGAGCAGCACCAGGCGCGCATTCTTGGCGAGCGCGCGGGCGAGCGCGGTGCGCTGCTGCTGGCCGCCCGAAAGCTGAAGCGGCAACCGGTCGAGGAAGGGCGTGAGGCGCAACAGCTCGGCGACCCGCGCCACCGTGTCCTCGATCTCCTTGCGCGGCTTGCGGGCGATGCGCATCGGCGAGGCGATGTTCTCGTACACCGTCAGCGCCGGATAGTTGATGAACTGCTGGTAGACCATCGCCACGTCGCGGCTTTGCACGCGCGCGCCCGTCACGTCCTTGCCGTCGACCAGGATGGAACCCTCGGTGGGCCTGTCGAGCCCGGCCATCAGCCGCATCAGGCTGGTCTTGCCCGACAGGGTGGGTCCGAGCAGCACGTTGAGCGAGCCCGGCTCGAGCGTCATCGAGATATTGCTGAGGTGATACGCGCTGCCGACGCGCTTCGAGACGCTCTTGAGCTCCAGCATCGTCCCTCCCTGGCGGATCGTTGCCGCCTGTTGCCGATCTTTGCCGGCTAAAACCGGGGCGTTCTGCCCCATGGGCCGTTCGTGCGGCCCTTGGAATAATTTCGCTTCCTAGCCGGCGGCGCCGGTGCTCGAACGGACCGTCTTCACAAATTCATCCAGCGCCGCAGCCTCGTCGGCCGTCAACCTTAGGCCGAGTTTGGTGCGACGCCACAAGATATCCTCGGCGCTCGCGGCCCATTCGTGGCGCATGAGGTAGTCCACCTCGCGCTCGTAAAGGGTGGCGCCGAAATGGCGGCCGAGATCAGCCTCGCTCGCGACGCCCTCGAGCAGGGTTTCGGCGTTGAGGCCGTAGAGCCGCGCCAGGCGCCGCGCGAGCACGGCCCCCAGGAACGGGTGGCGCTCCAGCAGCGTCTCACCATAGTGGGCGGCGGCGTCGAGCGTCATGTCGCCGCCGGGCAGCGGCGCGCTTCCGGTCCACGGCGCGCCCTTCTCGCCGATCAGCGCGCCGATCCGCTCCACGGCGGCCTCGGCGAGCTTGCGGTAGGTGGTGAGCTTGCCGCCGAACACGTTGAGCGCCACCGGCCGGCCCGCCCCGCCCTCGGCCTTCAGCACATAGTCGCGCGTAGCCTCCTGCGCGGCGGTGGCGCCATCGTCGTAGAGCGGGCGCACGCCCGAGTAGGTCCACACGATGTCGGATTCGCGCACCGGCTCGGCAAAATACTCGCTGGCGCTCTCACACAGATACGCCCTCTCCTGCGGCGTGATGGCGGCCTTGCGCGGGTCGTCCTCATAGTCCCTGTCGGTGGTGCCGATCAGGGTGAAATCGTCCTCGTAGGGGATCGCGAAGATGATGCGCTTGTCGGCGTTCTGGAAGATATAGGCCCGGTCGTGCTTGTACTTCTGGCGCACGACGATGTGGCTGCCCTGGACGAGGCGCACGTTGTGAGCGTCGTTGCGGCCGAAGGCGGCCGACAGCACGTCGTCGACCCACGGGCCGGCCGCATTCACCACCGCGCGCGCCGAGACGTGGCGGGTCGCCCCGTCCGCGCCCTTCAGCGCGATGTCCCACAGCGCGCCGTTCTCGTGCACGCCCACCACCTCGGTGCGCGGCATGATGGCCGCGCCCCGGTCGGCCGCATCGCGCGCGTTGAGGACGACGAAGCGCGCATCGTCGACCCAGCAGTCCGAGTATTCGAAGCCGTGCGTATATTGCGGCTTGAGCGGCGCGCCGACGGGATCGCGGTTGAGGTGGACCGTGCGCGTCGGCGGCAGCGCCTTGCGCCCGCCCAGGTGGTCGTAGAGGAACAGGCCGATCCGCAGCATCCACTTGGGCCGCAGCCCGGCGTGGTGCGGCAGCACGAAGCGCAGCGGGCGGATGATGTGCGGCGCCATCGCCCACAGCACCTCGCGCTCCATCAGCGCCTCGCGCACCAGGCGAAACTCGTAGTGCTCCAGGTAGCGCAGGCCGCCGTGGATCAGCTTGGTGGACCAGGAGGAGGTGCCGGACGCGAAGTCCCGCTTTTCGGCGAGCCCAACCGAATAGCCGCGCCCCACCAGGTCGCGCGCGATGCCGCAGCCGTTGATCCCGCCTCCGATGACGAAGACGTCGAATGGGTCCACCGTTTGTTGCGCGTGGTCTTGCGTAGCCATGACGGCACGCTCGACCGAACCCAAACGAATGTCAAACGAAAAAATCGCGTCTCACGCGCTGCCGCGGCGTCCCCTCTCCTCCGGTTGCGCTTCGATCAGACGCACGTCCGCGTTTTCGCAGATCGCCTTGAGATTCGGGGGGCAACGGTCGGTCGCGAAGGTGTGAACCTGGCTGATATGGCCGATGCGAACGGGCGCGCGACGGTCGAACTTGGTGGAGTCGGCGGCCAGAATCACGTGGCGCGCGTTCTGGATGATGGCCTGGGCAACTTTCACTTCGCGGAAATCGAAATCGAGCAGCGCGCCGTCGAGGTCGATCGCCGAGGTGCCGATGACGGCGAAATCCACCTTGAACTGGCGGATGAAGTCCACCGCCGCCTCGCCGACGATGCCCCCGTCCGATCCGCGCACCACGCCACCGGCGATCACCACCTCCATCTGCGGGTGAACCCGCATCCTGTTGGCAACGTTGATGTTATTGGTAATCACCATCAGCGCGCTGTGGTCGAGCAACGCCTCGGACACGGCCTCGGTGGTGGTGCCGATGTTGATGAAGAGCGAGGCCCCGTCGGGGATCAGCCGCGCGACGGCGGCAGCGATCGTCGCCTTTTCCGGCGAGGCGAGGCGCTTGCGGTTGTCGTATTCCAGATTGGCGGTGCCGGAGGGGCGGACCGCGCCGCCGTGCACCCGCTGGATCCGCCGCCGCGCCGCGAGGTCGTTGAGATCCTTGCGGATCGTCTGCGGCGTCACCTCGAAATGGGCGGCAAGCTCCTCCACCGCCACGCGCCCGTTGCTGCGCGTCATCTCGACGATGGCGTCCTGGCGCAGCATCACGTCCTTGGGAAGGGCGGCCTCGCTGTCATCGCCGATGGACACGCCACGTCACTCCGCTTTCACTTTGGCGCCATACGAACACATTTCGAAAGTGAGCGCCAGTGCGGCCGCGCTCAGCGCGCGCGCCGGTGCGGGCCGACGCAACAGGCGACGGCGAGGATCAGCCCCGAAACCGTGGCGATCATGCCGGCGGCGCTCACCGAATCGGCCCGCCCCAGCCACTGCGGCCCGTAGCCGGCGAGCACATACCCCGCCACCGCCGCCGTGGCCGCGAACAGCACGCTCCACCAGATCTGCCGCTCCAGGCGGTCCGTCATCAGCCGGGCCGCGGCGGGCGGGCAGATGAACATCGCGATCACGATGATCGAGCCCACCGCGTCGAACGCAGCCACCGCCGCCACCGCCGCCACGATGACGAGCCCGATGCCCAGCACCGTCACCGGGATGCCGATGGTGGCGGCATAGCCTTCGTCGAAGGTGGAGATCTTGAGGGGTCGCCAGAAGAGGACGAGCAGCACCACCACGATCACCGACACCACCGCCATGCGCGGCAACTCGGTCGGCAGGCCCGCGAGCGCGGCGAGGTCGAAGAGCGAGCCCCAGCCCACCGCGTCGAACCAGATCAGGCTTTCGAGATTGCCGTAGAGCGCGTGCTGCACGTCGAGGTGCACCGAGGACGTGTCGGTCTGCTCCAGGATCAGGACGCCGGCGGCAAACAGCGTGGTGAAGGTGACGCCCATCGCCGCGCCGGGCTCGATCCGCCCCAGCCGCTTGATCGCCTCGATCATCACCACCGCGACCACCGCCGCCCCGGCCGCGCCGAGGATCATGGGCCACGTCGCCACCATGCCGGTGATCAGGAAGGCGATGACGATGCCCGGCAGCACCACGTGCGAGATGGCGTCGCCGATCAGCGCCTGCCGGCGCAGGAGCAGGAAATTGCCCGGCAGCGCGCACGCGACGGCGGCAAGCACCCCGATCAGGATCGGCGTCAGCGACAGTTGGACGAACTCGGATCCCATCAGGCCCCCTTCGCGCCGGCGAGGTGCGCATCGATCACCGCGATCTGGTCGTCGGTGAACAGCCCATCGATGGGGATCAGCGGGTCGCCGCGCACGGGCAGCGCCGCCGGCTCGAACAGCGCGGCGGCGACGCGCCAGCGCGCCTCGTCGCGCGAGGCGTGGGCCGCCTGCGCCTCGCCCGCCTCGGTCATCACCCCGTCGGGCCGCACCAGGCCCTCGCGCAACAGCACCGCCAGCGTCATCCGGTCGTAGATCGGCTCGTCCTTGGCGAGCGCCAGCAGGCCCTGGCGGCGGTGGACCCGCACCGAGGTCCGCCGCCGCATCACGATCTGCGCCAGCACCCCGCGGTGCGGCGAAAACAGGATCGAGACGGCGAAGAAGCCGAACGCCGTGAGCACGATCAGCGCCCCCGTCGGCAGCGCCGGCGCGGTGGCCGAAACCGCCGCCCCCACATACCCCGAGGCCGCGCCAAAAGCCGCCGCCAGCAGCATCACCCGCTCGCTGCGCTCGCTCCAGAACCGCGCCGCCACGGGCGGGATGATCAGGAGCGCCACGATCAACACCAGCCCCACCAGCTTCAGCCCCACCACGGTGACGGCGAGAACCAGCGAGGTCATGGCGAAATCCACCGCGCGCACCGAAATGCCGCTGGTCTCGGCAAAGCCGGCGTCGAAGGCGACGATGGTCATCGGCCGGCGCAGGATGAAGACGCCGGCGACGCACAGCGCCGCGCTCGCCGCGATCAACAGCGCGTCGCTGTACAGCATCCCCGCCGTGGAGCCGAGCAGGAAGGTCTCGAGCCCCGCCTGCCGGCCGGCCGTCATGGTCTGGATCGCGGTGAGGCAGACGACGCCGAAGCCGAAGAACACCGACAGCACCGCGCCGATGGCCGCGTCCTGCGCCAGGCGGGTGTGGCGGGTGATGAGGTCGACGGCCACCAGGCCGATGGCCGCGCTGATCGCCGAGCCCGCCAGCAGGCCCGGCAGGTTGCGCCCGTCGCCCCCCAGCGCCACCATCACCATGAAGGCGATGGCGATGCCCGGCAGCGTCGAATGAGCCAGCGCATCGCTCACGAGGGCGCGCTTGCGCAAGAACATGAAGGTGCCCACCGAGCCGGCCGCGCCGCCCAGCAGCGCCGCCCCCACCGTCACCAGCGCGGCGTTATAGCCGGCGCCGAGCGTCAATGCCTGCGTCAGGGCCGACATGCAGGCCTCAGTGCAAGGACGCGGCGGGCGCGTCCTGCGCGGGAAGCGCGAGGGCGCCCAGCTTGCCGCCATAGGCGGCGCGCAGGTTCTCCTCGGTGAAGGCCTCCTCGGTCGGCCCCTCGGCGATCTTGCGCACGTTGAGGAGCAGCACCCGGTCGAAGGTGGCGCGCACGGTGGACAGGTCGTGATGGACCGCGACGACCGTGCGGCCCTCGGCCTTGAGGTCGTGCAGGACGGCGATGATGGCGCGCTCGGTGGCCGCGTCGACGCCGGCGAACGGCTCGTCGAGCAGTAGGAGGCGCGCATCCTGCGCCAGCGCGCGGGCGAGGAACACGCGCTGCTGCTGGCCGCCGGAGAGCTGACCGATCTGGCGCTCGGCAAAGCCCGACATGCCGACCCGCTCCAGCGCCGCATCGGCGGCCGCCCGCTCGCGCGCCCCGATGCGCCCCAAAAGGCCCACGCGGCGATAGAGCCCCATCAGCACCACATCGCGCGCCCGGGTGGGGAAATCCCAGTCGACGCTGGCCCGCTGCGGCACATAGGCGACGGCCTGCCGCACGTCCACGAAGGGGGCGCCGAACACCTCCACCTTGCCCGACAGGCGCGGCACGATCCCGAGCGCGGCCTTGAGCATCGTCGACTTGCCGGCCCCGTTCGGGCCGATCACCGCGCTCATCGTGCCTTCCGGGAAGGTGGCATCGACGGAAAAGACCACCGGCGCGCCGCCGTAGGAGACGGTGAGGCCGCGCACGGCGAGCGCCGCGTCGCCCTCGATCTCGTGCGCCTGCAGCGCGCCATAATCGGTGTTGAGGGCCGAGGCGACTCCGGCCGCGAGACGTTTCAGCATGGTCCTAGCCCCCCACGCTCAGGCGGCCGATGCGCCCGGCCGGCGGCGCATTGCCGCCCAGCGCATTGGTGATCGTCGTGACATTGTGGTCGATCATGCCGAGATATGTGCCCTCGTAGGTGCCCGGCACGCCCATCGCGTCGGAATAGAGCTCGCCGCCGATGGACAGCGTGTGCCCCTTCGACCCCGCGCCCTCCGCCAGCGCCCGCACGTTGCGGTCCGACACCGACGTCTCCACGAAGACGGCCTTCACCTGGCGCTCGACGATCTCGTCGACCAGCGCGCTGATGCGCTGCAGGCCCGCCTCGCTCTCGGTGGAGATGCCCTGGATGCCGAGCACCGACACCCCATAGGCCCGCCCGAAATAGGCGAAGGCGTCATGGGCGGTGACGAGGACGCGCTGATCGTCCGGAATGGTGGCGATGGTCTCGGCCGCATAGGCGTCGAGCGCGGCGATCTCGTCGAGGTAGGCGTCGGCGCGCGCGGTGAAGCCGGCCGCATCGTCGGGCGCCGCCTCGATCAGCGCGTCGCGCACCGCCACCACCACGTCCGCCCACAGGCCGGGGTCCATCCATACGTGGGGGTCGAACTTGTCCTGGTAGACGTTGTGGCCGATCAGCGCATCGCGCGGCAGCGTATCGGCGACGGCCGCCACCGGCACGCGCCGCGCCAGCCCCTCGAAGAAGGCCTCCATCTGGGCTTCCAGATAGAGGCCGTGCCAGAGCACGAGGCCCGCTTTGGAGAGCGCGACGATGTCGGAGCGTGTCTGGCGGTAGGCGTGGGGATCGACGCCGGGGCCCATCAGGGCCCTTACGGTCACCAGGTTGCCGCCGACTTGTCGCGCCGCATCGGCGATCATTCCGGTGGTCGCCACGACCACCAGCGGTTGTTCA
>JAUIJH010000203.1 GCA_030431335.1 Alphaproteobacteria bacterium
AGTCGCCGGCGATCTCTTTCACGCGGCCGTCCTGACGCAGGCCGAGGCAGACCGCCTTCATCTCTTCCTTGCCGAGCGAGGTGATCGCGTCGAAGGTCTCGCAGCCGGGGATGACGACCTTTTCCTCGAACACTTCGCGGGTGCCGTGGTTGCTGCCGGGGATCACAAGCATGATCTCCTGGTCGGGCAGGCTGTCGTCGATCTCGTTCCAGCTGGTGTAGGGGTTGTCGACCAGCTCGCCGTCGACGGGCACCTTGGCGGCGAGCGCCTGGAAGATCTGGGCCGGCTCGAACGCGAATTCGCTGGTCGACGCGTCGGAGGCGAAGACGATGCCGTCATAGCCGATGCGGACTTCGACGATGTCGTTGACGCCCGCGGCGGCGCACGCCTCGATCTCGCTGGAGCGGATCGCCCGCGAGGAGTTGGCGATGTCGATGGTGTTGGGCCCGACGCCCTGGCAGAACTGACGCAGGCCGCCCGAGGAGCCGCCCGACGCCACGACCGGGGAGTTGAATTCGGGGAACGCGTTCCCGAATTCCTCGGCCACCACCGACGCGAACGGCAGCACCGTCGACGAACCGGCGATCTGAATGGTGTCACGAGATTGCGCCGCGACGGCGGTCGCGGTCAGCGCGCCGGCAGCGGCGAGAGCGGCAGCGCTCGCAAGCTTGGTGAATTGCACGGATTGACTCCCTGTGAGTTGTCATCGGCAACCCCGCGCAGCAGTAAGCCGCGCCGTGCGTTGCGATGGGCTGGGAGTGTTTAACCTGCCTGCGTGACCGTCATGTGTCAGTCTAATAGTCTGATATGGAACGGCAATTCCATTAACATGACGCTGGGCGAATCGGATCGCGGCGATCCGGGGCGCCCCGCGCCCGTGCCGCGTCGGGCGGGGCCGGTCCGCCTTGCGCGGCGGGCCGGCGCCGATGGCTCACGGCTGCGGGCCTAGGCCTGATCCATCGGGATGCGGACGGTGAAGGTGGTGCCGGCGCCCAGCTCGCTGCGCACGTTGAGCCGGCCGCGGTGGCGCGCCACGATGTGCTTGACGATGGCGAGGCCGAGCCCGGTGCCCTGTTTGGCGCGCGAGGCCTCCACGTCGACGCGGTAGAAGCGCTCCGTCAGCCGCGGGACGTGCTCGGGCGCGATGCCGCGGCCGAAATCCTGCACCGAGATCACCGCCATCATGCCCGAGCCCGACGGCTCGCAGGCCGCGCTGACGATGACACGCCCCCCGTCGCCGCCATACTTGATGGCGTTCTCGATGAGGTTGTCGAACAGCTGCACCAGCTCGTCCGCGTCGCCGCGAATGCGCAGCGGCTCGTCGACGATGTTGAGCTCCAGCGCCACGTCCGCCTCGTTGGCCTGCGGGCGCGCCAGCTCCACCACCGCGCGCACGGTGGACGAGGCGTCCACCAGGTCGGACGGGCGCACGTGGGCGCGCATCTCGATGCGCGACAGCGACAGCAGCGCGTCGGTGAGGCGCTTCATGCGCTCGGCCTGGGTCTGCATGATGCCGAGGAACTGCTCGCGCGCCTTGGCATCGTCCTTGGCGGGGCCCTGCAGCGTCTCGATGAAGCCGGTGAGCGCGGCCAGCGGGGTGCGCAGCTCGTGGCTGGCGTTGGCGACGAAATCCTCGCGCATGCGGTGGAGGCGCTGCTGCTCGGTGAGGTCGCGCACGAACACGATGGTGGCCTCGTGCGCATCCGGCCCGCCGCCGCCGAGGCGGCACGGCGCGATGTAGGCCTCGAACCACAAGCTGGTGGGCACCTTCTCGGACCAGCGCGCCCGCTCGCTGCGCCCGGTGCGCCCGACCAGCTCCACCGCGCGGATCAGCTCGGGCACGCGCATGGTGAAGGAGAACGGGTTGCCGGCGGCGAACAGGCCGAACTGGTCGCGCGCGGCCGTGTTGGCCCACAGCACGAGGCCGTCCTTGGTCAACACGATGCACGCGTCCGGCGATGCGTCCAGCACCGCCTCCGCGTCGGGCGACAGCGCCGAGCGCAGGTCCATCTCCTCGGCGCGCGCGGGCGCGGCCGTCAGCGCCAGCAAAGCCGCCGGGCCCAGCACCCACAGGGCCTCCGGAACACCGAGACACCCCGCCAGCGCGAGCAACGATGCCATCACCGGCAGCAAGAACGAGCCGTTCATCTCCACTCCCCACCCGGCCGATCCGGGGCGAATCACACTTCTTACGAAGTTCTGATACCAAATTGAACTTTTTGTTGCTTCAATCAACCGCATCTACACTGTGCTTGCCATTTGCGAAGATCGTATGAAGCTTGCAAACAACGAAGATCTCCGCGGTATTGCCGGATCGGCTGGCCCCTCTGCGCTGCGCCCATGGCGTCTAACATTGCGAGTTGTTAAGAAACGTCACGGGCATGTGTGACCCGATCGCGAGCTTTGCGCGCTAGATATTGAAGATGAGCAAATGAGTGAGGTTGTTTCATAATGCCGATCTTATCCAAGCCACGCTGGGCCTTGCCCGAGAGCGCCGCAACGCCCGAGCGGTTGTTTCGCGAGCGCCGCTCGCTGATCAAGGCGGCGGGGCTGGGCGCGATCGGCGCCATTGCCGCCGCGCCGGCCGCGCAGGCCGGCCTGTTCGACCGCCTGCTCGGCACCGACGGCCCGAAGGCGGACGACGAAATCGACCCCACGGCGGACCTCTACCCCGCGCCGCGCAACGATGCGTACGCCGTAATGCGCCCGATCTCCAAGGAAGAGCTCGTCACCACCTATAACAATTTCTACGAGTTCGGGTCGCACAAGCGTATTTTCAATGCCGCGCAGCAGCTTTCGCTGCGCCCCTGGACCGTGAAGATCGACGGCATGGTGGAGAACGAGCAGACGCTCGACATCGACACGCTGATCCGCGGGATGAGCCTGGAAGAGCGCGTCTACCGCCACCGCTGCGTGGAGGCGTGGTCGATGGTGGTGCCCTGGACGGGCTTCCCGATGGCCGATCTCGTCAAGCTGGCCGCGCCGCTGTCGGGCGCGCGCTACGTCCGCATGGAGACCTTCCTCGACCCCGAGGTCGCCTCCGGGCAGCGCCAGAGCTGGTACCCGTGGCCCTACGTGGAGGGGCTGACCATCGAGGAGGCGACCAACCCGCTGACGTTCCTCGTCACCGGCGCCTACGGCAAGCCGATGGAGGAGCAGAACGGCGCGCCGCTGCGCCTCGCGACGCCGTGGAAGTACGGCTTCAAGTCGATCAAGTCGCTGGTGCGCTTCACCTTCACCGACGAGATGCCGTCCTCGTTCTGGATGGACATCGCCGGCAGCGAATACGGCTTCTACGCCAACGTGAACCCCGAGGTGCCGCACCCGCGCTGGAGCCAGGCGAGCGAGCAGCCGCTCGGCAGCGAGGAGCGGATCCCGACGCTGCTGTACAACGGCTACGCCGACGAGGTGGCGGGCCTGTACACCGGCATGGAGAACCAGCGCATCTATTTCTGAGCCGCCGCGCCTTGCAAGGCGCGGGCGGGCGTGCGTCCATCCGGCGGACAATTGCGGGATGGCGCCATGGTTGACCTCACCACGCTGGCGGCCTTCGGGCTGATCGTGCTCGGCTTCGTGTTCATTCCGGGGCCGGCGACGCTGTTCACAGTGGCGCGGGCCACCAGCTCCGGCACCCGCGTGGGCCTGGCGACGGGGGCGGGGATCGCGGCCGGCGACCTCGTGCACACGGCGATGGCGATCGTCGGGCTGTCGGCGATCATCGCCACGTCGGCACTGCTGTTCAGCATCGTGAAATACGCGGGCGCGGCCTATCTGGTCTATCTCGGCGTGCGGGCGATCCTGCAGCGCACGCCGGTCGACCTGGGCGCCGGCGCGCAGGCGATCACGGCCGGGCGCGCCTTCCGGCAGGCGATCCTGGTGGAGGTGCTCAACCCCAAGACGGCGCTGTTCTTCCTCGCCTTCCTACCGCAGTTCGTGGATCCGGCGGCCGGCGCGGTGGCGTTGCAGCTCTCGCTGCTGGGCATCGTGTTCGTGGGGCTCGGGCTGGTGAGCACGGTGGCGTTCGCGGTGGGGGCGGGCGGCATCGGGCGCTTCGTGCGGCGCCATCCCGCCGTGCTGCGATGGCAGGGCAAGGCGGTCGGCACGCTCTATTGCGCGCTCGGCGTCCGCCTGGCGCTGGCCGATCGCTGAGCCGGCGCGCCCGCCGGCAACCCGCCCGCCGCCAGCAAGCGGTGCACTTCGCGCCGCACCGCCTCGCGCGCGGCGGCCGCGGGGTTTAGAATTCGTTCCGAATTGCGCGCGACGTTAGAGTTCCGGGCGCAGGCGGAGGTGGGCGATGGCCTTTGAGGGCGGATGGCGGCGTCGATGAGCGCGTGGCTGATCACCGCGGCGGCGCTGGCGATCGCCGCAATGCTGGCGATCTATGCCGGGCTGGCCGGGCGGTCCGCCGCGCGGGCCGAGGCCGCGTTGCGCGCAGCCAAGAGCCGCGCCCGTCTGGCGGAAGCCGCGCTGGCCGCCGGTGCCGTCGGCGCCGCGCAGCCGATGCCCTCGGGCGCGCTCGCCACGGTGGGGCGCGTGCCGGAGACCGTCGCAGAGGGCCTCGAAGGGCGCGGCCCGCTCGCCGCCGTGCTCGGCCCACTCGCCACCGGCGGGGCCATCCGCCACCCGCTGCCGGGCGAGAACGCCTTCGCCGTCGCCGCCTATGACGGCGGCACGCCGCAGCTCATGATCGAGCCCGCCGCCCGCACCGAGGAGGCCGGCAGCCTCGCCGCCCACCTCGCCGACCTCATCACCCACCTGCCGCACCCGGTGTGGGTGGAGACCGCCGGCAGCGGCCGCATCTTCACCAACGCCGCCTACGCCCGCGCCGTCGGCGCGGCGAGCGCCGATGCCGCCGCCGTCGAGCCGCTGCTGGACGCCAACGCCGCCGCCCAGCTCGCCCGCGAAGGCACCGGGCCGGTGGAGGAACGCGTCTCCACCATCGTCAAGGGCGAGCGGCGCATCCTCGACGTCGCCGCCACGCGCCGCGAGGGCGCGCTGGCCGCCCTCGCCCTCGACGTGACCAAGACGACGCAGACGCTGCGCGCCCAGGAGCGCGCCCTGCAGAGCCACTCGGCGACGCTGGACCGCCTCGCCACCGCCATCGCCATCTTCGGCCCCGACCGGCGCCTCGCCTTCCACAACGCGGCCTTCGCCACCTTGTGGAACCTGCCGCCGGCCTTCCTGGAGCAGGCGCCGCAGGAAGAGCGCTTCCTCGACCGCCTGCGCGCCGACCGCCGGCTGCCCGAGACCGCCGACTTCAAGGCCTGGAAGCGCGAGCAGCTCAAGGGCTACGAGACGCGCGAGGGGTTCGAGCGCTGGTGGCACCTGCCGGACGGGCAGACGCTGCGCGTGATCGCCAACCCGGGCTCGGACGGCGGCGTGACGTACATCTACGAGAACGTCACCGAGCAGCTCGCCCTGGAGCGGCGCTACAACGCCCTGTCCAGCGCCCAGGCCGAGACCATCGACCACCTGGGCGAGGGCGTGGCGAGCTTCGGCCCCGACGGGCTGCTGCGCCTGTCTAACCCCGCCTTCTGGCAGCTCTGCGGCATCGCGGCGGCCGAGCCGGGCGAGCACGTGCGGGCGCTGGCCGCCACCGCCCCGGCCGAGACGCAGGGCGTGTGGGGCGGGCTCACCAACCTCGTCACCGGCCTCACCGACCACCGCACCGGCGCCACCGGCCGCCTGGAGCGCGTGGACGGGCGCGTGCTCGACTACACCTTCAGCCCGCTGCCGGACGGGTCGACGCTGGCCACCTTCGCCGACGTGACCGACAGCGTGAACGTCGCCCGCGCGCTGGTGGAGCGCAACAACGCGCTGGAGGCGGCGGACAACCTCAAGAACGCCTTCATCGAGCACGTCTCCTACGAGCTGCGCTCGCCGCTCAACACCATCATCGGCTTCACCCAGCTCCTCAACCGGCCCGAGACCGGCGCCCTGTCGGACCGCCAGCGCGAGTACGCCAACTACATCTCCACCTCCTCGGAGGCGCTGCTCGTGATCATCGACGGCATCCTCGACCTTGCCACCATCGATGCCGGCATCATGGAGCTGTCGCTGGCACCGGTGGACGTGGCGGCCAGCGTGCGGCAGGTGCTGGACGGGCTGAAGGACCGCATCGCGGAGGCCTCGCTCGACATCGAGATCGCCATCCCCCCCGAGGCCGGCCACTTCGAGGGCGACGCGCAGCGGGTGCGGCAGGTGCTGTTCAACCTCGTCTCCAACGCCATCTCGCATTCGCCGCAGGGCAGCCCGGTCGCCATCGAGAGCCGGCGCGAGGGCGAGTTCGTGGCCATTGCCGTGCGCGACCGCGGGCCGGGCATCGCCGCCGACAAGGCGGAGGCGATCTTCGAGCGCTTCATGACCACCGGCGCCCAGGGCCGGCGCGGCGGCGTGGGGCTCGGCCTGTCGCTGGTGAAGAGCTTCGTGGAGCTGCACGGCGGCTCTGTCGCGGTCGGGGCCGTTGACGGACCGGGTGCGGAAGTGGTTGTGCGTTTCCCGCGCCATGCCGCGCGCGAGGCTGTCCAGGACGCTGCGTGAATTCCATCGTGATCGATATTGCCGGCGAGGACGCGATGGCCGCGCTCGGCACCGACATCGCCGCCGTCCTGCAGACGGGCGACCGCATCGGCCTCGTGGGCGACCTCGGGGCCGGCAAGACCACGCTCGCCCGCGCCATCGTGCGCGCAATCGCCGGCGATCCGGCGCTGGAGGTGCCGAGCCCCACCTTCACGCTGGTGCAGCCCTACGAGGGCGGGCGCGTGCCGATCCGCCACGCCGACCTCTACCGCGTCGCCGACCCGGCGGAGGCGGACGAGCTCGGCCTCGGCGAGCCGGACGCGGCCGAGCTGGTGGAGTGGCCCAAGGCGCCGCTGCCGATCACCGTCGCCATCGCGTTCGGCACCGATGCGGACGAGGACGAGACGGCGCGCCGCGTCACCCTCACCGCGCCCGAGGCGTTCGCCGCCCGCTTCGCCCGCCGCCTCGCGCTGCGGGCCTTCGTGGAGCGGGCCGGCTGGGGCGCGGCCGCGCGCATCCCGCTGAAGCAGGACGCCTCCACGCGCAACTACGAGCGCCTCTACCGGGACGAGACCAGCGCGGTGCTGATGAACGCCCCCGCCTTCACCCCGGCGCCCGATTCGTATCCGGCCCGCGCCCGCCTCGCGGACGGCAACAACAACGCCTTCCTCGCCGTGGGGGCGCTGCTCAGGAGCCGGGGGCTTTCCGCACCCGCCGTGCTGTCGGCCGATGCCGGGGCCGGCTTCCTGCTGCTGGAAGACCTCGGCGACGGCAAGATCGCCGAGGACGGCGTGCCCGTCGCCGAGCGCTACCGCCTCGCCGCCGACGCCCTCGCCGCCTTCCACCAGAGCCCGCCGCCCGACCCGGTGCCCGGCCCCGGCGGCCCGCACGCCCCGCCGCGCTTCGATACGACGCTCGCGGTGCTGGAGGTCGGCCTCTTTCCGGAGTGGTTCCTGCGGACGGCGCCGACGGACGAATATGCGGCGCTGTGGCGCACCGCGCTCGACGGTCTGTGGCGCGGCGACGACCATCTCGCGCTGCGCGACTACCACTCGCCCAATTGCCTGTGGCTACCGGCGCGCGAAGGCATCGCGAAGATCGGCATTATCGACTATCAGGACGCGATGATCGCGCCTTCCGCCTATGATGTCGTCTCGCTCGCGCAGGATGCCCGCGTCCGGATTCCGCCGGCGCTGGAGGCGGATCTGGTATCGCGCTACCTCGCCGGCCGGCCGGGCCTCGACGTGGCGCGCTGGCGCGAGGCCTATCACATCGTCGGCGCGCAGCGGGCGACGCGGATCGCCGGCGTCTTCCGCCGCCTCAACGACCGGGACGGCAAGCCGCATTATCTCGGCTACCTCCCGCACGTGATCGACGCGCTGAGGCGCAACCTGACCGCCACCCCGGCGCTCGCCCCCCTAGCCGCCTGGTTCGCCAGCAATACCGAGATCATGGACGCCAAATGAGCGAGCTTGTCGCGATGGTGCTGGCCGCCGGACGCGGCTCGCGGATGCGCCCTCTGAGCGCGATGGCGCCCAAGCCCCTGATCGAGGTCGCCGGCAAGGCGCTGATCGACCACGTGTTCGACCGGCTCGACGCCGCCGGCGTGTCGCGCTTCGTGGTCAACGTGCACTACCTGCCGGACCTGATCGAGGTGCACGTGCGTCGGCGGGTGGACGGGCGCGTCACCATTTCGGACGAGCGCGAGGCGCTGCTGGAGACCGGCGGCGGCGTGGTCAAGGCGCTGCCGCTTTTGGGCGACGCGCCGTTCGTGGTGGCGAACTCCGACACGTTCTGGGTCGAGGGCGCCTCCAACAATCTCGCCCGGCTGGTGGCCGCGTTCGACCCGGCGCGGATGGACGGCATCGTCCTGTGCGCGCCCACCGTCGACGCGGTCGGCTACGACGGCCACGGCGATTTCGAGCTGACGCCGGACGGGCGCGTGTCGCGCCGGGTCGAGCGCACCATCGCGCCGTTCGTCTATGCGGGATGCGCGGTGTTCTCGCCGTCCGCGTTCGCCGATGCGCCGGACGGGCGCTTCTCGCTCAACGTCATCTTCGACCGGCTGATCGGCGAGGGCCGCCTCTACGGGCTGCGCCTCGACGGCATCTGGCTGCACGTCGGCACGCCGGAGGCCATCGGCCAGGCCGAAAAAGCCTACCGCAACAGCGCGGCATGAGGGTCTACTCGGTCGATCCGGGTGACCCGTTCCTGAAGACCCTCGCCGCGCGCCTCCTCGACGGCACGCTGTGGCCCGGCGGGACGCGGCCCGACCACCCGCTGGCGCTGGCGCGCGCCACCGTCTACCTGCCGACCCGCCGGGCCGCGCGGGCGTTGGCGGAGGAGTTCCTGGCGCTCGCCGGCGGGCCGACGGCGCTGCCGCGCATCGAGGCGCTGGGCGAGAGCGAGGAGGAGGCCGAGGCGGGCGGCCCGGCCGTGATGGGGCTGCTGGAGGCGCGCGTCGCGCTGGCGGCGCTGGTCGACGCCTTCGCCCGCACGCTGGAGAAGGGCTTCGCCGCCGAGGACGCGCGGCTCCTGATGCCCGCCTCCGGGGCCGACGCGGTGCGCCTGGCGGACGATCTCATCACGCTGATGGACCAGGTGGAGACGCAGGAGGCCGACTGGGCCGACCTGCCGGGCCTGGTGGAGCGGGCCGACCTCGCCGGCCACTGGGAGATCACCACCCGCTTCCTCACCATCGCGACGGAGGTGTGGCCGGCCCACCTCGAGGCCGCCGGCAAGATCACCGCCGCCGCCGCGCGGCGCCTGGAGGCGGAGCGGGCCGCCCGGCAGACGCGCGAGGCGACCGGGCCGATCGTGGTGGCGGGCTCCACCGGCTCGATCCCGGCGACGCGCCGGCTGATCCGCGCCATCGCCGAGAGCCCGATGGGCGCCGTGGTGCTGCCCGGCTTCGACCGCACCGCCGACGCTGCCACCTGGGCCGCGCTCGCGGAGGCCGAGGATGGGCCGGGCCACCCGCAATACGGCATGAAGCAGCTGGTCGACGCGCTGGGCATCGCGCCCGGCGACGTGGCGCGGCTGGCGCCCTCCGGCGCGGACGAGCCGGCGCCGGTGGCGGCATCG
>JAUIJH010000204.1 GCA_030431335.1 Alphaproteobacteria bacterium
CTTGGCGCTTTCGGCGAGCCCCGCCGCCGGCTCCGGCGCGGCCTCCGCCGCCGGCTTCGCCGCCACGGCACGCCCGCGCCGCGCCCGCGCCACGGCCGCGATGGCGCCGAGCAGCACCACGAGCACCCCGCCGCCGATCGCCATCAGCATCCCGTCGGACACATTCGCCAGCGGATCGGCCGCGTCCGGGGCGGCCCGGCCGGCCACGATGGGCGCCGGCTTGGCCGCCGTGCCCACGCCGGGCGCGCCTTCCACGGTGATCGTCTCCGCCGCCAGCACCGCGGTCCGCTCCTCGCCGCTGGCGCTGTCGAGCCAGCTCACCTCGATGGCCGGCAGCGTCACCTCGCCGCCGCGCGTCGGCACCACCGACAGCGTGTACTGCTTGATCGCCGCCGTCCCGTCGCCGGTGTCCTGCGAGCGGTCGTCGACCCGCTCCACATAGATCTGCGCGCCGTCGACATCGGCGAACGCGAGGTCCGGCAGCTGCTCCTTGGAGGCCCCCAGCGCCACGATCTGCACGATCCGCTGCACCGCCTCGCCGGCCTTGAAGTCCGGCGTCTCGGGCCGCCAGGTGCCGCGCACCTCCACGTTCTTGGCCGGCAGGAACCAGCCCGTGGTCGCGCCGGGGCGCGCGGCGATGTCCAAGGTCACCGGCTCCGAGCGCGCCACCAGCTCCCGCCCCGGGTTCATCATGTCGTCGAACAGCGAGCCGCCGAAGCCCGGCATTCCCCCGAAGCCGGAGAACCCGAACCGGTCACGCATCCGCTCGAACGGGTCGCTCCCGCCGAAGGGCGAGCGGCGCCGCGCCTGCTCGTCCACCACCCGCGCCCGCAGCGTCACCGGCGCCAGCTCCAGCGGCCCGCTCTTTTGCGGTTTCACCAGGTAATCGCGGTCGATCACCACCACCGGCCGGCCGGCCATCGTCACCCGGCTGGTGCGATCCTCGCCCGTCTTGGTGATGATCGCGTCGGGCGACGACGGCTCGGTGAGCTGCGCGCTGCGCATGTCCACCGCCGACAGGATCTGCACATGCAGCGGGATCTCCTGCTGCACGTAGTAGTTGCCCGGCGCGACGCTCATCTCCACCTCGATGCCGGTGTCGGCGAGGTTCGCCCGCGGCAGGCTCGCAAGGTCCACCACCTCGATTTCGAGCGGCCGGCTTTCCTCGCCGCCCACCGCGACGGCGGGGACGGTCAGCTTGCCCTTCGATTTCGGCGTCAGCGTGATCGCCCACCCCATCGACTGGCTCATCCGCCCATTCACCACCTGGGTGGAGGACGACTGGCTCGTCCCCCCCACTGTGAAATCGCCCTGCAGCACGCTGAGATCGGGCGAAGCCCCCTGCGCCGCGCCGTCGGCCTCGAGGTGCAGCACGAAGCTGTCGCCCTCGGCCACCTGGGTCTGGCTCAGCGAGGCCCGCACGTCGGCGAGGGCGAACCCCGCGGCGCCGACCAGAAGCGCGGCTGCGATGGAGAGGGTAGCGGCACGGTGAACGATGGTCATCGGAAGTGTCCTCGGTGCGGTCGTCATCAGCGGGTCTGCCTGTAGTTCTGCATGATGCGGGCGCGCAGCAGGCCGGAGGCATCGTCGGGCACGCGCCGCAACAACTGCTCGTTCGCCTGCTCGCGCTCGCTCAGCCCCTGGCTCGAGGCAACCGCCTCGGGCTCCTGTTCGGTCTCGCTCGGCTCGGCATTGCCGCGCAGCAGCGCGTCCATCGCCTTCTGGAAGGCGCTTTTCTCCTGCGGCGCCTCCGGCGTGTCGGCGGCCCATTCGTCGCCCGACTCGCCCTCTTCCGCGCCCATCTCCTGCGGCTCGCCTTGCTGCCCGGCCTGCTGCTGCTCGGCCTCGCGGGCCTGCTGGTCGGCCTGCTGCTGGCCCTCACCCTGCTGCTCGCCGCTCTCGCCGGCCTGCTGCTGGTCCTTGCCCTGCTGCTCGCCGTTCTCGCCGGCCTGCTGCTGGTCCTCGCCCTGCTGCTCGCCGCTCTCACCGGCCTGCTGCTGGTCCTCGCCCTGCTGCTCGCCGCTCTCACCGGCCTGCTGCTGGTCCTCGCCCTGCTGCTCGCCGCTCTCACCGGCCTGCTGCTGGTCCTCGCCCTGCTGCTCGCCGCTCTGACCGGCCTGCTGCTGGTCCTCGCCCTGCTGCTCGCCGCTCTGACCGGCCTGCTGCTGGTCTTCGCCCTGCTCGCCGCTCTCGCCGGCCTGCTGCTGGTCCTTACCGTCGCCGGACTGCTGGTCCTGGTTTTGCTCGCCGTTCTGCTGCTGGTCCTGCTGTTGCTGCTGGTCCTGCTTCTGCTGGTCCTCTTGCTCTTGCTGCTGCTTCTGTTCCTCCAAGAGCCGGGCC
Source organism: Alphaproteobacteria bacterium (assembly GCA_030431335.1). GTDB lineage: Bacteria > Pseudomonadota > Alphaproteobacteria > Rhizobiales > Amorphaceae > Acuticoccus. The sequence goes on from JAUIJH010000204.1 coordinate 2,341, forward strand.
ACCAGATCGCGGTTGAACTTGGTGTCCTCATCGTCCGGCCGCACCGCCAGCGAGGCATCGTAGGCTTCCAGCGCGGCCTCCAGCTCGCCGGCCTTGGCGAGGGCATTGCCGCGATTATAGGCCGCGTCGGGCGTCTCCACGCCCGACAGCGCCGCCGCCGCCGCGCCGTAGTCGCCGGCACGGTAGTGGGCGCTCGCCCGCCACTCGGCATCGTCGAATGCCGCCGCGGCCGCCTCGTAGTTGGCCGCCTCGAAGGCCGCCGCGCCCTGCTGGTCCGGTGTCTTCCACAGATCGGCCAGGTCGGCCGCCCGCGCCTCGCCCGGCAGCAATGCCGGCACCAGGAGGAGCGCCAGCGCCGCGCCCATCAGCACGTTGCGGCGGAACGCCAGAGGCGCCAGCAGGATCGGCACGATCAGGAGCCAGTAGCCCATGTCGTTCCACCCGTCGGCCTTCAGGTCCTGCGCCATCATCCCGCTCTGCGGGCCGGCCGCGTCCTCGTCCGGCACGATCTGCGCAACGTCCGCCGAACCCGCGGTGAGGCCCACGTAGCGCCCGCCGCCGGCCGCCGCCACGGCGCGCAGCCCGTCCGGATCGAACCCGGCCGACAGCCCCTTGCCGTCCGCCCCGGCGATGGCTCGCCCGGACGCCGACAGCATCGTCGCCTCCGCATCCTCGCCCACGGCCAGCACGTCGACCTCGTAGCCGTCGGCCTCGGCCGCCTTTGCCGCCGCCACGGCCGCCTCCACGTCGGAGCCCGGCCCGTCGGCGATCAGCACGATCCGCCCCGCCGCCGCGCCGGCATTCTTCAACAGCGCCGTCGCCTGGGTCAGCGCCCGGTCGGCCCGGTTGCCCAGCACCGGCATCAGCGAGGTGGACAGCTCCGGCAGCATCTCGCGGATGACGGCGCTGTCCTCCGTCAGCGGCGCCGCCGTGAACGGCCGGTCCGAATAGACCACCAGCCCCACGTCGCCCCCGTCCATCCGCTCCAGGATGTCGCGCACCTTGTGGCCGGCCCGCGTCAGCCGCGTCGGCTTCACGTCGTTGGCGTTCATCGACTGGGCGAGGCTCAGCACCACCACCGTCGGGTCCTTGGTCTTGAAGCTCGGCAGCTCGATCTTCTGCCAGGTCGGCCCCGCCATCGCGAGGATCGCCGCCGCGAGGCCCAGCCCCAGCAGCGCCGGCAGGATCCGGCTCGGCCGCGTGTTGTTGCCGCCCACCGACAGCGCCGCCAACAGGTGCGCGTCCACCAGCCCGCGCCAGGCGCCGCTGTCGCCGGACGAGCGCTGGCGCAGCGCCAGCACCACCAGCCCCGCGGCCGGGATGAGAAGGAGCAGCCAGCCCGGCCGCAGGAAGAAGAAATCGGTGCCAAACATCAGATCAGACTCCAGCCGGTTGCGACGCGAGCGTCGAGCGCGACCGCGGCGCGGCCCAGGCGGCAATCGCCGAAAACAGCGCGGTGAGAAAAAGCGCGAGCCCCAGCGGCCAATAGTAGAGCGCCACGCTGGGGCGCACGGTCTGCGGATCGCCCTCGACCGGCTCCAACCGGTCGATCTCGGCGTACACGTTCGCCAGACCCTTCACGTCGCGGGCGCGGAAATACTGCCCGCCCGTCGCATCGGCGATCGCCGTCAGCGTCGCCTCGTCGAGGCCGCGCGCGGGGTCGACGATCTGCCGCCCGAACGCCGTGCGCACCTCCTGCGGCCCCGCGCCCACGCCGATGGTGTAGATGCGGATGCCGAGGTCCTTGGCGATCTCGGCCGCCTTCATCGGCTCCAGCGCGCCCGCGTTGCTGGCGCCGTCCGTCAGGAGCACCAGCACGCGGCTGTCGGCCGGCCGGTCCTTCAAGCGCTTGGCCGCCACCGCGATGGCGTCGCCGATGGCCGTCTCCTGCCCGGTCAGCCCCACCTGCGCCTCGCCGAGCAGCTCCGTCACCACCTTGCGGTCGAACGTCAGCGGCGCCTGCAGGTAAGCCCGGTCCGAGAACAGCACCAGGCCGACACGGTCGCCCTTGCGCCGGGCGAGGAAGTCCTCCGCGGCGTCCTTCACCACCTCCAGGCGCGTCGTCGGACGCCCGTCGAGCGCGAAATCCTGCTGCCCCATGCTGCCCGAAAGGTCGATCGCCATCATGATGTTGCGACCCTCCACCGGCAGCGGCACCTCCGGCCCCACGTAGACCGGCCGCGCCAGCCCGGTGACCAGCAGCGCCCAGATCAGCGTGGCCAGCACCAGCCGCACCGGCCGGCGGATCGCCCCCTTGGCGCTCGTCGTGCCGGACGACACCAGCTGCCGATAGAACGGCACCTTCAACGCGCCGGTCGCCGGCAGCTCGGCCGGCTTGGTCAGCCAGCGCACCAGGAACGGCAGCGGCAGGAGCGCGAAGGCCAGCGGCCATAAAAACTCGATCATGTGTGCCTCCGGATCCAGCGACGCGCCGACGCGAACAGCGCCTCGCGGTCTGGCGTCTCGTTCTCGTTGGCGGCCCGCGCGGCATAGGGCGCGGCCGCGATGTAGCGCGCGATCTCCGGCGGCATCCCGGCCGGGCCCTCGGCCAGCACGGTCACCCACTCGGTGCCGTGCGACGCCGCATGGCCGCTGAGATGCACCCGCTGCAACACCACGCGCTTCAACAGCACCTCGATCGCGAGCGCCCCCTCCGCGGCGCCGAGATCGCGCCGCCGCCGCAACGCGTCGAGCTCGGCCAGCGCCCGGTAGCGCACCGTGCGCCGCCGCATCGCCCGCGCCACGAACAGCGCGACGATCGCGGCCGCCACCAGCGCCAGCAGCACCCACCAGCCCGGCGCCAGCGGCCACCACGAGACCGCCTCCGGCAAATGGATGTCGCGCAACGCCTCGAGCTGCGCCGCCAGCTCGGGTGACAATTTCGTCGGCTCGTTCATGCCGCCATCCTCGTCCTGGCGGACGCCTTGGCGGCGCCCTTGTTGTAGGGCTGCAGGACCGTGCGCGGGTCGTCGCCGGTCGCGATGGCCAGGAACGCCATCCCCCGCGTGCGGCTCAGCCGCTCGATCCGCTCGCGCCGGTCCGCGAACGCCTTGGCGTAGTCGTCGAGCTGCCGGCGCGACAGCGCGCCCAGCGCCACCGCCTCCAGCCCGTCGGAGATCCGCTGGCGCCCGCTCGGCAGCATGGTGTCGAGCTGGTCGTAGACCAGGATGTTGGTGACGTGCGCGTGCAGCGACAGCCGCCGCAACGCCCGCTCGGCCTTGTCGTCGAACCGCGCGAAATCGCTGATCAGGAACACCAGCGCCCCCGGCCGGCTCACATGGCGCAGCCGCTCGATCGCCGCGTCCAGCGGCTCCTCGCGGGGCTCCTCGCCCTCCGCGATCGGCTCCTGCGTGGCCTCCGCCAGCGCCTTCAGATATTGCAGCAACGCCGAGGCGCTGCGCGACATCTTGTGGCTGCGCATGCCGCTCGCGGTCATCACGAAGCCGCCCACCCGGTCGCCGCCGTCGAGGCCCACCCAGGCCAGCGACGCCGCGATCTCCGCCGCCAGCACCGACTTGAACCGCACCCGCGTGCCGAACCGCATCGAGGGGCCGAGATCGGCCAGGATCAGCACCGGCCGCTCGCGCTCCTCATGGTAGAGCTTGGTGTGGAGCTGGCCGGTGCGCGCCGTCACGCGCCAGTCGACGGAGCGCATGTCGTCGCCGTGCTGGTAGATGCGCGATTCGTCGAACTCCATGCCCCGCCCGCGAAACACCGAGCGGTTGCTGCCGAACTGATGCGTCGCCACCCGTCCGCCGGGCGCGAAGCCCGTCGCCTTGCGGTCCGGCCGCGTGCGCACCAGCGACTTGAACGAGGCGAAGATGCCGCCGCCGTCCTCGCCGCGTGCCGTGGTCTCTTGTGCCATGTCGCTTGTCCCCGGCCGGCTCAGGAGACCGGCACGCGCTTCAGGAGCTCGTCGATCACCTGGTCCTTGGTGACGCCGTCGGCCTCCGCCTCGAAGTTGAGGATCAGCCGGTGCCGCAGCACGTCGTGCACCACGGCCTGCACGTCCACCGGCGTCGCGAACTCCGACCCGCGCATGAAGGCGTGGACCCGCGCGCAGCGGTCGAGCGCGATGGTGCCGCGCGGGCTGGCGCCGAACGCGATCAGGCCGCTCAGATCGTTGCCGTAGGTCTCCGGCTTGCGCGTCGCGAACACGAACTGGAGGATGTAGTCCTCCAGCGCCTTGGACACGTGCGTCTTGAGCGCGGCCGCCCGCCAGCCGAAGATGGTCGCCGGCGTCACGGTGAAGTCGGGCTCGGTGCGGCCGTGCATCGCCTCGCCGCGCACCAGCGCCAGGATCTGCCGCTCGGCCTCCAGGTCCGGATAGTCCACCTTCACATGCATCAGGAAGCGGTCGAGCTGCGCCTCGGGCAGCGGATAGGTGCCCTCCTGCTCGATCGGGTTCTGCGTCGCCAGCACCATGAACAGGTCCGGCAGCTTGTAGGTCGACTGGCCCACCGTGATCTGCCGCTCCGCCATCGCCTCCAGCAGCGCCGACTGCACCTTCGCCGGCGCCCGGTTGATCTCGTCGGCCAGGATCAGGTTGTGAAACAGCGGCCCCTCGACGAACTCGAACGTCCCCTCGCCGGGCCGGAACACGTCCGTGCCGGTCAGGTCGGTCGGCAGCAGGTCCGGCGTGAACTGGATGCGCCGGTCGTCGCAATGGATCGCCGCCGCCAGCGTGTTCACCGCCTTGGTCTTGGCGAGGCCCGGCGCGCCCTCCAGCAGCACATGCCCGTCGGCCAGAAGCGCGATCAGCAATTTGTCGAGGAAGGCGCTCTGCCCCACGATCTGGCTGTTGATGTAGCCGCGCAGCCGCTCCAGCTGATCGCCGGAAGCGTTCGGTCCGTCGTTCGCACGCGGGTCGCTGAGATTTTGATGAATGTTCATACCTGTTCCCTCCGGGGCCGACCCCGGGTCCGTCTTTGGCGAAATTGGTGATTTTGGCTCGAAGGGCGCGGGCGCGCCCCCTGCCGGTGCGAGAGGGGCTACCCGGCGTGCGAGGCCGGCATGGCGCCGGCGAACGGGTCGGTGGGTGCACGCATTGAGTTCATCCGAGATCCTTTCCGAGCGCCGGTGGAATTTAGCCCGGGAGGGCCGATGGATCTCTTATGTGTCACCCCATCCTCAATAGAGGTTCGCGTGAACTATAAGTTTTCTTGAAGTTCGTCAGGCGTTTGGAACCGGACGCCGACGCAAAGGCCCGGCGAATTGCCCTGCGGATTGTCCGACAGCACCACGCTCGCGCCGTGGCGGGTGGCGACGGCCTGCACCAGGGCAAGGCCCAGCCCGCTGCCCTCGCGCGAGCGGCTGCGGTCGAGCCGCACGAACGGCTTCAGCACGTCCGCCCGTTCCTCGGCGGCGATGCCGGGTCCGTTGTCGCACACGGTGAGCCAGGCCGCGCCGTTCTCGCGGCGCAGCCCGACGACGATGTGCGCCCCCTCCGGCGTGTGCTTGTTGGCGTTGGACAGGAGGTTCACCAGCATCTGCTGCAACGCCTGCTCGTCGCCCTCCACGCGGACCCGGTCAGCGATCGCCACCGCGAAGGTCTGCCCCCGCGCCGCGAAATCCGCCTCGAACAGCCCGACCACGTTGTCGATCAACGCCGCCAGGTCCACCGGCTTCAAGGTCGCCTGCCCCGAGGACGCCTCGATCGCCGAGATCCGCAGCACCGTGTCGAAGATCCGCCCCACCCGGTGCAATTCCTCCAGCGCGCTGGCGATCAGCTCCTCACGTTCGGCCGGCGGTGCCCCTGCGGCCTCTTCCAGGCGGATCGCGGCGCGGTTCAGCGGCGAGCGCAGATCGTGCGCCACCGCCCGGATCGTGTTCTGCGACACCTCCACCATGGTCGACAGCCGCTCCAGCGACTGGTCGATCAGGGCCGAGATCGCCTCGATCTGCCCGTCGCCGCGCATCGGCCCGGTGCGCGCGGCGAGATCGCCGTGGCTCACCCGCTCCAGCGCGCGCGAAATCCGCCCCAGCTTGTCGAACGAGCGCTTGCTCAGCACCCACCCGGTGGCGATCACCGTCAGAATGATCAGCCCCGACGCCACGATCAGCGCCACCACGAGTTGGCGCAGCGTCGCGCGGATCGGTGCCACGCTGCGCCCCACCACCAGCATCGAGCTGTCCAGCAGGATCGAGCGCAGCGCATATTCGCGCCCCATCCGGTCCGGCAGCACCTGCAAGGTGCGCGACACGCCGATGATCGCCGGCGCCACGTTCAGCGTCCCCGCCAGGCGCGCGCCGCTGGGGTCGATCAGCTCCACCTCGCGGTGGACGCCGATCTCCGGCTCCTCCAGCCGCTGCACCGCGTTGCGCACGGCGGCGATGCCGCCCTCGTTGTAGAGGTCGCGGAAGAGGATCGCCTCCTCCACCAGCTGCGCCTCCAGCGCCGAATAGAGCGCGTGGCGCACGATGACGTAGCAGAACGCCCCCGCCACGGTGACCGAAAGCGCCACGATGACGACCGACAGCGTGGCGGAGCGAAACGCCGAGCCGCGGGCAATGTCACCGTGGCCCATGGATCGAATATCCGAAGTTGCGGTTGGTATGGATAAGCTTCACATCGAACGGCTTGTCGATCTTCGCCCTGAGATTGCTGATGTGGGTCTCGACCACCGTCGTCCCCGGATCGAAGTTGAGGTCCCAGACCTTTTCCAGCAGCATCGCCTTGGTCACGATGTGCCCGGCGTTGCGCATCAAGACCTCGAGCACCGCGAATTCCTTCGGCTTCAGCTCGATCTCGCAGTCCTGCCGCCGGGCCGACCGCCGCATCAGGTCGAGCTCGAGGTCCTCCACCCGCAGCGTCGACTTCGCCTCGCTCACCGCCGGCCGCCGCACGATGGCGCCGATCCGCGCCAGCAGCTCGGAAATGTGAAACGGCTTGGTGAGGTAGTCGTCGCTGCCGGCGTTGAGCCCCTCCACCCGGTCGTCGACCCCCGACAGCGCGGTGAGGAAGATCACCGGCAGGTCCCGCTCGGTGGCCCGCAGGGCCTTGAGCACGGCCATGCCGTCGAGCCCGGGCAGCATCCGGTCGAGAATCACGAGGTCGCAGGTGTTGTAGAGGCAGTAGGTCAGTGCCTCGCGCCCATCGCCGAGCACGTCGACCACGTGCCCCTCGGCCGACAGCGAGCGCTTCAGGTAGCGCGCCGTCTCCTCGTCATCCTCCGCCACCAGAATTTTCATGAGGCGTCCGTCGCGCTCCGCCGTCCACTCGATTGCGGCAAAGCTTATACGATGAGCCGCCGGCGCAGAAA
>JAUIJH010000013.1 GCA_030431335.1 Alphaproteobacteria bacterium
GCTGGAAGAGGCCGGGATTGTCCGGGTCGATGCCGCCGCCGCCGTGGGCGCTCGCCCCCGAATCGCCGCCGAGGCTGGAGGTTGGCTTGCCCTTGCCCGCCGACTTCGGCAGCCCGCCCTCGCGGATGACGAACTCGTTCTTCACGTCCCACGTGAGGCCGTCCTCGGAGACGATGCCGCGCACGCCGTAGGGCTTGCGGCGGTAGCCGTAGACCATCAGGTAGCGCCCGTCCGCGAGGGTGATCATGTCGGCCGGATAGCCCCAGATGTTGGTCCATTTGGGCGGCGTCCAGGAGAAGCCGTCATCGTCCGACACCGTCATGACCATGTTCTTGGCGTCGCCCGAGGGGTTGACGTGGGTGCGCATGAAACAGACGAGCCGCCCGTCCGCGAGGCGCAGGATCGAGGGCTCCTCGTAGTCGATGATCGAGGCGGGGTCGTAGGCGAGGGTGGAGTAGTATTCCCAGTTGGTGCCGCCATCGTCGGAGCGGATGAGGGCGGAGCGGGTGGTTTCCCCTTCGCCTTCCTCGCCGTAGCCGCGGATGCGGCCGTAAAGGCCCATCAGCACGCCACCGTCGGGGAGCTGCCAGCAGCCGAGACGGCAGCCGCCGTGCTTGAGCGGGCGCACGTTGCACGGGATGGGCGCGCTCCAGCTCTCGCCGCCGTCGGTGGATTTGAGCACGAAGGTGCCCAGCCAGCCTTGCGTCTTGAAGGCCCAGGTCCAGTCGCCCCACTCCTTGGTCCACGGGTTGGACGACCAGGAGGGCTGCGTCGGGTTCTGGCCGCGCTTGAAGAAGGCGGTGATGGTGAGGTTGACCAGGAGCGTGCCGTCGGCGAGCTCGCAGATGCCGCAATCCCAGTTGCCGACGGTGTCGGTCCAGGGCAGCACCACCTTGGGCGCCGACCAGGTGAGGCCGCCGTCGCTGGAGCGCGTGATGAGCGTCTGGCCGCTGTCGTGGTGGAACGGGAAGCGCTCCTCGTTGAAGACGGCGAGGATGTCGCCGTTCGCCAGGGTGCGCGCCGCGATCTGGTTCACGCAGTGCTCGGGGTGCTTGAAGATGTCGTGGTGGGTCACGTCGGCGATCGGCGACATGGGTCCTCGTTCCTTTGGCATGGGGGTTGGGGCGATGGCGGCGGCGCGGGCTGCTCAGCCCGTGTCGCGCTTCTGGAGCGCGATGCCGATGTTCTTGATGGTGAGGTAGTTCATGATCCCGGCGAGGCCGCGCTCGCGGCCGGTGCCCGAATCCTTGATGCCGCCGGTGGGCGCCTGCACGCCGCCGATGAACCAGCCGTTGATCCACACCGAGCCGGCTTCCAGGTCCCGCGCGCAGGCGAGGGCGCGGTCGATGTCGCGCGTCATCACCCCCGCGTTGAGGCCGAAGGGGAGCGCGTTGGCGAGCGCGATGGCCTCCTCCTCGGTGTCGAACGCGAAGGCGCTCACCACGGGGCCGAAGGTTTCCTCGCGCGCGATGCGGCTCTGCGGGTCGACCGCGTCGAACACGGTGGGGGCGACGAAATAGCCCTTGTCGAGGCCGGGCGGGCGGATGCCGCCGGTCAGGGTGCGGGCGCCGTCGGCGCGGGCGGCGGCGATGTGGTCCATCACCTTGCCGTGCTGCTCGGCCGAGACGAGGGGGCCGAGGTCGCGGTCGTCGACGCCGGGCGCGGTGACGAGGGTCTCGGCGCGCGCCACCAGGCGCTCTAGGAAGGCGTCCTTGATGGAGCGCTCCACGATGAGGCGCGAGGAGGAGGAGCACACCTGGCCGGTGTTGTCGAAGCCGCCCTCGATGGCGGCCGCGACGGCGCGATCGAGATCGGCGTCGGCGAAGACGATCATCGGGTTCTTGCCGCCGAGTTCCAGCACCACCGATTTGAGCGTGCGGCCGGCCTCGGCGCCGACGATGCGGCCGGTCTCCACCGAGCCGGTGAAGGTGATGCCGGAAACGAGCGGATGGGCGGTGAGGGCGGCGCCCGCTTCCTCGCCGAGCCCGGTGACGACGTTGATGACGCCGGGGGGAATGCCGGCGGTGCGGGCGATGTCGGCGAGGGCGAGGGTGGTGAGCGGCGTCTGCTCGGCGGGCTTGAGGACGGCGGTACAGCCGGCCGCGAGCGCGGGGGCGAGGGAGCGCATCGCCATGCCGAGGGGGAAATTCCACGGCGTGATGTGGCCCGTGACGCCGAGCGGCACCAGCTCGGTGAAGTCGACGAAATCGGGCCCCAGCGGCACCGAGATGCCGTGCATCTTGTCGGCGGCGCCGGCGTTGTAGCGCAGCGTCGCGACGGCGCCGCGCACGTCGCCGGCCGAGGCCGACAGGGGCTTGCCGCAATCCAGCGTCTCGAGCCGCGCGAGGAGCTCGGCGTGTCCCTCGATGGCGGCGGCCAGCGTCATCAGCGCGGCGTGCCGGTCCTGCGGCGACATCCGGCCCCAGGGGCCGTGGAGCGCCTCCCTGGCGGCGGTGGCGGCGGCGTCGACATCGGCCGCCCCGCCGCGCGCGACGTGGGCGAGGATCTTCTCGCTGCTGGGGTCGATGGTGGCGAAGGTTTCGCCGGACTGGGCGGCCCGCTCGGCGCCGGCGATGTGGATCGACGGCACGGTGTGGGCCTCCCCCGTCGCCACTTCCATCAGCGTGGTCATGACGGCCGACGACCAACTCGAACTCATTGCTTCACCCCTCCCTGGGAGATGCCGGCGATGAAATATTTCTGCAGCACGAAGAACAGCGTGAGCGAGGGGATCGACAGCACCGTCACCCCCGCCATGGCGACCGAGTAGCCCTCCAGCTGCGTGTGGGTGCCGACCACCGGCGCGAAGGCGGCGATGCCGACGGGCATCGTCTTCATGCTCTCGTCGAAGGTGACGAGGAGGGGCCACAGGAAGTTGTTCCAGTTGAGCGTGAAGATGATCACCGAGGCGGCGATCATCGGCGCGCGGGCGAGCGGCAGGGCGACCAGGAGGAAGAGGCGGAAGGGGCCCGCGCCGTCGAGCCGCGCCGCCTCCTCCAGTTCCTTGGGGAAGGACAGGAAGAACTGGCGGAAGATGTAGACCGAGAAGACGTTGGCGATGGTGGGCAGGATCAGCGCCTGGTAGGTGCTGGCCCAGCCGATCTTGATGAAGGCGAGCAGCATCGGGATCACGGTGACTTCCACCGGCACCATCAGCGAGGCGAGGAAGACGAGGAAGATCGCCGCCCGGCCGGGGAAGCGGAAGCGGGCGAGGGCGAAGCCGGCCATGGCGCCGAAGAACACGCACAGCGCCGTGGAGACGCTCGCCTGGACGAGGCTGTTGGCGAGCCAGCGCACGACGGGAAACTCGAACACCTTGACGTAGTTCTGGATGGTGATGGGGTTGGGGATCCACTCGATCCCCTCGCTCATCACCTTGCTCGGCAGCTTGAGCGAGGTGGACACCATCCACACGAACGGCGCCGCCCAGATGAACGCGACCGCCATGCCCACGAGCCAGACCGGCACGTCCCACAGCCGCATCCCGCGCTTTTCGAGCCAGTCTTCCATCACTGCGTCTCCCGCAGCACGAAGCGCTGCACGACGGTGACGCCGAGGATGACCACGAACAGCAACATCGCGATGGCGGAGGCGTAGCCGTAGAGGTTCCGCACGATGGCGACGGTGTACATGTAGTGGATCGGCGAGGAGGAGGACCCGGCCGGCCCGCCATTGGTCATCACGTAGACCTGGCTGAAGATGCGCAAGGTGGAGATGAGCTGCAGCGTCACCACCATGGAAAGGACCGGGCGCAGGTGCGGCAGCGTGACGAAGCGCAGGCGCGACAGCGGCCCCGCGCCATCGGCCCGCGCCGCCTCGATGAGGTCCTTGGGGATGTCCTGCAGGGCGGCCAGGATCAACACGAAGGCGAGGCCCAGATCCCACCAGATCGAGGCGATGGAGACGCCGATCAGCGCCCAGTCCACCGAGGTGAGCCACGGGATTGCGCCGATGCCGATCTGCGCCAACACGTTGTTGAGGAGGCCGTACTGGGTGTCGAGGATCCAGACCCAGACGAGGCCGATGACGGTGGCCGACACCACGTTGGGCGCGAAGAAGAGCGTGCGCGCCAGCCCCGACAGCGGATAGCCCTGGTTGACGAACAGCGCGAAGACCAGCCCCAGGATCGTGACGCCCGGCACGATGATGAGCGCGTAGAAGACGACGTTGCGGAAGGCGAGCCAGACCCACTCGTCGCCGATGGCGTCGGCGAAGTTCTCCAGCCCGATCCACTCGGGCGTGCCGATGATGCGCCACTCGGTGAACGCGACGAAGGCGCCGAACAGCACCGGCAGGATGTTGAACAGCAGGAACGGCAGGGCGAAGAACGCGACGAAGACGTAGCCGATCCAGTCGATCGGCGCCTTGTCGCGCCTGACGCCCTGGGTGGGCGCGGCCAGGGAGGCGGCTTTGACGGCGCTCACAGTGTTGGAACCACTTTTCATCACGCCACTACAGGCGGTTGGCACGCGCGCCGCAACCGGCGGCGAAGGGACGATGCGGCGGCGCGGGGCCGCCGCGGGGGGCGCGTTGGGCGAACGGCTGCCGCCCGCGGCAATCCTCAGTCGTCGTCGAGCATCTCCTGCCAGCCCTTCTTGAGCTCGGCCATGGCATCCTGCGGGGTCTTGGTCTTGGCCCAGACGCCCTCCAGCGTGCGGGCGAGGAAGTTGCCGCCCGAATAGATGGTGAACTCCGGCCCAGCGACGACGGGGATCTCGTAGATGGTGGCGAACTCCATGCCCTCCACGAAGGCGCCGCGCACCTTCCACGGATGGCCGGCGCTCTCATAGTCGGGCCGCTCCAGGATCGACAGGCGCGGCGTCGCCCCGCGTCCCACGGTGGTCCACAGGAAGGAGTTGTCGGACAGCCACTTCACCGCCTTGGCGGTGGCGATGTAGCGGTCGGTGTCGCGCTGGGTGTAGAGCTCGAGCCCGCCCATCTCGAAATAGGTCTTCTTCTGGCCGCCGACGTTGGGGAACTCGGCCGTCATGAAGTTGAGACCCTGGCCGACATAGCCGTTGAGCGTCCACGGCCCGGTCCAGAAGATGGAGCCGTTGCCGGTGCCGAACGCCTTGTAGCGGTCGGTCACGTCGCGGGTGGAGACCTTGTACTCGTCGAACAGGTCGAGCACCCACTGCATGGCGGCGATGCCCTTGTCGGGGTTCACCGCGGCGGTCTTGTAGTCCTCGCTGGCGCGCTGGAAGCCCATCTGGGCGGCGATGATGCCCCAGGTGACGGTGGGCTGCACGCCCGAGCCCGTCATCAGGATGCCCGAGCGGGTGATGGTGTCGCCGTCGCGCTTGGTCATCTTCTGCGCCCACTCGATCAGCTCGTCCCCGTTCTGGGGCGGCTGGTCGGCGTTGAGGCCGGCCTCGGCCACATGGTCGAGGTTGATCTCCGGCTGCAGGCTCATGAGATCCATCGGCACCATGTACATCTTGTTGCCGTACTTGGGGTAGCGCGAGGCGCTGACGGAGCTTTCCGAGAAGTCGCCGATCTCCAGGCCCGCCTCGGCGATGAGGTCGTCCCGCGGCACCGTCACGCCGTCCTTGGCGAGGCTGGCGCCCTTGCCGGCGGTGCCCCAGCCGAAATCGGGCGCGCGGCCGGTGGCGGTCGCGGCGAGCACCTTGGTCACGTACTGCTCTTCGGGCACCAGCTCCAGGCGGATCTGGACGTTCTGTTCCTTGTGAGCCTCGTTGAAGGCGTCGATCATCTTGCCCCACACCTCGCCGTCGGAGGCGGCGAGCCAGCTCCAGTGGACGATCTCGATGGGCTTTTGGGCGAAGGCGCGGCCGGCGCCGAGAAAGGGCGCGGCAAGGCCGGTCGCCGCGGCGGCGCCCGTGGTCGCCAGGAGCCGACGACGGGTGAGAGCCAGGCGGGCGGGTTTCGATGCGGTGTTGTCTTTCGCGGTCATGCTCACATTCCCTCCGCGACCAACAGACGTATCAGGCGCCGCTGGTCTGTCCGTTGTATTGACCTTTGCGCTCGCCGTGGTCCAACGGCACGCGGATGCGAAGACGCACGTTCTTCTGAGCCGTATGTTTCCATACACCTCGGATGCACGGTGTCTTGAGCCTGTCGAGACTTACGCTTGTCGGTAACGATCAACGTTACACTAGGATGAAGTGCTGCCAATTCGATCTATTGATTATTTCGGACACGCAATTGCTGGAAAACGACACCTGGTCATTGTGGGGCCGCGGGGGACGTGGGCCGGCCGGGCGGCACCGGCGGCGGCCCCGCCAATTTCGGTGGCCGAAAATCAATGGCGGGAAGCGGCGGGGGCAGCGGTGGGCGTGGAAACCTGCCGGCCGGAGTGCGCGCACGCGCCGGCGGCCGCGCTAGGGTGCATGATGCGCGCTCCGCAGCGGGAAGGACAACGAGAACACCATGGCAGACGCCGAAGGGCCCATCATCGACAGCCACCTTCACATCTGGCGCACCGACCACCCCCTGACCGACACCGCCTGGCACGCCCCGCCCACCGAGGCGCCGGTGGAGGCGTGCCTGGCCGAGCTCGACCGCCATGGCGTGATCTTCGCGGTGGTGGCCGCCGCCAGCATCCACGGCGAATATGCCGACTACGTGCGCGCCGCGCTGAAGCGCCACCGGCGGCTGCGGGCGACCTGCGTGCTGCCGCCCTCGGCCGACATCTACCGCATGGAGCGGATGGCCGAGGAGGGGTTCGTGGGCGTGCGCCTGATGCGCGCCTTCGCCCCGGAAATCCCCGCGCCGGACGGCATGTTGCGGATGCATCTGCGCCGCGTCGCGGACATGGGCTGGCACGTGCACCTGGTCGACCAGCACCAGCGCGTCGCCCAATCGATCGCCACGGTGGAGGCGAGCGGGGCGCGCCTCGTGATCGACCACATGGGCATCGGCGATCTCGAATATCCCGGTGGAATCAACAACGAAGGCTTCAAGGCCATCCTTGCCGCGGTGGAACGTGGTAATACATGGGTGAAGGTGTCGGGAAAATTCCGCATCGCCACCGATTCGACAGCCCAGGAATTCACCGACCAGATCCTGCGTGTCGCGGGCACCGAACGTGTCCTTTGGGGATCGGATTGGCCGTTCGCGGGTTTTGAGGGAAGGGTGGACTACGACAAGGCTGTGCGTGACTACCATGAGTTGGTGCCGGACGCGGCGACGCGCCGGCGTATCGACGAAACCGGATTGCGCTTCTACTTCGGCTGAGTTCCATGGCTGGGCGTGAGCGGCTGGCCGGCTCCGGCGCCGGCCACCTGCGCGAGCTGACCGGCCCGCTGAAGAGCCGCACCTTCCGCGAGCTGTGGGCTGGCAACCTCGCCGCCACGTTCGGCACCATGGTGCAGACGGTGGGCGCGTCCTGGATGATGCTCACCCTCACCCAGTCGCCCCAGATGGTGGCGCTGGTGCAGTCGTGCGTGACGCTGCCTTTGGTGGCGCTGTCGCTGATCGGCGGCGCGATGGCCGACACCTTCGACCGGCGCCGCATCATGCTGGGCGCGCAGCTTTTCATGATCGCGGCGTCCTCGGGGCTGACGGTGCTCGCCTTCTTCGGCGCGCTGACGCCCACGCTGATCCTGCTGTTCACGCTGCTGATCGGCTGCGGCGGCGCCATCCACGTGCCGACCTGGCAGTCCTCGCTGCGCGATATCGTGGAGCGCAAGGCGCTGCCCTCGGCGGTGGCGCTGCACTCCATGGCCTTCAACCTGATGCGCACCATCGGCCCAGCCGCGGGCGGCGTGATCCTGACGGTGGCGGGCGCGCCGGTGCTCTTCCTCATCAACGCGCTGAGCTACCTGCCGCTGGTGGGGGGCCTTCTCCACTGGCGCGGCCACCAGACGCCGCCCACCAGCGGGCGTGAGCCGCTGACGTCCGCGCTCGCCTCGGGGCTGCGCTATTCGTCGATGTCGCCGGGGCTGTTGCGCGTGTTCCTGCGCGGCACGGTGTTCTGCTTCTGCGGGGTGCCGGTGCAGGCGCTGCTGCCGGTGGTGGCGGGCGATCTGCTCGAGGGCGGGCCGGAGCTCTACGGCATCCTCCTGGGCAGCTTCGGCGTCGGCGCGCTGGTGGCCGCGTTCCTGCTGCCGCTGTCGCGCAAGCTCCTCAGCAACGAGGGCATCGTGCGGGTCGCCTTCGTGGCGCTGGGCCTTTCCTCGATACTCCTCGTGTGGGGCGGTTTCGTGTGGACGGCGGTGATCGCGATGGCGGTGGCCGGCTGCTGCTGGGTGACCTCCAACGCGCTCTACAACACCATCCTCCAGCTCTCCACGCCGCGCTGGGTGGTGGGGCGCTCGCTATCGATCCTCTATACGGGCCTCTTCGGCGGCATGACGCTGGGCAGCTGGGTGTGGGGCATGCTGGCCGAGGCGCAAGGCACCCAGCTCGCCATCACCGTCGCGGGCGCGCTGCTGATCGCGGGCGCCGGGCTCGGCTTCTTCCTGCCGGTGCCGGAGATCCCGCAGGACGATCTGGAGCCCCTCAACCGCTTCCGCGAGCCGGAGCGAGCGCTTTCCATCTCGCAGCGCAAGGGGCCGATCACCGTGACCATCACCTACCGAATCGCGCCCGAGGACGTGAAGGCGTTCCTGGTGGCGATGCGGCTGCGCCGACGGGTCCGGCGGCGCGACGGCGCGCTGGGCTGGACGCTGATGCGCGACGTGCAGAAGCCGGACCTGTGGTGCGAGTTCTATACGGTGCGCAACTGGGCCGACTACATCCGCCACAACGAGCGGCGCACCCAGGCGGACGCGTCCAACATCGACGCCATCCGCGCCCTGCACCAGGGGCCCGACGCACCCGAAGTGCACCGCATGGTGGCCTGGGATTCCAGCGATCCCGACGACCGGCCGCCGATGGTGATGCCGCCGGGCGTATCGTAGCCGCCGCTTCGCCGGGCGGCGCCGGCCGGATGGCAGCGCCGGCCGGAACCCGCCGCGGCGGATTCGGGCCGGCGCGTCGCGCCGTCAGTTGCGCGAGATGCCGACCGACTTGTTGAAGCGGATCGAGGAGGCGAGGGCGACGCCGATCAGCACCGCGCCGACGAAGCCGGTAATGATCTCCGGCACGTACATGAACACCTGCAGGTACATTGCCACGGACAGCGCCAGGATCGACCAGAACGCGCCGTGCTCCAGGTAGCGGAAGCTGGCGAGGGTGCCGCGCTCCACGATCATCAGCGTCATCGAGCGCACGTACATGGCGCCGATGCCGAGGCCGATGGCGATGAGGAAGAGGTTCTGCGTCAGCGCGAAGGCGCCGATCACGCCGTCGAAGGAGAAGCTGGCGTCGAGCATCTCGAGGTAGAGGAACGCGCCGACGCCGCCTTGGGCCATCGAGTTGCGGCCTTGCGCGTTGGACCAGCGGTCGAGGCCGCGGCTCAACAGGTCGACCGCGACATAGGTGCCGAGGCCGGCGAGGCTGGCATAGATGAACGACCAGCGCCCGTCCGTGCCCATGATGAGGCCCATGATGGTGACGGCCGCGAGGGTGAGGGCGGCCGGCGCCCAGCTATGGCGCGACAGGCGCCGCATGCGCCGCTCCAGGGGCTCGATCCAGTCGATCTCCTTCTCCCGGTCGAGGAAGAAGCCGAGCGCGACCATCAGCAGGAAGGTGCCGCCGAAGGCCACCACCGGCTCGTGCGCGTCGTGCATGATCTGCGCGTAGGTGTGCGGTTCGGCGGCGGCCAGCATGATCGCCTTGATCGGCCCGATCCCGGCGGCGATGGACACGATCGCCAGCGGGAAGATGATGCGCATGCCGAACACGGCGATGAGGATGCCCCAGGTGAGGAAGCGCCGCTGCCACGCGGGGCTCATCGTCTTCAGCTTGTTGGCGTTGACGATGGCGTTGTCGAAGGAGAGCGAAATCTCCAGCACCGCCAGCACGGTGCCGACGAACAGGAACGACAGCGCCGTTTCCAGGTTGCCGCCGTAGAACCAGCCGAGTGCGAAGGAACCGATGAGGCCCGCCGCCGTGACGGCGAAGGCCCAACGAAAATATTGCAGGCTGTGTCTCACAGTGAGGGTCGCTCCGCTTGAGACAGGTGCACCCGCGCGCGCGATCGGATACCGACCGTCCCCATCAAGGCCGTCCTTGTCAAATAAGTGCCGGCGGCCCCAGCGGAACCCTCAACGTCGTTCATTTTTCACCTCATGAAATTGCCGGCCATGTGGATGGTCGCGGTATCGGCTGGCCACCATTGTCGGCGGCGCGGCCGGGGTACTGACGGTCATAGATTTCGGAGACCTTCGATGAGCGATCTTTCACACCGCCTGGCGTCGAAATCCGTCTTCACGGAACAGGAGCCGCAGATGCGGGGCTCTGATGGTCTGTCGAAGACGTGGATCACGCGGGGGGGCAACTTTGCGGTCTGCTACTGCGAGGTCGAGGCGGGTGCTGTCCTGGAGCGGGAGGACAACCCCGAGGAATATATGGTCATTATTCCGCCGGGAGGAGCCCCCGCGTTGATCAGCGCGGGTGGGCACACCGTGGAGGCGGGTGCCGACTCGCTCACCATCGTCCCGCCGGGCCCCAGCCGGATCGAGGCGCGCGGCAAGGGCGTGATCGCGCAGATCTTTTCCAAGGCGAGCCAGGACATCATGGATCTGGCCGTGAACGCGGCCAATTACGCCGACGGCGGACCGGAGCTGGCGCCGCCCGACCTGTGGCCCGAGCCGCACGGCGGCTACAAGCTGCGCCACTATCCGCTGGCTCAGTACTTCGACCCCAAGGGGGAGCGCATCCAGCCGCGCTGCTTCCGCTCCACCAACATGATGGTGAACCTGTTCGGCCACTATTTCACCCGGCGCGACACCACCAAGCTCTCCCCCCACTGGCACGACGATTTCGAGCAGGCTTCGCTCACGCTCAACGGCACGTGGGTCCACCACATGCGCTACAACTGGGGCGCCGACCTCAAGGACTGGGTGCCCGACGACCATGCCGAGATGGCGACGCCCTCGGTGATCATCATCCCGGCGCGGGCGATCCACACCAGCCAGGACGTCGGCGCGGACGGGCCGGAAAGCTCGCTCTACGATATTTTCTGTCCGCCTCGACTGGACTTTGCCTCCAAGCCCGGCTTCGTGATCAACGAAGACGAGTACCCGCTGCCGGCGACGGACGGGCAGCAGCAGATCAAGACGGGTGGTACGCTGCTGTCCTGGCAGAAGCCGGGCTGAACGGGCGGGCACGCGCCACGGCGGGGCGGCCGAGCGCCATGGCGCGAACGGCCCGCCGCCGTGCCGGCCGACGGACGAGCGAACGTGCGCGGCGTCGGCTCCATCGATCGCAGCGCATAGGGGGGAACGTCCGGGCATGGCCATCAATCTAAAGGATCTCGCTGCGGGTTTCATCTTCGTGGCCATCGGCGCCTTTTTCGCCGGTGACGCGCTGCTGACGCTGCGCCTGGGGTCCACGCTCAACATGGGGCCGGGATATTTCCCGGTGCTCCTGGGCGCGCTTCTCATCGCATTCGGCGTCGCCATCGCGCTCTCCGGGCTGGGCCGCAAGGGCGAGCCTTTCGGGCCGGTCTCGCTGCGCGGGTTCGGGCTCGTCATGGCGGCAATCGTGTTCTTCGGTCTCACGGTGCGCGGGCTCGGCTTCGTCCCCGCGCTGTTTGGAACGGTGTTGATGTCCTCTCTCGCCTCGCGACAGGTGTCGCTCAAACTGGCCATTCTCGTTTCGGTGGGGCTGACGACTTTCGCCACGCTGGTGTTCGTCGGCGCGCTGGGATTGCCGTATCCGCTGCTGGGCCACTGGCTCTCCTGAGGCGGAACGATGGATCTCCTTCAAAATCTCGCGCTCGGGTTCGACACGGCGCTCAGCCCGATCAACCTGATGTACTGCTTCTTCGGCGCGCTGCTCGGCACGTTCATCGGCGTTTTGCCGGGGCTGGGGCCCACGGCGACGGTGGCGATGCTCCTGCCCGTCACCTACTATCTGTCGCCCACATCCTCGCTCATCATGCTGGCCGGCATCTATTACGGCTCGCAATATGGCGGCTCCACAACCGCCATCCTGGTCAATCTGCCGGGTGAAGTGTCCTCTTCGGTGACGGCCATCGATGGTTATCAGATGGCGCGCAAGGGGGAGGCCGGCAAGGCGCTATCTATCGCCGCCATCGGATCTTTTTGCGCCGGCACCTTCGCGACGCTGTTGATCGCGGTGGTCGCCATCCCCCTCGCCAGCGTCGCGCTGATGTTCGGATCGGCAGAATATTTCGCGCTGATCCTGCTCGGGCTGGTCACCTCCTCGGCGCTGGCGCACGGCTCGGTGCTGAAGGCGCTGGCCATGATCATCACCGGAATGCTGTTCGGCATGATCGGCACGGACGTCGACACCGGCGCCTACCGCTTCACGCTGGGGATCGTGGAATTGACGGACGGGCTGTCGGTGGTGGCGGGGGCGCTGGGCATCGTCGGCATCGTGGAGGTGCTGAAGAACCTGGAGGGCACGTCGGACAGCCCCCTCGCCACCATGCCGATCAAGGGGCTCATGCCCACGCGCAAGGATCTGCGGGCGGCGGCCTGGCCCATCGCGCGCGGCTCGGTGGTGGGCTCGCTCCTGGGCACCTTGCCCGGCGGCGGCTCGATCCTGTCGGCCTTCTCGTCCTACATGATCGAAAAGCGCATCTCCAAGCATCCCGAGCGCTTCGGCCACGGGGCCATCGAGGGCGTGGCGGGCCCCGAATCGGCCAACAACGCCGGCGCGCAGACCTCCTTCATCCCGCTCCTGACGCTCGGCATCCCCTCCCATCCGCTGATGGCGCTGATGATGGGCGCGCTCCTGATCCAGGGCATCACGCCCGGCCCCAACGTGGTTACCCAGCAGCCGGAGCTGTTCTGGGGCATCATCGCCTCGATGTGGGTGGGCAACGCGATGCTGATCATCCTCAACCTGCCACTGGTGGGGATGTGGGTGGCGATGCTGCGCATTCCCTACAAGATCATGCTGCCGGCCATCGTCACCTTCTCGGTGATCGGCGTCTTCACGGTGAAGAATTCCGGCTTCGACGTGGAGATCCTGGCCCTCTTCGGGCTGATCGGCTACGTGCTGCACAAGGTGGGCTGCGAGCCGGCGCCGTTCCTGATGGGGTTCGTGCTGGGCAGCTTGCTCGAGGAGCATCTGCGCCGGGCGATGATCTTCTCGCGCGGCGACCCGCTGGTCTTCTTCGAGCAGCCGATCAGCGCGGCGCTGCTGGCGATCACTTGCGTCGTGCTCGCCCTCGTGGCGCTGCCGGCCATCGCGCGCAAGCGCGAGGAGATCTTCGTCGAGGAGGAGTAGGCTCAGCCGGCCGGCGGCAGCGTCAACAGCTCCCGCTCGGCCCGCACCGCATCGCGCAGGCAGCGCATGACGAGCCAGTAGAGCGTGGGCAGCCCGCTCACCGCGAGCACGGCGAAGCCCAGCGCCGACGAATGGGCGAAGGAGCCGGCGATCCAGGCGAGCGTGCCCTCGATCGTCAGCACCATCAAGGCGATGAACCCGACGAACATCAAGGCGTTGAACCAGACCGTGACGGGGGCGGGAAGGCGAGGCGGGTTGGCGACCATGGCTGGCGACCGCTGTGCAGGGGACGCTCCGTCCGCGGCACAGGCGCGCGACGGAGCGTACGATGTTGCGCTGCCGCCCGCCTTTGACAAGGGGATCGCGACGGACAATTTTTCGCCCACGCCGCGTCCCGCGAGGGCGATGCAAAACGGCGGCCGTACCCTACGTGTGGGGGCAGTGAAGTGGGGCGCGCGCGATGCAGGCACAGGTGGAAGACGCTCCGGGAGGCCGTGACAGGGAGCCGCTGCCCCCCACGCGCACCACGACGCTGCTTGCCGAGCTGGTCGAAACCGTGGAGGGGGACAAGACCTCCCTCGGCTGGCTCCTGGCCCAGCTCAAGCTGCGCGCGTTCGGCTACGCGCTGCTGGTCTTCTCGCTGCCGAGCTGCCTGCCGATGCCGCCGGGCATTCCCACCGTGTGCGGGCTGGTGCTCGCGCTGGTGGGCGTGCAGATGATCATCGGCACGCGCCGGCTGTGGCTGCCCTCCGTGCTGGCGCGGCGGGAGATCGGCAAGGAGCGGCTGCGGGCCATGGTGGCGCGCGCGACCCCGTGGATCGGGCGCCTGGAGCGGCTCGCTCGCCCGCGCCTCGCTGTTTTCACGGGCGCCATCGGCCACCGCCTGGTGGGGAGCGTCGTCGTGATCCTCGCCATCGTCATGGCCCTGCCGATCCCCTTCTTCGGCAACATGCCCCCCGCCATCGCGATCCTGATCATCGCCATCGGCCTCACCGAGGGGGACGGCCTGATCGTCGCCGTCGGGCTGGCGGTCTCGGTGGTGGCGCTGGCGCTGAGCGGCACCGTCGCGGTGGAGGGCGTCCACTGGTTCATCGGCGCGGTGGGGGCGTGATTGACCGCCCACGGCCGTCTGATAGATTGGTCGAGCGGCAGTTTACTTAATAATTTTTTATTAACGCGAGGCAGCAATGTGCTGCTTTTTGGGCTAAAAGGATTGCGGGATCTTCCTCGGGTGCGACATCCGTATTGAGTCGCGCGCCCTTTCCCGATCGGCGGCAGGTACCAGCAGATGCAGATCGAGTTCATGACGAGCTTTGGTCCTGGATCGACAGCACGTGGTTGCGCGTCGATGCGACCGTCGTCGCGGGTCTTTTTGCACGCCGCACCGGCAGCAATTGCTTTGCGCTCCATGTGATTTTGGAAATATCCGATGCCCGATGCACCGACCGTTCCTCCGCACGCCGTCGATGATTTTCTGACGCCCGAGTCTGCGTTCGCGCCGAACGAAGGTCCGGGCGACATCGACGGCAACGTCTTCACCAACGACCTCAACGAGGACGATGTTCCGGTTCAACTGGTCGAGGTCGGCACGGACGGGGCCGCCGGCGAGTGGATCGATGGCGACAACGGCGGCCGGTTCCGCATCCTGGCCGACGGCTCGGTCGATTTCGACGCGCGGGACGATTTCGAGGATCTGGCGCCGGGCGAGACGCGCACCACGGAAATCACCTACACGATCGGCTTCGAGGGGCCGGCCGCCACCTTCGATGTGATGCTGCTGCAGGACCTGTCGGGCTCGTTCTACGACGACCTTGAGAATTTGCGCGTGCAGTTGCCGGAGGTGATCGAGACCCTCAACGCGGACTACGACGCAGAGTTCGGCGTCGCCTCGTTCGTGGACAAGCCCTACAACAATTTCGGCAGCAGGCCCGACTACGTCTACCGCACCGACCTTGCCGTCACCGGCGACATCGCGGCGGTGGAGGCGTCGCTGGACGCGCTGACGGTGCTGGGCGGCGGCGACTATCCCGAATCGCAGCTCGAGGCGCTGCTGCAGCTCGCCCTGCGAGCCGAGAAGGAGGATTACCCCTCCATCGCCCAGGTGGCGGAGGCGCTGCGGGCGGCCGACATCACGCCCGTCTTCGCCGTCGCCGACTACGTGATGGCCGAGTACCAGGCGCTGGTGGAGGAGATGGGGTTCGGCACGGTGGTGGAGCTCACCTCCGACAGCTCCAACCTCGTCGAGGCGATCCTGGAGGGCATCAACGAGGCGGGCGGGCGCAGCACCGCGACCGTCACCGCGCTGGTCTCGGGCGATGCGAGCGATGCGCCGGTGATCGAAGAGATCGGCATCGACGGGGAGTTGCGCGAGGGCAGCCCCATCACCTTCGACGTCTTCGCCTACGATCCCCGGTACGGCGGCGAGGGCGGCGGCGACTTCACCTATGCCTTCGACTTCGACGGCGACGGCAAGACCGACCTGGTTAACACCACCGGCCGTGCCACGTTCGTCTATGACGACGACGGCCCCCAGACGATGTCGGTGCGGGTGAGCAACGAAGACGGCGACACGCGCCGGGAGGAGATCTCCTTCGACATCGCCAACGCGCCGGTGACGCTGGCGCTCGACCCGATCGAAGGGCCGATCTCGACCGGCGGCAAGGTGGTGCTGACCGGCACCATCACCGATCCGGGCCTGGCCGACACCTTCAAGCTGGTGATCGACTGGGGCGAGAAGGGCCCGGGCGGCAAGCAGACCCTCACCTTCGGGGCGAGCCCCACCGGCACCCAGACCTTCTCGGTGACGCACAAATATACCGCGGGCTCGAGCGGACCGACCCCCGACGGCTACCAGATCAAGGGCACGCTATTCGACGACGACGGCAGCCGCGACATCGACTTCGTGAGCGTGGAGATCGACAACGCGGCGCCGACCGTCGCGCTCGACCGGGTCGCGGCGATCGACGAGAACGGCATCGCCGTGCTGACCGGCACGGTGGGCGATCTCGACCCCGGCGAAACGTTGACGCTGAAAGTGGACTGGGGCGACGAGACCACCGTGGAGACGGTGAAGTTCGAGGACGCGGGCTCGCAATCGAGCTTCCGCCTCACGCACCGCTACCGCGACGACCGCCCTGGCGGGCTGGACGATTCCTACCAGATCACCGCCACGGTGCGCGACGGCCAGGGCGCCACCGACGAGGCGACGCGCACGGCCAAGGTGCGCAACGTCGACCCGTCCTTCGACGGCGGCACCCGCGCGGACATCCCCGGCGGCGGCCCGGTGAGCTTCACGCGGCAGGTGGGCTTCTCGGGCGCCTTCGCCGACGCGGGCCTTCTCGACGAGCACGACATCACCATCCGCTGGGGCGACGGCAAATCGATCAACTCGCTCACCGACCCCGCCGCCTTCGAGATGACGGACACGGCGAACGGGGCGCGCTTCAAGGCCGGGCACAACTATGCCGAGGGCGGCGTCTACGGCCTCACCACCATCGTCAAGGACGACGACGGCGGCACGGACACGACGCGCCAGAAGATCTTCGTGACGGGGATGCGCCTTGCCGACGACGGCGAGATCCAGATCGTCGGCGGCCGCGGCGGGGCGAACGTCTACCTCTTCTCCGACCGTGGCCCGTCCAGCGGCGCGCGCAGCGATCTCGCCGCGGCGCCGGCCGGCAACAACATCGTGGTGGTCGACACCGACATCCTCGGCGGGATGAAGCAGACCTTCGACATGGAGGCGGTGGAGCGCGTCTTTTTCCGCGGCTCGGAGGCTCGCGACGTCTTCATCATGTTCGAGGGCATCGCCGAAGAGAGCTTCATCGACGGGCGCGGCGGCGACGACGACCTGCGCGGCGGCTCCAGCCGCGACCACATCAAGGGCGGCAACGGGGCGGACCTCCTGTTCGGCCAGCTCGGCCGCGACACGTTGAACGGCGGCCTCGGCAACGACCAGCTCTTCGGCGATTTCGACGGCCCCGCCGGCGGCGGCAGCGCGGACGTGCTCGCCGGCAAGCGGGGCAACGACACGCTTGTCGGCGGCCGGGGCGGGGACGATCTGTCGGGCGACCTGGGGCGCGACTGGCTCGCGGGCGGCCATGGCAGCGACGACATGCGGGGCGGCAAGGGCTCGGACGTGATGTTCGGCGACACGGACATGCTGGAGGGCCTCGGCGGGCCGCTGGAGGCACGCGGTGCCGGGCCGTCGGCGCTGCGCGTGCTGCCGGGCGGGGACATGCCCCAGGCCGTGACCCTTCTGCGCGACGGCAACGACACGATGGACGGCGGCGAGGGCAACGACCTGATGTTCGGCCAGGGCGGCAACGACGACATGAGCGGCGGGGCCGGTGACGACACGATGGACGGCGGACGGGGCAACGACCTGCTGCGGCTCGGCGGCGGGCGCAATGTCGTGGTGTTCGACGGCGGCGACGGGCGCGACACGGTGTGGGGCTTCGGCGCCGCCAAGGGCGATGTGATCGACCTGCGCGAGCTGGGCCGGGCGGCCATCGAGGATGCGGCGGACGTGCTGGCGCTGGCGCGTCAGGTGGAGGGCAACGTGGTGCTCGACCTGGGCGGCACGGACCGGATCGTGCTCGTCGACACCCTCCTCACGAGCCTGACAGAGGATGCGTTCTGGGTCTGATGATGGTGGTTTCGCGCACGAAGGGGTCGGGCGGGACGGGTGCGCCGCCGCCCGGATCGATGTCGGAGGCGCCCACCACGAGCTGACGGTGGTTGAGCGTGGAGGCCGCCACCTGCCAGGCGAACGAGAACGACACCAGCGACTTCTCCTCGATGCGGTCGTTGTCGAGGTCGACGATCACCTTCTCGAAGATGTCGAACAGCTCGCGCCGGATGGCGGAGAACTCGGCCTGGCTCTTGGCCGTCTCGGCTCGGGACAGGATGTCGACGATGGCGAGATTGTAGTGGTCGGCGCGGTTCTTGCGCGCGCCCGACAGCCAGATGCGGGCCTGCCACAGCCCCGAGATGAGCAGCGCGAACGCGGTGACGGCCAGCGCCATCGGCTCGGCATATTCCACGATGAAGAGCGGATCGTCCTGGCTGTAGTAGAGTTCGGCGCCGGGGTGGATGCCGAACGACAGGCGCACATCGTCCGTCGGCGCGCTGATGAAGGCGGCCTGGGGGATGATGCGCACCATCGCCTGGCGCTTCTCGAACAGGGTGCGGGTGAAGGAATCGACCGTCGCGTCCGGCAGGCCGCGGCGGGCGACGAGCAGGCTCTCCACCGTGACCACCGCGATCGGCTCGGCGGGCACCGGCCGGTCGCCCGAATAGGTGCCCACCGGCACGACGGCGGCCGACAGCGCCGGGTCGAACAGGGCGATGGCCTCGGCCTGCTCGATGGGGACGAGCTGGGTCGGCGTCGATTCGATGATGGTCTCGATGGTCTCGTTGCCGAGCGCGATGACCATGAAGAAGGCGTCGACCTCCCCCAGCGCGATGGCGTCGGCGTGGTTGGCGAGGGTGCCATAGGTGATGGTGAGGTCCTCGTAGGGCACCTCGTAGTGGCGCAGCAGCCGGGCGAACAGCGCGTTGGAGCCCGACCCCTGCGGCATCAGCCCGACGCGCTTGCCCCTGAGGTCGGAGACCGAGTTGATGTTGGACCCCTCGCGCGCCACCAGGTGGAAGGCTTCCGGGAACAGGTGCGCCACGACCAGCGTGTTGGGCTCGACCGCCGTGTCGGACTGGATGAGGCCGAAATCGGCATCGCCGTTGGAAACGCGCAGGGCGTTCTCGTTGGCGCCGGCGGAGCGCAGCACCTCGATCGGGGGCAGGCCCTCGGTGCGGAAGGTGGCGGCCATGGCGTCGGCGAAGGCGCGGTAGGTGCCGCCGTCGGTGCCGGCCGACAGGCGCAGCGTGTGCGGCTGCTTGGCCAGGCTCATGACGTACCAGCCCACCATGGCGGCGCAGACGGCCGCAAGGACGCCGAAGAGGATGAATTTGCGTACGCGCATCAAGCCATCCTCACCCGCTCCGACAGTGGGCCGCAAGGCGTCCTCCGACATTGTGCCCCGCTGTGGCGCGGGCATGGCCGCCGCGGGCGGCGCTGCTTGACAAGCCAGCGTACCTCCGAAATACAAAGCGGCCTGTTTGGTAGCCGCAGTTGCGGCGCTTTCTTCCAAGCAACTTGCGGAGTGTTGTTTTGGCGAACGTGAAGATCTTTCAGATCGGTTTCAACAAGTGCGGTACACGTTCGATGTACCAGTTTTTCGTCGACAACAATATTCCGGCAATGCACTGGTCCAAGGGCACTGTTGGTCATGCGTTGCGGCTCAACCTGACGACCGGGCGCCGCCCGTTCGAGGGACACGAGGAATACGTTTTCTATTCCGATCTGATGGGGCCCGTCGGCCAGCCGATGTTCGAGGGCCAATACTACTACAAAGAGTTTTACGATGCCTACCCGGGCGCGCTGTTCATTTTGAACACCCGCGACGAGGACAACTGGATCAAGAGCCGGCTGCGCCATGCCGATATGATCGGCCGTTTCCGCAACTTCTACGGCCTGAAGACCACCGAAGAGGTGGAAGATCTGTGGCGCCGGCAGTGGCGAACGCAGCATGAGCGCGTGAAGGCCTTCTTCAAGGACATGCCCGAGCGGCTCCTGATCTTCGATATCGAGAAGCACGGCGGCGCGGAACTCGCGGCCTTCGTGGCGCCGCACTACAAGTGCGACGTGTCGCTGTGGGGCCACGTCGGTCTCGCGCCCGAGAAGAAAAAGGCCAAGGCCGCGGTCTAGCGCCGGCGGTGCTGCGCCGTTCGACAAGGCTGCGCGCGGGGGCGCAGCACAAGGCACCGAAGATGGGGGACAAGGCGTTCCGTCTCATGCGCCGGCGCGAGATGCGGCGCGGCCTCGGCCTGCCGCCCATCGCGGCCGAGACGCCCTATGCGGAGCTGCTCGCCGCCAACGAGACGTCCCGCAAGTTTCCCGGCGTGCTGGGCGTCGCCATGGCGGATTTGCGGGCCGGGCAGCAGCGGCTCGCGGAGCCGGGCCCGAGCGCGCTGGTGAGGCACCCGCTCGCACCGCACTTCCTCGGCAAGGGCATCAATCCGGTCGTGTTCAACTGGCCACGCAGGGGGCCGGTCGATCTCTACCGCTACGAGGACATCTTCATGGTGGCCGAGGGCGGCATGGCCATGTTCTTCCGCGGCACCGAGGTGGACGAGCAGAGCACGGGCCTTGCCCGCGGCGTCGCCGAGCTCGCAGGGCTGCCGGCCATCGACATTCCCCGCGCGGCCTATATCGACGACATCTACAAGGCCACCAATCCCTGCCATTTCATGGTCGACCGGCTGCCGCGCGTCTACCACTACACGCGCCTCGCGGGCTTCGCGGATCACGAGTGCGTCACCGTCAACGCCAAGAGCGCCTATCCGTGCTACGCGCTGGAGCACGTGGCCCCCGAGGTGCGGGTGCTGGAGCCGCTGACGCTCTACCATTTCGACGAGCTGTTCGTGCTGTCCACCTGCGCGCGGCCGATCGGCCATCCGTTCTTCTTCCTCGACGAGGGCGTGCTGGAGTTCGTGCTGGGGGGGATGGCGCGCGGCCTGCCGCAGCCGGCCCAGCGCCGGCGGATCTACCTGTCGCGCTTCGCCACGGAGCGGCGCCGGCTCGTCAACGAGGCGGCGCTGGCGGACATGCTGTCGGGGCGCGGCTTCGAGATCCTCGAAATGTCCGACTTCTCGCCCCAGGAGCAGCTTGCCGCGATGCGCCAGGCGGAGCTGATCGTGGCCCCGCACGGGGCGGCGCTGGCGAGCATGGTGGCCGCGACGCCCCAGAACCGCGTGCTGGAGCTGTTCAACCCCAAGCGCGGCACGGCGGCCTATGGCGCGATGGCGGTCGCGGTGGGCGCGCCCTATACGCCGCTCTACGGCACGCCGGTGGACGAGCCCGGCCTCGACGACCCGTGGCAGGTGGACGTCGCCGCCGTGGCGGCCGCGCTCGACGCGCCGCCGGCCTGGGCGGGCGGGGGCGCATAAGGCTCGCGTGACGGCGGGCCGATTTGCCCTAAACTCACTGCCAAGACCCAACCAGCCGCTGGAGCCACCCATGTTTGCCATCGAAGCGGTCGACTACCGCGACGCCGAAGCGCCGGTCGCCTTTACGCGGTCGCTGCACGAAACCGGGTTCGCGGTGCTGAAGGGCCACCCCATCGCCGCCGAGCGCATCGATGCGGCGTATGCGGCGTGGGGCAAGTTCTTCGCTTCCGACGACAAGGACGGCTTTCGCGCGGAGCCGGGCGGGGCATCGGGCTATTTCCCCTTCCGCACCGAGAACGCCAAGGGCGCCAAGCACAAGGATCTGAAGGAGTTCTTCCAGGTCTATCCGGGGACGGCGCTGCCGGCGGTGAGCGCGGAGATCACCGAGGAGCTGTACGCGGACCTGATGGCCATCGGCGCGACGCTGCTGGCCTGGCTCGACGAGCACGCGCCCGCCGAGGTGCGGCGCGGGTTCAGCGAGCCGCTCACCTCCATGCTGCGCGACAGCAAGGAGTGCATGCTGCGCGTCATCCACTATCCGGCGCTCGAGCATGTGGTGGTGGAGGAGGGCGCGGTGCGCGCCGCCGCGCACGAGGACATCAATCTCATCACGCTGCTTCTGGCCGGCTCCGCGCCGGGGCTGGAAGCGCAGGACCAGAGCGGGCGCTGGCATGCGGTGCCGTGCGACCGCGGCATGATCGTCGTCAACGCCGGCGACATGCTGGCGCTCGCCTCCGGCGGCGCCTTTCCGTCCACCACGCACCGTGTCGTCAACCCGGAAAATGGCGGCGGCGCGCGCTTTTCAATGCCGATGTTCGTGCACCCGCGGCCGGAGGTGGCGCTGTCGGCGGATCGCACGGCCGGCCAGTATCTGCACGAGCGGCTGGTGGAGATCGGCCTCGCCTCCTAGTTCTGGCGCGGCGCTTGCCTGCCGATACCGCGATGGCACGCCGCGCAGTGGCTCTAGCCAAGGTGTATCGGGGCGGCTTAAGTTGCTGCAACGTGAACATATTTACGGGTGGGAGAGCGTGATGCTGAAGCCATTCCTTGCCGGCCTCGTCGGCGCCGCCGTGGCGGTCTCCTGCGCTTCGGCGCAGGACTTCAAGCCGGCGGTCGTCTTCGACCTTGGCGGCAAGTTCGACAAGTCCTTCAACGAAGGCGTCTGGAACGGCGTGAAGCGGTTCATGGACGAGACGGGCGTGGAGGTGATGGAGTTCGAGGTCACCAACGAGGCCCAGCGCGAGCAGGCGCTTTCGCGCATGGCCCAGCGCGGCGCGACCATCGTGCTCGGCGTCGGCTTCTCGCAAGCGGACGCCATCGCCAAGGTGGCGCAGGAAAATCCGGACAAGATGTTCGCCATCGTGGACGTCTCGTGGCTCGATGAGCCGAACCTGCGCCAGTACACCTTCAAGGAGCACGAGGGCAGCTATCTGGTGGGCGTCGCCGCCGCCGAGGCGAGCGAGAGCGGCACAGTCGGCTTCGTCGGCGGCATGGACGTGCCGCTGATCCGCAAGTTCGCCTGCGGCTTCGTGCAGGGCGTGAAGGCCACCAACCCCGACGCCACGGTGCTGGAGAACATGACCGGCACCACGCCCGCCGCCTGGAGCGACCCGGCCAAGGGCGCCGAGCTAGCCCGCAGCCAGATCGACCGCGGGGCGGACGTGATCTACCACGCGGCCGGCGGCACCGGCATCGGCGTCATCCGCGCCACGGCCGACCAGGGCAAGCTCGCCATCGGCGTCGATTCGGACCAGTACGACGTGGCGCCGGGCTCGGTGCTCACCTCGATGCTGAAGCGCGTCGACAACGCCGCCTACGACAGCTTCATGGACGCCATGAACGGCGAGTTCACGCCCGGCGTCGTGGTGCTCGGCCTCGACCAGAACGGCGTCGACTACGTTGCCGACGAGCAGAACGCCGACCTCCTGACCGAGGACATGCGCGCCAAGATGGAGGCGGCGAAAGAGAAGATCATCGCCGGCGAGATCGAGGTGCATGACTATGAAAGCGACATGAGCTGCCCCGTCGAAGGGTGACGGGCGCCCCAGAGCCTGGGCCCGTGCGCGATGCGTGAGCCGGCCGTCGCGCTGCGCGGCATCACCAAGGTGTTCGGCGCCGTGCGCGCCAACGATGCGGTGGACCTCGACGTCGAAGAGGGCACCATCCACGGCATCATCGGCGAGAACGGCGCCGGCAAGTCGACGCTGGTGTCGATCCTGTCGGGCCACTACCGCGCCGACGCGGGCGACATCGTGCTGTTCGGCGAGACGGTCAAGATGGCCTCCAGCGCGGACGCCATCGGCCACGGCATCGGCATGGTGCACCAGCACTTCATGCTGGTGCCGAACTTCACGGTCCTGGAAAACCTGATGCTGGGCCTGGCCAAGGCGCCGCTGCTTGCGGCGAGCCGCGAGGACGTGCGCCGGCGCCTGGCCGAGCTCACCGCCGCCTACGACGGCCTCGACGTGCCGGCCGATGCGGTGGTGGAAGACCTGCCCGTGGGGCTGCAGCAGCGCGTGGAGATCATCAAGGCGCTGATCGGGGGCGGGCGCATCCTGATCCTCGACGAGCCGACCGGGGTGCTGACGCCGGACGAGACCGACCAGATGTTTCAGAGCCTGCTGGAGCTGAAGCGCCAGGGGGTCACCATCATCCTCATCACCCACAAGCTGCGCGAGATCATGGCGATCACCGACAACGTGTCGGTGATGCGGCTCGGCAAGATGGTGGCGCACCGCAAGACCGCCGAGACAACGCGCGAGGAGCTGGCCGAGCTGATGGTGGGGCGCACGGTGGAGCCGGTGCGCAACGAGGCGGCGGCGGGAGCGGGCGAGGTGGTGATGGCCGCGCGCGGCATCTCTCTGCGCGACGGGGCGGGCACGCTGCGGCTCGACGATGTGTCGCTGGAGCTGCGGGCCGGCGAGATCGTCGGCATCGCGGGCGTCGCGGGCAACGGCCAGTCGGAGCTTCTCGCGGTGCTCGCGGGGCTGGCGACGCCGGAGCGCGGCTCGGTGGAGATCGGCGGGCGCGTGGTGACTGCCGCCGCGCCCACCGACCCGCGCGAGATGCGTGCGCTGGGCGTCGCCCACGTGCCGGAGGACCGGCGCCGGGAGGGCCTCGTGCTGCCGTTCGAGATGAGCGAGAACGCGGTGCTGGGCTATCTCGGCCAGGCGCGCGGCAGCCGGCCCTGGCTGTTGCGGCGCAGCCGCATGGTGGGGCGCTGCGGCGAGCTGATGCAGCGCTTCGACGTGCGCCCGCCCAACCCCGCCTTGCCCGCCTCCGGCTTTTCCGGCGGCAACCAGCAGAAGCTCGTCATCGCGCGCGAGCACGGCGCGCGGCCGCGCGTGATGCTGGTGGGCCAGCCGACGCGCGGCGTCGATATCGGGGCGATCGAGTTCATCCACCGCCAGCTCCTCGACTTGCGCGACGCGGGCTGCGCGATCCTGCTGGTGTCGGTGGAGCTCGACGAGATCCTGGCGCTGTCGGACCGCATCGTCGCCATGAACGCGGGCCGCATCGTCGGCGAGGTCGAGGGGCGCGGCGCCGACCGGCGCGTGGTGGGGCTGATGATGGCCGGCGTGCGCGATGCCGCCGCGGGCGCGGCGGTCGCCTCGTGAAGGGGGCGATGCTGCCCGGCTGGGTGAGCCTCGGGCTCATCCCGGTGCTCAACCTGTTGATGGCCTTCGCGGTCGCCGGGGTGGTGGTGGCGTTGATCGGGGAAAACCCCTGGCGGGCGCTGGTGGTGATGATCGACGGCGCCTTCGTCTATCCCGGCAGCCTCGGCTACACGCTCTACTACACCACCAATTTCATCTTCACCGGGCTCGCGGTTTCGGTGGCCTTCCATGCGCGCCTGTTCAACATCGGCGGGGAGGGGCAGGCGGCGCTGGGCGGGCTCGGCGCCGCGCTCGTGTGCCTCGCCCTCGACCCCTACCTGCCGGGGCTGATGGTGATCCCGCTCGCCATCGCCGGGGCGGCGCTGTTCGGCGCGGCATGGGCGTTCCTGCCGGGGCTGTTGCAGGCGACGCGGGGCAGCCACGTCGTCATCACCACGATCATGTTCAACTTCATCGCCGCAGGCCTTCTCGTCACGCTCCTCACCGGGCCGTTAATCCGGCCCGGCCAGTCCACCCCGCAAACGCGCGACATCGCCCCCGGCGCGACGCTGCCCAAGATCCACGAGATCTTTCGCGCGCTCGGTGTCGACATGGCGAGTTCGCCGCTCAACGTGTCCATCGTGTTCGCGCTGATCGCGTGCGTCGGCGTGTGGGTGCTGGTGTGGCGCACGCCCTTCGGCTACCGCCTACGCACGCTGGGCGAGAGCGAGCCGGCCGCGCGCTATGCCGGCGTAAAGGTGCCCTCGATGGTGATCATCACCATGTGCGTGTCGGGCGCGCTGGCGGGGCTGATGGCGATCAACGACGTGCTCGGCGCGCACGACAAGCTGTTCCTCAACTTCACCGCCGGCTACGGCTTCACCGGCATCGCGGTGGCGCTGATGGGGCGCTCCCATCCCATCGGCATCGTGCTGGCAAGCCTGTTGTTCGGCGCGCTCTACCAGGGCGGGGCGGAGCTGTCGTTCGAGTTCCGCAGCATCGACCGGGACATGGTGCTCGTCATCCAGGGTCTCATCATCCTGTTCTCGGGCGCGCTCGCCTACATGCTGGAGGCGCCGCTCACGCGCCTGTTCGCGCGGCAGCGGAGGCCGGCGCATGGCTGAGATCTGGCTCGATGCGATGCAGATCCTGTCGAGCACACTGCGGCTCGCGACGCCGCTGATCCTGTGCGCGATGGCGGGCATGTTCTCCGAGCGCGCCGGCGTCGTCGACATCGGGCTCGAGGGCAAGCTGCTGATGGGCGCGTTCGCGGCCGGGGCGGTGGCGTTCTACACCGGCTCGCCGTGGCTGGGGCTGTTCGCGGCCATCCTCGCCGGTGTCGCGATGGGGCTCCTGCACGGCTTCGCCACCATCACCCACCGGGGCGACCAGATCGTTTCGGGCGTCGCGATCAACATCCTCGCGTCCGGCTTCACCATCGTCATCGGCATCGCGCTGTTCGCGCAGGGCGGGCAGACGCCGGCCTTGACGCGCGACGAGCGCTTCCTGCCGATCCACCTGCCGTTCGCCGACACGATCGGCCAGGTCCCCTTCCTCGGCCCCTTCTACGAGACGCTGTTGAGCGGCCACAACATCCTCGTCTACGCGGCGCTGCTGTCGGTGCCGCTGGCCGCGTTCGTGCTGTTCGCGACCTCGTTCGGCCTCCGCCTGCGGGCGGCGGGCGAGGCGCCGGAAGCTGTGGACAGCGCCGGCTACTCGGTGACGTTCCTGCGCTATCGCGCGGTGATCATCGCGGGGGTGCTGTGCGGCATCGCGGGGGCGTATCTGTCGATCGCCCATGGCGGCGGGTTCGTGCGGGAGATGAGCGCGGGCAAGGGCTATATCGCGCTGGCGGCGCTGATCTTCGGCAAGTGGCGGCCGGTGCCGACCTTGCTCGCCTGTCTCTTGTTCGGGGCGTTGGAGAGTTCGGCCTCGCGGCTGTCGGATGTCGACTTGCCGCTGATCGGCGAAATCCCGGTGGATATCATCCTGATCGCGCCGTACGTGCTGACGGTGATCCTGCTTGCCGGTTTCTTCGGCCGCGCCATTCCGCCGCGTGCGCTGGGGATCCCCTACGTCAAGGATCGCTAGGCAGGAAGGATCGCTAGGCAGGGCCGGGCGGCGCCGCGAAGCGCCCGGCGACAAGGGGCCTCGCGCGGCCCCGTTCAGGCCGGACTAGCCGCCTGCGGGGAACGACTTGCTGAAGCCGTCGCAACCCATGTCGGACATGCACAACGCGCGCGCAGGCATCTCTTTTGCGGTGCTGAGCGCCATGAACACCGGTCCAACGAGCAGAAGCCCCAGGACCGCCAGCGCCATGGCCGCTCCACAGCAGATTCGCATCTCAACGCCCTCGTCTCTTATCGTGCTTAAAAAGCACTCCTACCTCGATTGCAAGTTTGCCGGTCGATGTCGACATCTCGCTATCCAAGATGACGCTCATGCCATCCGATAGAAGCGATATGGATCACAACCGTGGCAAATTCGCGCCTCGTGGCCGACCTTAGTGTCCCCTTAGTTTCAGCAGCCTTCGCGCCACCGATACAATTGTCGAGACGCGTTGCGGCGCCGGCCGACCTCGGCTAACGCTGACGCCATCATGAACACCACGCTCACGCTTTACGACACACGCAGCCGCCAAAAGCGGCTTTTCACACCCGCCGACCCGGACAACGTACGCATGTACGTGTGCGGCCCGACGGTTTACGACTTCGCGCATATCGGCAATGCGCGGCCGTTTCTCGTGTTCGACGTGCTGTTCCGCCTGCTGCGGGCCCGCTACGGGGCCGAGCACGTCACCTATGTGCGCAACATCACCGACGTGGAGGACAAGATCAATGCCCGCGCGGCCGAGCGGGGCATCTCCATCGAGGCGCTGACGGAGGCGACCATCGCCGACTTCCACGCCGACGTGGACGCCATCGGCTGCCTGCGCCCCACCGTGGAGCCGCGCGCGACTGGCCACATCGCCCAGATGCGGGCGATGATCGACAGCCTCGTCGCCTCCGGCCACGCCTATGTGGCGGACGATCACGTGCTGTTCGCCGTGGGCTCGCTGGCGACGTACGGCGCGCTCGCCCATCGCAGTCTCGACGAGATGCTGGCCGGCGCGCGCGTGGAAGTCGCACCCTACAAGCGCGACGGGATGGATTTCGTGCTGTGGAAACCGTCCAGGGCGGGCGAGCCGGCTTGGCCGAGCCCGGCCGGCATCGCGGTGCCGGGGCGGCCGGGCTGGCACATCGAGTGCTCGGCGATGGCGCGCACCCATCTGGGCGACACGTTCGACATCCACGGCGGCGGCATCGACCTCGCCTTCCCGCACCACGAGAACGAGCGCGCGCAGACACTCGCCGCCTGCCACGTGGACGAGATGGCGAACGTGTGGATGCACAACGGCTTCCTCCAGGTGGAGGGGCGCAAGATGTCGAAGTCGGAGGGCAACTTCCTGACGATCCGTGACGCGCTCCAGATGGGGACCGGCACCGAGCTGCGCCTCGCCATGCTGATGACCCAATACCGCCAGCCCATCGACTGGACGCAGAAGCGTCTGGCGGAGGCGCGTGCGCTGCTGGGCCACTGGGCCGACGCCATCGGCGAGGGCGGGCAGGGGGGCGAGGCGGACGCGGCCTTCCTGGCGGCCTTGTCGGACGACCTCAACACCCCGCTCGCCATCGCGCGCCTGTCGGAGCTCGCCAAGGAGGGCGACCCCAGCCTCGGCCCTAGCGCGGCGCTCCTGGGGATCGACCTTGCCGCGCTCGCGGCGGAGCGCTCGGCCCACACCGAGGCGGTGACCGACGACATGCGCGAAGAGGTGGAGGCGCTGATCGCCGAACGCCTCGCGGCCCGCAAGGAGCGCCGCTTCGCCGACGCGGACCGCGTGCGCGACGAGCTGGTGGCGCGCGGCGTGGTGCTGATGGACGGCAAGAATGCCGATGGCGAGCTGACGACCGACTGGACCATCGCCAAATAGGAGCCGCCGCCGCGGCCGGGGCTCGAACCGGCCGCGGCGCGTCCACGAACCCCGCCGCGGCCGCTCTTTTGCAACCGGGCGCCGGCGCCCCTAAGCTTGCCGGACCGCTGCAACGAATCCGGATGGTTCAGATCACCAAATTTTTGGCGCCCATGCTCATGGCGGCCGGCCTTGCCGGCTGCACCGCGACGATCGAAACCACGCGGCCTGCCGGGCCGCCGCCGCCCCCAAGGGGCATCGCCGGCGAGTGGGCGGTGAACGGGGACGACTTCCTCGGGACGTGCATCCTCAACCTCCAGCCGGGCAACGGCCGTGGCGAGGGTCGGGTGCGCACGCGCAACTGTCTCGCGTTCGACGGTCTCGGCTTCGTCAACCGGTGGGAGCGGGGCGACGGGCGGATCGATTTCTACGCCTTCGTCAACGAGCGCATCCTCACGGTGCGGCGGGCCGGCCCGGACCGGTTCCGCGGCCGCCTGGCCCGCACCGGCGGCCGCGTGGTGATGCGGCGCCGGTAGCGGCCGCCGCGCCTCGCGCGAACGGCGGATCCCGAGCCTAGGCCGGCGGCAGGTCCATCATCGCGGTGAAGCGCGCGTCGCGCACGTCGAGGAGGGGGCCCTCGATGGAGCGGGCCTCGGGGCCGCAGAGCCAGGCGAGGACGCTGGCCGACACGGCCGGGTGCACCAGCTCGGCCTTCGGGATCTGCGAGATGTAGTTGAGGCCGGCGCCGCGGATCTCGTCCTGCATGGCGGTGTCGGTGGGCGGGATGCCGAGGAAGAAGAAATCCACCCCGCGCGGGCCGAGCTCCACCTGGCATAGCTGCGTCAGCATCCGCGCGCCCGCCTTGGTGGTGCAGTAGGCCGTCCAGCCCTCCATCGGCGTCGTCGCCGCGCCGGTGCCCGCGTTGATCACCACCCCTTGCGAGGCTTCCAACAGCGGCATCGCGGCGACGATCATGCGGTGGACGCCGATGACGTTGACCGCGAACGCAGGCGCCAGCGCATCGCTCGAAAGCGAGGCCAGCGGGCCGATCGGCGCGATGATGCCGGCATTGTTGATCAGCGCGTCGAGCCGGCCGGTTTCGCTCTTCACCGCCGCGATGGCGGCGTCGACATCGCCCTGGCGGGTGACGTCGAGCTGCAGCAGCCGGGCGGCGCCGAGATCGGCCGCCGGCGCGCCGAAACTGCCGGCGAACACGGTGGCGCCGGCGCCGTTCAGCGCCGCCACCGTGGCCGCGCCGATACCGCGTCCCGCGCCCGTGATCAGCACCGTCTTGCCGGCGAGGTCCGGCACTTGGATGGGTGCGAGATTGTACATGGCCGCTTGACCTCCCCAGATCGCACATGTTTAATTGGTCTTACCAATTTGGTACCGCGCGATCAAAAGCCTGTCAAAGGTGACGTGCGGTGTGCGCCGGTGCCGTGGGAGGCGGATATGAGTGCGATTGCGGCCATCGAGCCGATTGCCATCGAGTACCCCGACCCCAACGACTTCAACACCACGCGCCGCACGGTGCTGGTGAAGGTCACGACCGCGGACGGCCTCGTCGGCTGGGGCGAATGCATCGCCATGTGGCCGGAGGCGTGCCGGGCCGTCGCCACCATCATCACCGAGGGCCTGCTGCCGGTGGTGAAGGGGGACGACGCCACCGACACGGCCGCCGCCTGGGCCAAGATGCGCCGGCACGTGTGGTGGTACGGCGAGGGCGGCATCGCATCGCTGGCGCTGTCGGGCGTCGACATGGCGCTGTGGGACATCGCCGGCAAGGCGGCGGGCAAGCCGCTCTACGAGATGCTGGGCGGGCTGAAGCACGACAGGCTGCTCGCCAACGCCTCCAGCCACGTCAACAAGAAGGGCGAGGCGGCGTGCGTCGCCGAGGTGGTCGGCTTCTTCGAGGCGGGGTTCCGCTCGTGCAAGCTGGGGTTCGCCAAGAAGGGCGAATCCAACATCGGCGGCGACCCGGACACGGACGTCTCGTTCATCCGCGCGCTGCGCGAGGCGCTGGGCGACGAGGCGGAGATCCTGGTCGACATCGGCAACGGCGTGCGCTGGGACGTGGAGACGGCCATCTCCGTCGCCAACCGCATGGGGGAATATCGCATCGGCTGGTACGAGGAGCCGCTCTATCCCACCGACGATGCCGGGTACGCGAAGCTGAAGGCATCCACCGGCGTGCGCATCGCGAGCGGCGAGCGCGAGTTCACCGAGGCCGGCTACCGGCGCCAGATGGAATTCGTCAAGGCGGTGGACGTCTACGGCGTCGACCCGGCGCGGGTGGAGGGGATCACCGGCTTCTCGCGCGTCGATGCGCTGTGCACCCAGCACGGCAAGACCATCAACGCGCACGCCTGGTCGACGGCGATCACCACGGCGGCGAGCCTGCATCTGTCGCTCGCCTCGCCCAACGCGGAGCTCTTCGAGTACAAGCCCTTCCCCGTGGTGGTGCAGGACGAGCTCGTCGCCGAGAAGCTGTGGCACCGGGACGGGTGGGCCTATCCGCCGTCGGGCGCCGGGCTAGGCATCGAGGTGCGCGAGGACGTGGTGCGCCGGATCGCGATGGCATGAGCGGGCAGACGCGATACGGGCTGACGCGGCCGACCGAGGCGGAGATCCGCGCGCCGGGCTTCTCCACGCCCTGGGACGCGCCGATGATCCCGCCGTTCCCGTTCCGCTTCCGCGACGCCTCGATCCTGACGCTCTATTGGCGCACCGACCCGGACGCGATCGCCTTCCTGCTGCCGCCGCCGCTGGAGCCCACCGGCGACATCGCCTGCGCGCACATCTACCAGATGGCCGACACGGACTATATCGGCCCCTACGGCGAGGCCAACGTGATGGTGGGCGCGCGCCTGCCGGGCGGGCCGGAGGGGGGCTATTCGCCCTATCTCGCGCTCTCCTCCGATATCGGCGTCGCCCATGGGCGCGAGGTGCACGGGCAGCCGAAGAAATTCGCCAACCCGTCGCTGGAGTTTGCCGGCGACCTGATCGTAGGGCGCGTGGAGCGCAACGGCATCGACGTGTTGACCGGCACGATGCCCTACAAGCAGCATCAGGTGGAGGCGGCGGCGCTGAAGCCCTATTTCGACTTCTCGCTCAACCTCAACCTCAAGGCGCTCGACCATATCGACGGACGGCCGGCGATCCGCCAGCTCACCTCGCGCCGGCTCGCCGACGTGACCGTGAAGGAGGCCTGGGCCGGCCCCTCGACGACCGAGATCCGGCCCAACGCGCAACTGCCGATCTTCCGCCTGCCGGTGATCGAGCCCTTGATGGGATTTTTCTGGCGCGCCGATTTCACGCTCGTCCCCGGCGAGATCGTGCACGACTACCTGGAGACGGCGGCGTGACCCGCGTGGTGGTGACCGACTACACCTTCCCCTCGCTCGCCGCCGAGGAGGCGGCGGCGAAGGCCGCGGGGGCCGAGTTCGCGGCGTTTCAGGCCAAGAGCGCGGGCGAGGTGGCCGC
The DNA here is from genome assembly GCA_030431335.1 of Alphaproteobacteria bacterium. Lineage (GTDB taxonomy): Bacteria > Pseudomonadota > Alphaproteobacteria > Rhizobiales > Amorphaceae > Acuticoccus. Next base: position 32,305 of record JAUIJH010000013.1, read on the forward strand.
GGCCGTCGCCGGCGCCGACGTCGCGCTGGTGCAGTTCGCGCCGTTCCCGGCCGAGGCGGCCGAGGCGATGGCGCCCGGCGGCACCGTGATCCGCTACGGCGTCGGCTATGACAACATCGACGTGCCGGCCGCCCGCTCCGCCGGGCTCAAGATCGGCTACGTGCCCGACTATTGCGCCGACGAGGTGGCGACCCACACCGCCGCCGCGATCCTTGCGCTGCTGCGTAAGCTCGCCCCGCTCGACCGTTCGGTGCGGGCCGGCGAGTGGGCTGCGGTGAAGGCGGCGGCGCCCATCAAGCCGGCCGACGAGACCGTCGTGGGCTTCTACGGGCTCGGCCAGATCGGCCGGGCGGTGCGCTGCCGGCTCGCGGGCTTCGGCTTTTCGTTCATGGCCGCCGACCCGCGGCTGGAGGCGCAGGAGGCGGCCTCGCTCGGCGTGACGGCGGTTTCGGCGGACAGGCTCCTGGCGGAGGCCGACATCATCTCGCTGCACGCGCCGGCGACGGCCGAGACCACGGGCTTTTTCAACGCCGCCCGCCTCGCCGCGATGCAGCCCCACGCGATGCTGGTCAATTCGGCGCGCGGGCAGCTGGTGGTGGAGGCGGACCTTGCCGCGGCGCTGCGCGACGGGGTGATCGCCGGGGCGGCGCTCGATGTGTTCGAGGTGGAGCCGCTGCCGGCCGATTCGCCGCTGCGCGAGGCGCCCAACCTGATCCTGACGCCTCACGCCGCCTGGTACTCGCAAGCCGCCATCGGCCGCCTGCAGGGCCTGGTGGCTGAAGACGTGACACGGGCGCTGCGCGGCGAAGACCCGCGCATGCCCGTGCCGCACTGATCGACCACGCGTCCGCCCGAACCGGGGCAGGCGCACTTGGGCGACCCGTCCGCCTACACCGAGGCGGGCGCGATTGGACGACCCGCCCGCCCGCAACCGGGCGGGCGCAATGCGAAGGCGCCACAAAGGCGCTGAAACCCTGGAGGGAGGGACACGATGAAGTCACTATTTCTCGGCACCACCGCCGCGGCGTTGATCTTCGCCGGATCGGCCGCCATGGCTCAGACCAAGATCGAGGGCGGCACCGACGCCAACATGGTGCTGCTGCCCAAATTCCTCGGCATCCTGGTGTTCGACCAGGCGCACGAGGGCGCGCAGGAAGCCCATGCGGAGCTGAAGAACGGGGGCGAGCTGCTGTTCGTCGGCCCGACGCCGGAAAATTCCGTCGCCGGCCAGATCGAGTTGATGACGACGGCCGCCACCCAGGGCCAGGCCGCCGTGATGCTGTCCAACAACGCCGGCGACCAGGTGGCCCCCGCGGCGAAGGCCGCTCAGGAAGCCGGCACCCACGTCGTCACCTGGGACAGCCCCATCCCGTCGGGCGAGGGCGAGGACGTGTTCGTCGCGCAGGTGGATTTCGGCTCCATCGGCACCGTGATGGCCGAGATGGCCCACTCGATCCTGAACGGCGAGGGCGAGATGGCGATCCTGTCCGCCTCGCCGGACGCGGCCAACCAGAACGCCTGGATCGCGGCGCTGGAGGAGGCGCTGAAGGAGGACAAGTACCAGGGCATCAAGCTGGTCGACACCGTCTACGGCAACGACCAGTCGGAGATGAGCTACAACCGCGCCCTCGGCCTCGTCGACAAGCATCCCAATCTCGGCCTCATCATGAGCCCGACGACGGTGGGCATCCAGGCGACCGCCAAGGCGATGCAGGACGAGGGACTGTGCGATCAGATCAAGGTGTCGGGCCTCGGCCTGCCCTCCGAGATGGTGTCCTACACCATGAACGGCTGCGCCCCGGAGTTCGCCCTGTGGGACTTCCGCGACCTCGGCTACCTCACCTACTACACCGCCTATGCCATCGCGACGGGGCAGATCGAGCCGGAGCTCGGCGCCTCATTCACGGCCGGGCGCATGGGTGACTATGCCATCGAGGAAGACCCCGGCCGCAAGGGCGCCAAGCGCATCCTGATGGGCGACTTCACCGTCTACAACAAGGACAACGTGGAAGCCGCCGCGAAATAGGGCGAGGGGCCGGCGGCGGCACGCCGCCGGCCACCGCCCCCCTCGGGAGAAGGCAATGGCGCAACAATTGCGGCCGGTGCTGGCGCTGCGCGGCGTGTCGAAGCGCTTCGGGCAGACGGCGGCGCTCACGGACATGTCGCTGGAGCTCTACCCCGGCGAGGTGCATGCCATCGTCGGCGAGAACGGCGCCGGCAAGTCCACCATGATCAAGATCATGACGGGCATCCACGCGCCGAGCGAAGGGCACGTGGAGATCGACGGTGAGCGGGTCGCGCTGGCCGGCCCGCACGAGGCGCGCGAGCGCGGCGTCACGGCGATGTACCAGGAGCCGATGGTGTTCCCGGACCTCGACGTGGCGGAAAACATCTTCATTTCCTCCACCCGCGAGGGGCTCGTCCAGCGCCGCAAGACGCTGCTGCGCAAGGCGGCCGCGCTGGTGGAGCGCATCGGCATGGACCTCGACCTCGACCGCCTCGCGAGCCAGCTGACCCTGGCCGAGCAGCAGGCGGTGGAGATCGCCCGCGCGCTGAGCCAGGACGTGCGCGTGCTCATCATGGACGAGCCGACGGCGGCGCTCTCGGCCCACGAGGCGGAGCAGCTGCGCCGCGTCGCCAAGGCGCTGGCGGGCGAGGGCGTGGCGGTGGTCTACATCTCGCACCGCCTGGAGGAGATCTTCGAGATCGCCGACCGCGTCACCGTGATCCGCGACGGGGCGCACATTTCCACCCGCCCCATCGCCGAGACCACGCGCGACACCATGATCGCCGAGATGGTCGGCCGCGAGGTGACGCACTTCTTCGAGCACGTGCCGAGCAAGGCGCGCCCGGAGGCGATGCTGGAGGTGACCGGGCTCACGCGCGAGGGCGTGTTCGAGGACGTGAGTTTCACGCTGCAGCGCGGCGAGATCCTGGCCATGGCGGGGCTGATCGGCGCGCGGCGCACGGACGTGGCGCTGGCGCTGTTCGGCATCCTGCCCGCCACCTCGGGCGAGATCGCCTATAAGGGCGAGCGCCTTGCCATCACCGCGCCGCGCGAGGCGATCGCGCGGGGCATCGCCTACGTGTCGGAGGATCGGCGCAAGCTGGGCCTCGCAATGCCGATGGCCATCAGCGCCAACATCTCGCTGGCGACGCTGGGCGAGTTTTTGTCGCCGGCCGGGCTCTTGCGCCGCCGCCGCGAGCGGGAGGTGGCGCGCGCCTACCGCGAGCGGCTCAACATCCGTGCCGCCGACGTGGAGATGCCGGTGGAAGACCTCTCCGGCGGCAACCAGCAGAAGGTGATGCTGGCCAAGTGGCTGAACCTCAAGCCCGATCTCCTGATCTTCGACGAGCCCACCCGCGGCATCGACGTGGGCGCGAAGGCCGAGGTGCACGCGCTCATCCGCGACTTCGTGGCCGAGGGCGGGGCGGCGCTGGTGATCTCCTCGGACCTGCCGGAGGTGCTCGCCATGGGCGACCGCATCCTCGTCATGCGCGAGGGGCGCGTGATGGGCATCCTCGACAATGCGCAGGCGAGCCAGACGCGCATCATGGCGCTCGCCACCGGCCAGGGCGAGCACGAGGGGCAGGCGGCATGATCGGCGCGCTCCTGCAACGCATCGGCCCGCAGGCGCTGCGCATCATCGCGCTGGCGCTGGTGCTGGCGCTGGTGGTGCTGTTCTTCGCCAGCCAGATCGACAACTACCTCAACGGGCGCCTCTTCAACCGCATCTCCTCCTCGGTGGCGGTGATGATGCTGATCGCGACCGGCCAGACCCTCGTCATCCTGACGCGCAACATCGATCTGTCGGTGGGCTCGGTGGTGGGCTTCACCGCCTTCGCGACGGGGCTGATGATCGACGCCATGCCCGACATGCCGCCGCTGCTGCTGGTCGCCTTCGCCATGGCGGTGGGCGCGTGCTTCGGCGCTTTCAACGGCTTCTTCGTCGCCTACGCGCGGGTGCCGGCGATCATCGTCACGCTGGCGACCATGGCGCTGTTTCGCTCCGCGCTGGTGGAGCTGTCGGACGGCACCTCGATCAACACGGCGATGCTGCCGCAATGGCTGGTGCAGTTCCCCAACACGCGGCTGTTCGAGATCGGCGCCTTCCAATTCCGCGCCGGGTTCGTGTGCGCGCTCCTGGTCGTGCTCGTCGTCCATGTCGCGCTGGCGCGGCTGCGGCCGCTGCGCAGGCTCTATGCGGTGGGCTCCAACCCGGAGGCGGCCGCGATGGCCGGCATCGACACGCGCCGCGTGGTGTTCGCCGCCTTCGTGATGGCGGGCGCGCTGACGGGGCTTGCCGGCTTCATGTTCCTCGCCCGGCTCGGCAACATCACGGTGGTGGCGGGGCTCGGGCTCGAACTCCAGTCGGTGGCGGCGGCGGTGCTGGGGGGCGTCAACATCTTCGGCGGTTCGGGCACCGTGTTCGGCGCCTTCATCGGCGCCGTCCTCGTCGACCTCATCGACACCAGCCTGACGCGCTGGCCGCTCGTCAGCGAGTTTTGGCGCGAGGCGGTGCTGGGCGGGCTGATCCTCGTCGCCGTCACCGCGGATGCGGTGCTGATGCGCCGCCTCGTCGGCCTCAAGGGGAGCCGCAAGCCGAGCCGCCGCGCACTCGCCGAGGCCAAGGCTGGCGCGGCCAAGACCGAGGGAGGCCGATCGTGAGCGGCAAAGGGCTTCTGGCGCGGCCGGCGAGCTGGGAGGCGTTCCTCGTCCTGGTGCTGGCGCTGATCGTCGCCGTCAACGCCTCGCTGACGCCGCAATTCCTCACGCTCGGCAACCAGATCAACCTGTTCCAGCTCTCCATCGAGAAGATCATCGTGGCGCTGGCGATGACGTTCATCATCGTCAACGGCGAGATCGATCTGTCGGTGGGGGCGATGATGGGGCTCGCCGCCTGCACCTTCGGCTTCCTGTTCGATCAAGGGGTGCCCTCATGGATCGCCGTGGTGCTGGCGATGGCGACCGGCGTCGCGGGCGGGGCGTTCAACGCGTTCTTCATCGTGCGGCTCGGGCTGCCCTCGCTGGTGGTGACGCTGGCCACGCTGATCGGCTTCCGCGGCCTCGCCCGCGCGATGGTGGAAGACCACGGCATCACCGGGTTTCCGGGCTGGTTCGACGCGCTCGGCCAGGAGGGGCTGATCGGGCCGTTTCCGTTCGCCCTCGTCGCCTTCGCGGTACTGTTCGTGGCCGCCTACGTGGTGCTCCAGCAATCGGGCTTCGGGCGGCGCACCTACGTGATCGGCACCAACCGCGCGGTGGCGGACTATGCCGGCATCGACACCGGGCGCCACAAGGCGATCCTGTTCATCGCGTCGGGCACCGTGGCGGCGTTCGCGGGGCTCCTCTACGCGGCGCGGGTGGGGGCGGTGCGCGGCGACGTGGCGCTCGGCTTCGAGCTCGACATCATCACCATCGTGCTCCTGGGCGGGGTGTCGATCTTCGGCGGGTCGGGCACGATGGTGGGCACGCTCCTGTCGATCCTCATCGTCCTCAACCTGCGCAACGGGATGGCGCTCCTCAACATCACCGGCCACATCCAGACCGGCGTGATCGGCATCCTGCTGATCGCCTCGGTGCTGGTGCCGCGGGTGCGGCTGGGGCGCCTCGTCGGCCGTGGGGCGGAGGCGTGAGCGGCGGGCCGGTTGCGTTCGATGCCCCCATCGTGCGCCAGCGCGTGGCCGATATCGTCGCCCGGCGCATCCTCGACCTGGTGATGGCCGGCGTCCTGAAAAAGGGCGATCAGCTGCCGCCGGAGCGCGAGCTCGCCGCCTCGCTCAACGTGTCGCGCCCGTCGGTGCGCGAGGCGATCCGCGGCCTCGCCATCCTCGGCGTGGTGGTGACGCGCCAGGGCGGCGGCGCCTATATCAGCGAGCTCGACGCGGAGGCGCTGCTCGGGCCGATCCAGTTCTACCTGTCGCTGGAGAAGATGAACGTGGCGGAGCTCTACGAGGCGCGCAGCCTCATCGAGAGCGACGTCGCCCGCCGCGCCGCCGTGCACATGGAGGGCGCCGCGCTCGTCGCGCTGGAGGCCGAGCTTGCCGCCCAGGCCGGCATGGAGAGCGACCCGGAGGCGTTCCGCGTGTCGGACTACCGCTTCCACGAGATCATCTGGCAGGGCGCGCGCAACGCGTTCCTGAAGCGGATCGGGGAGAGCCTCAACGCGGTGGGGCTCGATTTCCGCAAGCGCGCGTCCGAGACGCCGGGCGTCCTGAAGCAGAGCATGCGCGACCACCGCATCCTGCTCGACGCGTTGTCCGCGCGCGATCCGGATGCGGCGGCGGCCGCCGCGGCGCAGCACATGAAGAACGTCTACGATTCGACCATCGCCCAATCTGACAACGGGAACCAATCATGAGTGCAAGGATAGGCGTGGTGGGCGTGGGCTGGTGGGCCACGTTCAACCATATCCCCGCGGTGCAGGACGGCCCCGACGCCGAAATCGTCGCCCTGTGCGACCTCGACACCGAGCGCCTCGCGGTGGCGGGCGAGCGCTTCGGCATCGCGGCGCGTTACACCGATGTGGCCGAGATGCTGGCCCGCGAAGGGCTCGACGGGGTGATCGTGTCGACGCCCCACGTCGCCCACACGGCGCCCACCATCGCGGCGCTGGAGGCGGGCTGCCACGTGCTGGTGGAAAAGCCGATGGCGACCCGCGCCAAGGACGGGCGCGCCATCGCCGCGGCGGCCGAGCGCACGGGCAGGCAGGTGCTGGTGCCGACGGGCCTCAACTTCGCCGACCACTCGCTGAAGGCGGCGCAGCTGGTGGCGGACGGGCGCATCGGCGAGGTGCGCCACGCGGTCTGCCAGATGGGCTCCGCGCTCGACGACCTCTTCGCCGGCGAGCCGATGATGGAGACGGCGGAGCACCTGTTCCGCCCGCCGGCCTCCACCTGGGCCGATCCGAACAAGGCCGGCGGCTACGGCTGGGGGCAGATGTCGCACTCCATCGCGTGGCTCGTCTTCGTCACCGGGCTGCGGTTCGAGAGCGTCTATGCGGTTACCGGCAAGTCGACCTCCGGCGTCGACTATTACGACGCGGTGGCGGCGCGGGCCGTCGGCGGGGCCACGGTCTCGCTGTCGGGCGCCTCGACGGTGCCAAAGCACGTCGGCATGCACACGGACGTGCGCATCTACGGCACCGAGGGCTGCCTGTTCTTCGACAACGAGCGCGCCCGGCTCGAGCTGCGCCGCCTCGACGGCGAGGACGAGATCATTGCCATCCCCGAGGGCGGGGCGGCCTATGACGGGCGCCTGCCGGTGCACCGCTTCGCGGCGCTGTGCGCGGGCAAGCCGGTGGTCAACGCCTCCGACGCGGAGGTGGGCGCCCGCGTCACCGAGGTGCTCGACGCGCTCTACCGCTCCGCCGCGAGCGGCGAGGCGGAGCGGATCTGAGGGCGGGGGCGATGCATCTGTCCATCACCAGCTGGTCATTCCCGGCCTGCACGCTGAAAGAGTGCGCGGCCATCGCCAAGGCGCTCGGCATCGGGGCGATCGATGTGGGGCTGTTCTATCGCAGCGCGCTGTCGCGCGAGGCGATCCTGTCGGACCCCAAGGGCGCGGCGGAGGCGCTGGCGCCGCTCGATATCGCCATCGCCAACTACTATCACCTGTTCGGCGAGGGGCTCGTGGGGCGCAACCTGGCGCTGCCGGGCACCATCGACGCCAACGCGCGCGACCTGGAGCGCGTCATGATATTTGCCGACGCGGCGCAGATCGCGACGGTGTTCGTGCTGCCCGGCCTCGTCAATCCCGGGCAGACGCGGCGCGATGCGATGGCCGCGTGCCGCGACAGTCTGCGGGCGCTGATGGAGGTGGCGGAGCCGTTCGGCGCGACCTTGTGCATCGAGCCGCACGTCCATTCGTGGGCCGAGGCGCCGGACCTGGTGCGGGCGCTGGCGGAGGAGACAGGCATCCGCCTCGCGCTCGACTACGCCCACTTCGCGTGCCTGGGCTACCGGCAGGACGAGATCGACCCGCTCGCGCCTCATGCCGCCCACGTCCACCTGCGGCAGGCACGGATGGGGGTGCTGCAGGCGAAGTTCGCGCAAGGGACGCTGAACTTCCCGGCGATGTTCGGCACGCTGCGGCAGGCCGGCTACGCGGGCGCGCTGGCGCTGGAGCCGGTGCATCAGGACTACATGGACACCCTTTACGACGACGTGCTGACGGAGGCGATCGCGCTGCGCGACTGCTTCCGCGCCTACCAGGAGGCCGATCGATGACGGGATACGCGTGGGTTCTGGAAGTCCGCCCCGGCTATGAGGACGAGTACAAGCGCCGCCACGACGAGATCTGGCCGGAGATGGTGGAGATGCTGACCAAGGCGGGCATCCGCAACTACAACATCTTCCGCCACGGGCTGACGCTGTTCGGCTATTTCGAGACCGACGACCTGGAGGCCTCGCGCACCGCCATCGCGGCGAGCGACGTGAACCGGCGCTGGGGCGACTGGATGGGCCCGATCATGAAGGTGGAGACGGACCCGGCCACCGACTTCCCCTTCCTGCTGCCCAAGCAGTTCTACATGGCCTGATCCGGGCTCGCGCCGGCGTCCACGGCCGCCGCCTGCGGCGCCGCGTCCCTGGCCGCGAGCCGCTCCAGGCGGCGGGCGGTGTAGCCGGCGATGTGGCTGTCCCAGTCGTTCTTCTCGCGCGCGCGCAGGGCCCGCAGGTCCTGGCCGATGGCGGAGGAGGCGACCGCCGGCGGCGCGGCGTTGGCCGCATCGTGCCGGCGCACGGCGGCCGTCGCCATGATGGTGCGGCCCTCGCGCCGGCCGTACAGCACGTAGTGCACGAAGGGGGGCAGGCTGCCGTGCGCGACATCGGTGTTGATGCGCGTATAGCCTTCCGAGGAGAACCAGGGCGCCGGATCGTAGCCCTCCCGCCAGCCTTCGCGCACATAATGGGCGGCGGCGGTGATGCCGGCCTCGCGCACGTGCGGGTAGCGCTGAAAATAGAACACCGAATCGACCAGCGGCTCGATGCTGGCGATGAAGTAGTCCGTCTGCGACTGGCGCGGCGGGGCCACGTCCTGCTTGCGGCTGCGGCGCACCAGGTTGGTGAGGCCGGCGATGAGGTCGTTCTGCTGTCCGATCATAGCACTGGAGCCTCCAGTCCGAAGATGCGCGCGAGCATGGCCTTGGCGAGCTCGCGCTCGTCGGAGACGGCGCCGGCGACGGCGTGCGCCTGGCCCGACCGGCGCAGCTCCGTCAGGTGCGGCGCCGGCAGTTCGCCCAGCAGGGCGAGCGCGCGGGCCATCCCCTCGATGTCCCCCTGCCGCACCACCGCGAACGGCTCCACCCCCGGCGGCAGCGTGGCGAGCGCCTCGCAATGCGTCATGATCAGCGCGCACCCGGCGGCCACCGCCTCGTGGATCGGCTGGGCCAGTCCCTCGCCGAAGGTCGGCGCGGCGAGCAGCACGGTGCTGGCGCGGTAGGCGGCCGCGCGCTCGCGCACCGGCATTGCCCCCGTCACCACCCGCACCGGCTCGGCGAAGCCGCGCTGGCGGGCGAGGTCGACGACGCGGCCGCAGAACGCCCCGTCGAAGGCGTTGAGGACGACGGTGAACGGGTCGGTGTTCGTCGGCCGACGCGCGAAGGGGGCGGTCTCGACGTTGGCCTCGATGAGCAGCATGTCGCTGGTCTCGCCCACGAGGCGCATGATGGTGTCGCGGATCTCGCGGGCCACCACGACGCGCGTCATCGGCTTCTGGAACAGGCGGTAGCCGTAGCCGACATCGTCCACCGCCGACGCGGCGAGGCCCGATTGCAGGATGTGGATGAAGCGCGGTCGGCGCCGCCCATACTGCGCGGTGACGGTGTGGTGCACCTTGGGCGCGGAGAACATCACCACGTCGTCGGCGCCGGGCACCAGTTCCGACAGGTCCATGGTCGGCGCGTCGAGGGTGGGGGAGAATGCGGCGAGGTCGACGACGCGGTCGACGCCGCGCGGGGTGAGCGTCTTCACCGTCACCTCGATGCCGAGCTCGCGCGCGTGGACGCCGTAGGCGATGAGGCGCGCGATGACGCTCCACGGCTCGTCCAGCGCGAAGGCGATCACCAGCCTCATGCGGCGAGCCCGGCGAAGGGGGAGGGGTCGGCGCGCCAGCCCTGCAGCGCCGCCTGCGCGCCGCGCACGGCCTCCCGGTAGGCGCCGGCCCGCGCCTTTTCCACGAAGCGGTGCACGTCGCCGGGCGTGATGGGGTTTTCCAGCCGCTCGCCGGGGAAGGGGTCCCACAGCACGTCGAGCCCGGTGCCCATCTGGTGCAGCACCGGCACTCCGGCGGCCACCGCCTGGAGCGTGCGCAGCGAAGTGGTGTGCGCGCGCTCGATGTTGAGCGGGGCCCAGTCGACGAAGCCGAAGCACGTGGACAGGAGCTCGGTGTCGTTCTGCGCCGACAGGTTCCACAGCGGCGTGACCTGCGGCATCAGCGACATCGCCGCGTATTCCAGCGTGTTGGCGTCCTCCCGCTTCGCCTTGGCGGCCATCATCAGGATCGGCACGTCCGGGTTGGCCGCGGCGTAGGCGGACATGGTGCGGAACATCTCGGTGACGTCGGTCCAGCGCGGGAAGGGGCCGCCGAACAGGAGGTGGGTGCGGCGGCGCTCGGACGGCGCGGGCAGGCGCGGGGCGAGGGGGGCGATCACCACCTCCTGCCCGGCCAGCTCGTCGGCGAAGAAGCGGGCGGATTTCTCGCCGTTGACGACGACGCGCCGCGCCAGCTTGATCATGCGGCGGTGGCGGATGCGCAGCTGCTCGATCGCCTCCTCGGCCGCGCCCGACTGGCGCAGCGTCACCTCGCTGGGGGCGAGGATGTCGTAGACGATCTGGTGGCGCCCCGCCGCGTAGGCCGCTTCCTCCACGAACTCGCTCTGGCTGAACACGAAGGTGGCCGGCTCCTGACGGTCGACGAAGGCGTTGAAGGCGCCGAGCGGGATGATCGTGGTGTCTTCGCGCTGGGTGGCGAGGATGGCGAGGCCGCGGTCGTTCTTCAGGTTGTCGTACCGCTCCAGGAAGAGGACCGTGCGCACCTCCTCGAAGCACAGGCTCGCCTGGGCGGCGAGCTGCTCGGCGCGCACGCCGCGGGCGCGCACCTGCCAGCCGAAATCGGGCGGCAGGGTGTTGGCGATCACGTAGCAGGTGCCGCTCACATCGCGTACTCGCCGAAGAGGCAGCCGAAGACGTAGCCTTTCTTCTGCGCGAAGGTGGTGACGTCGTGCAGGTGGAAGGGCTCGGGCCGCGCATCGACCAGCTCGGCGAGAAGGGTGTCGATGGGGTCGCCCGGCGCCAGCGCGAACGGCATGACGACGATGGTCGACTGGCGCAAGGGCAGCGTTTCGATGGTGCCGGCCTGGGCCGGATCGACGAACAGCAGCGTGGGCGTGAAGTCGTGGAAAGGACCGCCGCGCCCGACGCGGATCATCTCGGGCGTGCGGATCATCGTCTGCGCCATCTGGTCGTGGGTGCCGACGATGCGGAAGAAGTGCTGGACGGTGCCGAGCCGCGCCTCGTTGCACATCGCCGCGAAGGCGCTGAACTCGGCCTTGGTGAAGCTGGCGAAGGCGGCGAGGGAGGAGGGCAGGCGGCAAGCCCCGCCGCCGGCCGCGATCCACTCCTTGGGGTCGTCGATCAGGTGCTCGATCACCCCCTCGATCGGCGGCAGCCCGCCCGGCGTATAGATGGCGTCGTACGGGGTGAGGACGATCTCGCGGTTGGCCTGCAGGACGGCCAGGTGGGCCAGGTCGATGGGATCGTTGACCACGAACAGCGTCGGCCGGCCGACGGTGAGGGCGAGCGTCAGATCGCCCAGCAGCCGGCAGTCCTGAATCACGAAGGCGGTGATGTCGGACCGGAACAGGCCGTCTTCGTCGCTGGTCCACGAGATGGCCGACGAGGGCAGCACCGGCGTGCACGCGTGGCCGTGAAAGCCGGCCACCAGGCCGACCCACTGCCGATCGCGTTCCGCAAGGTGCACGCGCACATCCATCAGGCGGCACTCTCCAATCTCTCGGCCGACGCGTGCGCGCCGAGCAGAGCCTGCCAGACGCGCTCGGCCAGCGCCGCGACATCGTCGGACAGGCGAATGTCGACGTCCGCATCGGCCTTGTAGAGCGCGGGGTTGAAGGTGTCGGCCAGATCGACCGGCTCGAGCGGGAAGCCGAACCGCTGCGCCAGCACGCCGGCGATCGACCCGTGCGTTTCGCCGACCGACACGCTGTGCACAATCTGAGGATGCTGCCGCATCAGGCGCAGCAGCGGCAGCATGTGGGCGATCCAGGAGCGGGCGATGGCGTCGTGATCGGAGGCGGTGAGCATCTGGTGGCGCGCCTCGTCGCGCGCCGTGGTGGTGCGCACGGCCGACAGCGCACGCCGGACGACGGAATCGACGCAGGCCCGATAATGACGCAGACACACTAAAAAGCGCGGCGACGACAGCATCGTCCGCCACATGTCCACGAACAGACACGCGCGGGGATCCTTGAACCCCCAAAAACTGTGATGTGCGTCACGGTCTGCCACGAGCGCTTTGATATGCTGCCGGAGATCGGGTGACACAATCGGCACGAATGGGCTTGGCGCAAGCCACTTCTCACCATTTTCTGCGAAGATTCTTTCATGGATGCGCACAAATGCCCGATCCTCGAAGTGACCGTGCGGATTGGACGCATTCCCCGACAGGAGTTCGTCGCCGACGAAAAGCCCCGCACGCACCAGATGCTGGGTTGCAGCGGACGTGCCGCTCCGGTGATATCCCAGGATAACCAGTTGCCGCACCATGTTCCGTCCACCGCGTTTCCCGGGCGCTCTGCCGAACCAAAGGCCCCCACCAGATACACCGGCCCCGATGTTTTTGTGATGTCGAACTTGCCTTTTAACTAGTGCCAAGATTGGTACCAGCTGCAACCCACAATAAGGGATAGGGTGTGGGACGGATGCGCGCCGGCCCCGCGAGTAAGGTTGGTCAGTGTGTCGCCATTCCCACATGCGCGCGTGCAAGGGCCTCGTTGAGGCGGCGATCGCGCCCTGGCACTTTATGATGGCCTCCGTCCGGCGCATGAACCGAAATGTTGCAGCGAACGAAGTGGCGGTATGACGAAACGAGCACTCATCACGGGAATTACCGGGCAGGACGGCGCCTATCTGGCGCAGAACCTCCTCGCCAAGGGCTATGATGTGTGGGGCATCGTGCGCCGGTCGAGCCATTTCGGCATCGCCGACCATCGCCTGCGCTGGCTCGGCATCGAGCACGACGTGCAATATATCGACGGCAACCTGATCGATCTGTCGAGCCTGCTGCGCGCGGTAAACACCGTGGAGCCGGACGAGGTGTACAATCTAGGCGCCCAGTCCTACGTGGCGTCCTCCTGGCAGCAGCCGGTGCTGACGGCGCAGGTGACGGGCGTCGGCCCCACCAACATGCTGGAGGCGATCCGCATCGCCAAGCCCGACGCGCGCTTCTACCAGGCCTCCTCCTCGGAGATGTTCGGGCTGATCCAGGAGGCGCACCAGAACGAGAAGACGCCGTTCTACCCGCGCTCGCCTTATGGGGCGGCCAAGCTGTTCGCCCACTGGATGACGGTGAACTACCGGGAAAGCTACGGGATGCACGCCTCCTCGGGCATCCTGTTCAACCATGAATCGCCGCTGCGGGGCATCGAGTTCGTGACGCGCAAGGTCACCGACGCGGTGGCGCAGATCAAGCTGGGCAAGCTGAAGGAGCTGCGCCTGGGCAACATCGACGCCAAGCGCGACTGGGGCCACGCGCGCGACTACGTGGAAGCCATGTGGCTGATGCTGCAGCAGGACAAGCCCGACGATTACGTGGTCGCCACCGGCCAGACCACCTCCGTGCGCGAGATGGTGGAGATCGCCTTCGACTATGTAGGCCTGGAAATGGACGATTATCTCGTGATCGATCCGCACCTGTTCCGCCCGGCCGAGGTGGACATCCTGCTCGGCGATCCGGGCAAGGCCAAGGCCATGCTCGGCTGGTCGGCCACCACCTCCCTGCCCGACATGATCCGGGAGATGGTCGACGCCGACCTCGTGCGCCACTCCGCCAACGCGGGCTGAGGCGGCGGCCGGGCGGCGGCCGGGCGCGAAGTTTTCGGGAATTGTCGGCTGTCGCCTTTTCTGCGCGCGAGCGACGCGTTAAGCGAGAACGCGGCACGGCGCGGCACCTGTCCGCCTGCGCGGGCCGGTGTTGAAACGCAAAACTGTGGGCGGTCGCGGCGCTGCGCGGTTGGGCGCCGAATGAGGTCGAATGCGCAAGCGTCCAATCCTGGTGACCGGAGCGGCCGGCTTCGTCGGCTCATTGATGCTGCCGCGCGTGCGCGAGGCGTTCGCCGACCGGGAGGTGATCTCCCTCATCCGGCGCCGGCGCGTGTCGCCCGACGACATCTCGCTCGACCTGGTGGACGAGGGCGCCGCCAAGGCGGTGCTGGCCCGCTATCGCCCCAACCTCATCGTGCACCTGGCGGCCCACGCCTCGGTGGGCACGGCCGGGCGCAACCCCAGCGCCGTGTGGCGCGACAACCGCGACGCGTCGTTCTCGCTCGCCCGCGCCATCGCCGCGACGGTGCCGGACGCGACGGTGCTGATCTCCGGCACCACCGAGGTGTACGGCGAGGCCTTCCTGGGCGGCACGGTGGACGAGACGACGCCGCCGCGCCCGCGCGGGCCCTACGCCACCTCCAAGCTGGCGAGCGAACTGGTGTTCGAGGCGCTGCTGCCGCCGTCGGCGCGGCTGATCGCCTGCCGGCCGGTCAACCACACCGGGCCGGGGCAGGTGGAGGATTTCGTCATTCCCTCCTTCGCCGGCCAGATCGCCCGGGCCGAGGCGGGGCTCGCGCCGCCCTCGATCGCGGTGGGCAACCTGGAAGCGCGGCGCGACTTCCTGCACGTCGGCGACGTGATCGGCGCCTACATCGCGCTGTTGCAGGCGGCGGACCGGCTGCCGATGCGCGCGCTGTTCAACATCGGCAGCGGCCGCTCGATCCCGATCCGCGCCATCCTCGATTTCTACCTGTCGGCGGCCCGGCGCCCGATCCACGAGCACGTGGACCGCGACCGGCTGCGCCCCAACGACATTCCCGAGGTCGCGGTCGATTCGAGCCGCATCGAGGCCGCCATCGGCTGGCGCCCGGCGCACACGCTGGAGGAAACCCTCGCCGCCGTCCTCGACGACAAGCGCGAGTGCGCGCGCCGGGCCGCCAGCGGCTGATCGGCGCCGGCGCCAAAAAAGTTCCCGCGAGGCACGCAATTTCTCGCCACGCCCCAAATGGCCGAAAGCGCAAATATTGCAAAGGCTAAGCCGGTGCGACGCGCAATTGTCAAAGCTGAATTTTCAGGTACTCCCCCTTTATATTCGGCCCACATTTTGTATCCCAGTCCTAGAGTTCATTCAGGGGGACCGACTCCCTTGGTTGAGCATGTTGTTTAGAAAGGTCGTCGACGGCGGATCCGGCCTCGCTCGCTCTTGCGTTGCGAACCGAACGCGTGCACGCACTTTCCTCAGTCGGGTCGGAGACACTTGATGCAGCGCCGGTATTTACGCTCCTTCACTGGGCATAAGGCCAAAGGGGGGACGGGGTCGCCAACCGGCGTTACCGATGCGGCGCAGCCGCACCAGGCGCCGAGCTTCCAACCCAAGTTCCATATCGACCGCTTCAGCGCCGGCGACATCGCCGGCTGGGCCGCCGATCCCGCCGATCCCGACCATCCGCTCAGCATCCAGTTCCGCGTGGACGGGATCATGGTGGGCGTCGCGCGTGCCGAGATGGTGCGCGCCGACGTCGCCAACGCCGGCATCGCGCCCAAGCATTGCGGCTTCCACTGGCACATCCCGGCTCCGGTCGCGAACGCGGCCATCACGGGCGACCATCCCATCGAGGTGATCGCGGTCAACTGGGCGGGCGCCGTGGGGCATCTGGCCAGCCTGCAGCTGCACGAGGATCCGGCCGTCTCCGATTCGGCGCGGGAGATCATCCTGCCGGCGCTGGACAAGGCGATCACCCGCGCGGCCGTCGCCTCGCTGGAGGACGGCGGCGCCCCGGTGGTGCGGCACGAGCCGGCGAACTACCCGCTGCACGAGCGCATGTTCGCCTTCGAGGGCGCGCCCAGCGGCAATGTCAGCCACCAGATGTCGCCCTACCTGGCGTTCACCCATCGCCGCCTGCACAAGGCGCCGACCCATCCGCTGGATGGATCGGAAGCGGCCAAGAACGCGTATCTGCGCTGGTACATCGACGAATACGGCTCGGCCCGCTCGCCGATGCGCACCGTGCTCGGCGCCGACGAGATCGCCTATCTCAACCAGCCGGTGCCGCTGGTGGGCGTGCCCTACAAGGTTTCGCGGATCTCGCTGTCCTACGCCATGACCGACCCGGAGGCGGCGCAGTTCTTCCCGATCCACGACCTGCCGCGCTACGAGGCGTTCGTCGCCTGGTGGGCGGGCGAGAAGGCGCCCGACCTCCATGTCGAGGACTGCCTGGTGCCCGACTATTATGTCGAGGTGCTGCGCCGGATGACGCCGGACTGGATGGGCCGCAACTACGCGCTGTCGCAGATGATGATGCGCGCCTTCAAGGAAGAGGGGGCGGAGAACCTTCTCGACCTGCACGTGGAGGCGGACCGCATCCTCTTCCACGTCTGGTACCTGCTCGACGCCATCGACGAGCCGGGCCGCGTGCGCTACATGCCCACGCGCAATCTCAACGCCCTGTTCGAGGGCGAGCGCGGCCACACCCTGTTCGACCGCGTGATGCAGACGGTGCACGACGCGGGGTCGGGGCTCGCCGCGATCTTCGATGGCGAGGCCTACAGCGACCTCCTGTGGCGCTCCGGCTTCGACCTGACGCGCCGCCGCTTCATCTTCCGCGACGCCAAGGGCAACCGCTTCGAGGCCGCCCGCTGGCGCCCGGCCACCCAGCCCGCCGCCGCCCGCGTGCCGCTGCAGGTGATCGGCCCGTTCCAGAAATCGTCCGGCCTCGGCCAGGCCTCGCGCCTGTCGGCGGAGACCATCCGCACCGCCGGCCTCGATGCGAGCTTCGTCGATTTCGGCCTCGACAACCCCGCTCCGGTGGGGATGAACTCGAGCCGCATCAACCACGACGAGCCGCAGGCGGCCCGCATCAACCTGATCCACCTCAACGGCGAGACGGTGCCGATCGCGCTCGCCTATATGCGCGACGTGTTCAACGGCGCCTACAACATCGGCTATTTCTTCTGGGAGCTGTCGACGCCGGCGCCCTCCCAGCATCTGGCGCTGGAGCTTCTGGACGAGGTGTGGGTCGCCACCGAGTACGGCGTGGAGATCTACAAGAACGCCGTCGACAAGCCGGTCACCAATGTCGGCATGGCGGTGGAGCCCATCGACGTGCCGAGCCGCGCCGAAGGCCGCGCCTACGTTTGCGACCGCCTGCCGGTGGGGCCGGACACGTTCGTCTTCCTCGCCGCGTTCGATTCCTTCTCCTTCCTGGAGCGCAAGAACCCGCACGGCATGGTCGACGCCTTCCGCGCCGCCTTCCAGGAAGACGAGGACGTGCTCCTGGTCCTCAAGACCCATAACCGCGACTTCGTGCTCGACCGGCACCAGTCGATGGTGTGGGAGCGCATCGTGGAGATCGCCAGCAGCGATCCGCGCATCGTGCTCCTGAACGAGACGCTGAAATACCCGGACCTGATCAAGCTGAAGGTGGGGGCGGACTGCTTCGTGTCGCTGCACCGCTCCGAGGGCTGGGGCTTCGGGATGATCGAGGCGATGGCGGTGGGATTGCCGGTGGTGTCGACGGGCTACTCGGGCAACCTCGACTTCACCAAGCCGGACAACTCGTGGCTGGTGGACTACGACCTGATCGAGCCCAACACGAACGAATACCTGTTCGTGGAGCGGGGCCAGGTGTGGGGCGCGCCGAAGCTGGAAAGCGCGGTGGAGCAGCTGCGGGCGGTGCGCGCCAATCCCGCCGAGCGGGAGCGCCGCGTCGCCGCGGCCAAGACGTTCGTGGCCGAGAACTTCTCGCTCGAAGCGCGCGCGCGGGTCTATCGCAAGCGCATCGAGGAGATCATGGCCGAGCTCGGAGACGCCTGACAATGGCGCCGTGGCGGCGTCTGCTGAGCGGGGGCGGCGCCCTCCTCGGCGTCGCGCTCTCGGCCGGCGTGGGGCTGGCCCAGGAGGCGGGCAAGCCAGCGGGTGCGCCGCAGCCGCCGGTGCCCGCCACCGCCGAGCGCACTCGCCAGGACATCGACCATCCGCCGGTTTCGCCGGCCGCAACGGCGCCCGCTCCTCCGATCACGGCACAGGTTGACGCGCCGCCCTCTCCGGCACTGGCGCCGCCGCCGCTGCCGCGGGCAAAGAGCGAGGCACCGACACAGGCGGCGCCGGCCGCCGAGAGCGAGGGAACGGCAACGCTGTCGCCGCCGGCCACCGTGCCGCCGCCGCCCCCGCTGGAGGGGGTGACGCGGAGCCTCGTCGCACCGAGCGTTGCGGCCGGGCGGGCGCCGGCCCCCGTCGCGACACCCGCCCCCGACGCCCCGACGCCGCTCGCAACCATGCAGTTGCCGCCGACCGTGCCGGCCCCCGCCGGACCCGCTGGCCCGAACGCCCCGTCCGGCACGCAGAATGGTTCGAGCCCGGCGCCGGGCGCGCAGACAACCCAGAGCGCGGCCCAGACCGCGCCGACAGTCCCGAGCGCGACCCCGGCCGCGCCGACAGTCCAGAGCGGGACGCCTGCTCCTCCGCCGGGGCCGGCCGCGCCGGCGGATGTCGCCGGTAGCGAAGATGCGGCGCCGGCGGACCCGCCCGCCGACAAGCTCGCCTTTGCGCCGGATGCGGAAGTGCTCATCGAGATGGAGATCATCCCGGTGCTCGACCGGCTCGCCGACCGGGCGCTGACCTTGCAGAACGCGGTGCTGCGCCATTGCCTGGTGGGCCACGACATCACGCGCGACGCGCTGGAGCCGGCCTACATCTATGCCATCGAGGCGAGCGCGGCGATGCTGCCGCTGTCGTTCGGCTTCCAGGAGGCGGTCATCGCGCCGGACCGGCTGTTGACCAACGCCGTCAGCACCGCCTTCAGCACCTCCAAGCTCGAAGCGGTGATGCATGGCGAGGCGCCGGTGCCGCGCACGCTGGCCGAGCTGGCCAAGGAGGAGGCGGCGCTCTCGGGCCTGCCGGCGCTGGAAATCCTCCTGATGCGGCGGCGCTACCCGTCCGAGGTCGTGCTGAAGAACCGCTGCACGCTGGCGGTGCCCGTCGCGGCCAATATCGTCGACACCGCCATGCGGGCGCGGCTGCGCTGGCTCAACCGGGAGGTGGCGTCGCACTGGCAGGGCAACGAGCCGGACCTCGCGGCGCGGCTGCGTCTGCGCGACCTGATCCAGGGCACCATCGACACCGTGGACCGCGTCTCGCGCGACCTGGTGGCCTACCAGCGCCTGCCGAAGGACAAGACCGCCTTCCGCTTCACGCACGCCCGGCACGGGCTGGTCTATCTCATCGCGGCGGCCGAATCGCTGCGCAGCCATGTGCGCCGCCTCCATCTCTTCGCCGAGCAGGACAGCGGCGCGGCCGTCCTCCTGGGCGAGATCCGCGACGCGCTCACCATCAGCTGCAGGCGCCTCCTCGCCATCGCCACCGGCGAGAAGGACGACGGCGCCTATCTGATCGCCTTCGAGCAGGCGCACGGCGACATCATCAACGAGCTGCCCCAGGCCTTCGGCTTCGACGGCAGCGCCTTTACGCGCGCGCTGACCTCCCTGGACGGCCCGCGGGATAGCAACCCGGGCCCCTAGGGGTTTTTTGAAGTTGCGCCAGTTGGCTGCCGAGGCGCCGAGCTGCGACGGCCTTGGCGAGTTTGTCAGCCGGCGCGCAGCCGCTCGATGGCGCGGCGACGCTCGAAGAGGGCGAGCAGCAGGCGGAGCGCCGCGCCGCGCGCGCCCTTGAGGTCGCGGTCGGTGGCGACGACGAGGCGCGCATCGTCCGCCGCCGTGCGCAACAGGTCGCCGTGCTGGGCGAGATCGGCGAACTTGAAGGTGGGCGCGCCCGACTGGCGGGTGCCCAGGAGCTCGCCCTCGCCGCGCAGCTTGAGGTCGTCCTCGGCGATCTTGAAGCCGTCGTTGGTGGCGCGCATCGTTTCGAGCCGCTGCCGGGCGATGGCGCCGAGCGGGGCCTTGTAGAGCAGCAGGCAGTGCGAGGGCCGGTCGCCGCGCCCCACGCGCCCGCGCAGCTGGTGCAGCTGCGACAGGCCGAACCGCTCCGCGTGCTCGATGACGATGATGGTGGCGTCCGGCACGTCGACGCCCACCTCCACCACGGTGGTGGCGGTGAGAACGGAGAGCGAGCCGTCGCGAAAGGCGGTCATCACGCGCTCGCGCTCGGCCGTGGGCGTCTTGCCGTGGATGAGGCCCACCACCGGGCCGAGCCGCTGGGTGAGGGTGCGGTGGCGGCTGGTGGCGGCTTCGAGGTCGAGCGCGGCGTTCTCCTCCACCAGCGGGCAGACCCAGTACGCCTTCTCGCCCCGCGCGACGGCGGCGGCGAGGCGCTCCACCACCGTATCGATCTGCGACAGCGCCACCGCGCGCGTCTCGATGGGTTGGCGCCCGGCCGGCTTGTCGGTAAGCCGCGAGACGTCCATGTCGCCGAACTGCGACAGCACCAGGGTGCGCGGGATCGGCGTCGCGGTCATCACCAGGAGGTCCGAGCGCGGGCCTTTTTCCGA
Source organism: Alphaproteobacteria bacterium (assembly GCA_030431335.1). Lineage (GTDB taxonomy): Bacteria > Pseudomonadota > Alphaproteobacteria > Rhizobiales > Amorphaceae > Acuticoccus. Next base: position 53,028 of record JAUIJH010000013.1, read on the forward strand.
CAGTGCCATGCGCTGGTGGACGCCGAAGCGGTGCTGCTCGTCCACCACCACGAGGGCGAGATCGCGGAAGGCGACCTTGGACTGGAAGAGGGCGTGGGTGCCGACGGCGACGCTCGCCGCGCCGCTCGCCAGCTCGTCGAGCGCGCTGGCGCGTTCCGCGTCGGAGATGCGGCCGGTGAGGAGGCGCACGCGAATGCCGACGGGCTCCAGGATGGCGGCGAGCGTCTCGAAATGCTGGCGGGCGACGAGGTCGGTGGGCGCCATCAGCGCGCTCTGGCCGCCGTCGCCGGCCGCCATTGCGGCGGCGAAGAGGGCAACCATGGTCTTGCCGGAGCCGACATCGCCCTGGATCAGGCGGATCATGCGGTGCGGCGCGGCGAGATCGGCCGAGACCTCCGCGATGGCGAGCCGCTGGGAGGGGGTGAGGGCGAAGGGCAGCCCCTTTTCCAGCGCCGCGATGGTCGCCTCGTCCCAGCGGCGGGCGACGCCCTTCTGGGTGCGCTCGCGGTCGCGTACCACGGCGAGGGCGAGCTGGCTCGCCAGGAGCTCGTCATAGGCGAGGCGGCGGCGGGCGGGGCTTTCCGGCAGCACCGCATGGGGCGTTTCGGGCCGGTGGAGCGCGACGAGGGCGTCGCGGAAGGGGGGCAGCTTCTCGCGCGCCAGGAACGGGCCGTCGAGCCATTCGGGCAGCTCCGGGACCGTATCGAGCGCCGCGCCGACGAGGCCGGCAAGGACGCCGGGCGTGAGGCCCTGCGTCATCGGGTAGACCGGCTCAAGGCCGAAGGCGTCGCTCGCCGGCTCGTTCGGCCCGCTGACGCGCTCCACCTTGTCGGGGTGGGCGATCTGCGGCTTTCCGTCCCACCACTCCACGAGGCCGGACACGCGCACCCACTCGCCGATGGGGAAGGCACCGGCGAACCACGCCTCGCCGCCGCGGAAATAGACGATGGAGAGCGTGCCGGTCTCGTCCTCGCCGAGGATGCGGGCCGGCGCATTGGGGCGGCGGGGCTTGTCGTGGCGCACGATCTTGACCGTGAGCGTCGCGACCGCCTTGTCCGGCGCGTCGGCCACGGCGACGAGCTGGCGCCGGTCGATAACGCTGGTGGGAAGGTGCGACAGGAGGTCGAAGACGCGCGTTTCGGCGGCACTGGGACGGGCGAGCAGATGGGCGAGCCGCTCCGCCCGCGCCGGTCCGACGCCGGGCAGACGATTGACCGCGCGGGTCAACGGACCGATATCAAGGATCCGCGTCACGCCGACGTCCCTTTTCGGGGACGGCGGCATTTGCGCGTTCGCGGGCGCCGTCGGCCGTCAACATCCATGGAGTGAACATGTCGGGTACCACGCGTTCGTCCGCGGACCTCGAGCCGCGACGCAAGCGGCTTCTGTTTCACAGCTGGCACAGGGGCACGCGCGAGATGGACCTGCTCCTCGGCCGCTTTGCCGATGCCACCATCGCCGATTGGACCGAGGCGGAGCTGGGAGACATGGAAGCTCTCCTCAACGTGCCGGATCCGGAGCTTTATCGCTGGATAACGGAACAAGTCGCCGTGCCTGACAATCACCAATCCGGGATACTCGATCGCGTTATCGCCTTCCACAAGGCTCGCCCGCAATGACGACCGCCGCCAAACCGCGCGCCCGCTCGCTCGCCGAGATCCGCGAAGCGCAAAAGCCGACGCTACAGGCGCTCGCCGCGCCCGATCTGCCCCCCATCGTGACGGTGGACAACGTGCCGGACGGCATGGAGGGGGAGGCGCTGGCGGTGCTCGCCAAGGCCTCGGACGTGCCGGTGGTGTTCGTGGCGCGCGACGGGCGGCGCCAGAAGGACGCGGAGGCGGCGCTCGCCTTCTTCGCGCCGGACGTCACCATCGTGCGCCTGCCGGCGTGGGACTGCATGCCCTACGACCGCGCCTCGCCCTCCGCGGTGGTGCAGGCGCGCCGGGCCGCCGCGCTCAGCGCGCTGGCGCAGGGGCTCCAAGCGCCCGCCGTGGTGATGACCACCGCCAACGCCATCCTGCAGCGCGTGCCGCTGCCCGATACGGTCCGCCAGCAGGCCTGCCGCTACCGCGCCGGCGGCAACGTGGACATGAAGGATGTGGTCGCCTGGCTCGACAACAACGCCTTCGTGCGCACGCCCACCGTGCGCGAGGCGGGCGAATATGCCGTGCGCGGCGGCATCGTGGACCTCTTCGCGCCGGGCGCGCAGGAGCCGGTGCGGCTCGATTTCTTCGGCGACACGCTGGAATCGATCCGCCCCTTCGACACCGAGACCCAGCGCACCACCGGCCGCTGGAGCGAATTCAACCTCGTGCCGATGAGCGAGGTGGTGCTCACGGCCGAGGCCATCAAGCGCTTCCGCGAGGGCTATCTGCGCCAGTTCGGCGCCGCCTCCAAGGACGACATCCTCTATCACTCGGTGTCCGAAGGGGTGCGGGCGGCGGGCGTGGAGCATTGGATGCCGCTGTTCCACGAGCGCCTCGCCACGGTGCTCGACTATCTGCCCGGCGCCAAGGTGGTGGTGGACCATCTCGCCGAGGATTCCATCGAGAAGCGCTGCGCCGAGGTGGCCGACCACTACGAGGCGCGCAAGTCCGCGCCGGTGGAGCGGATTGGCGCGCCCTACCACCCCTTGCCGCCCGAGGCCCTCTACCTGTCCGGCGACACGGCGAGCCTCTTCGACGGACACCAGCAAATCCGCCTGTCCCCCTTCGCGACGCCCGACAGCACGCGCAATCCCGTGCCGGCGGGCGGGCGCGTGGGGCGTACCTTCGCGGCCGAGCGGGCGGCCGAGAACGTCAACATCTTCGACGCCCTGGTGACGCACGTGAACGGGCTGCGCAAGGACGGGCTGCGCGTCGTCATCGCGGCCTGGTCGATCGGCTCGCGCGACCGGCTGGCGCAGGTGCTGCGCGACCACGGGCTGAAGCGGGCCGAGCTGGTCGCCTCCTTCGCCGAGGTGGCGGCGCTCGACAAGGGCGTCGCGGCGCTCGCGGTGCTCGAAATCGAGCAAGGCTTCGAGACGCCGCACTACGCCATCATCGCCGAGCAGGACGTGCTCGGCGACCGCCTGGTGTCGGGCGCGCGGCGCAGGAAGCGCGACGCCAACGTCCTCACCGAGGCGTCCTCGCTGGCGCCGGGCGATCTCGTCGTCCACGTCGACCACGGCATCGGCCGCTTCGTCGGGCTGAAGACGATCGAGGCGGCCGGCGCGCCGCACGATTGCGTCGAGATCGCCTACCAGAAGGACGACAAGCTCTACCTGCCGGTGGAGAACATCGACCTCCTGTCGCGCTACGGCTCCGATTCGGCCGAGGCGGTGCTCGACAGGCTGGGCGGGGCGGGCTGGCAGGCGCGCAAGGCCAAGATGAAGCAGCGCGTGCGCGAGATCGCGGACGAGCTGATCAAGACCGCCGCCGCGCGGCTGATGAAGAAGGCGCCCGTGATCGAGCCGCCGACGGGCGTCTACGACGAGTTCGTGGCCAAGTTCCCCTACGACGAGACGGACGACCAGCTCAACGCCATCGAAGCCGTCGCCGACGACCTCGCCAAGGGGCTGCCGATGGACCGTCTGGTGTGCGGCGACGTGGGCTTCGGCAAGACCGAGGTGGCGATTCGCGCCGCCTTCCTGACGGTGATGACGGGCCGCCAGGTGGCGCTGATCGTGCCGACCACGCTGCTGGCGCGCCAGCACTACAAGACCTTCGCCGAGCGCTTCAAGGGGCTGCCGGTGCGCGTCGCGCAGGCCTCGCGGCTGGTGAGCGCCAAGGACATGAAACTGGTGCGCGAGGGGCTGAAATCCGGCGACGTCGACCTCGTTATCGGCACCCACGCGCTGCTGTCGAAGTCCGTCGAGTTTCGCGATCTGGCGCTGCTGATCGTCGACGAGGAGCAGAAGTTCGGCGTCAAGCACAAGGAGGCGCTGAAGGCGCTGAAGGCCGACGTGCATGTGCTGACGCTGTCGGCGACGCCGATCCCGCGCACCATGCAGCTCGCGCTGACGGGGGTGCGCGAACTCTCCATG
>JAUIJH010000205.1 GCA_030431335.1 Alphaproteobacteria bacterium
GGGGGCTGCCAGGGCTCGCGGCGGGCCTCAAGGTCGCGGCGACCGTTGCGCCCATCGGGGCGGTGGTGGGCGAATGGGTTGGCGCCTCCCAAGGTCTCGGCTATGTGATGCTGCATGCCAACGCGCGGCTTCAGACCGATACGTTGTTCGCCGCGCTGATCACTCTAGCCGTTCTCGCGCTTCTCGTGCGCCTGGCCGTCGACAGGCTGGTCAACGCGCTCGTCCCCTGGCAACAGACGAACTGACGCGAGAACCCGTTTCCAGCGCGAAAGGCCCAGAATGCTTCGACTGTTCCTCGCCGCCGCCATCTTCGGCATGTCGACCCTCGGCGCCCTCGCCGAGGACAAGCTGACGGTGCTGCTCGACTGGTTCGTCAACCCCGACCACGCGCCGCTGTTCATCGCCGAGGCGCGCGGCGAGTTCGCGGCCCGCGACCTCGCGGTGGAGTTCGTGGCGCCGGCCGATCCCGCCGCGCCGCCGCGCCTCGTCGCCGCCGGCGAGGGAGACCTCGCCATCACCTACCAGCCGAGCCTCTACCAGCAGGCCGCCGAGGGCCTGCCCGTCGCGCGGGTCGGCACGCTGGTGGCCTCGCCGCTCAATTCGCTGGTGGTGCTGAAGGACGGCGACGTGAGCCGCCTGGAAGACTTGAAGGGCGCCACAATTGGCTATTCGGTGGGCGGGTTCGAGGACGCGCTGCTGGGGCGCATGCTCGCCTCCGTCGGCCTGTCGCTCACCGACGTGGAGCTGGTCAACGTCAACTTCGCCCTCACGCCGGCGCTCCTGTCGGGCCAGGTGGACGGCGTCATCGGCGCCTTCCGCAACTTCGAGCTGACCCAGATCGCGCTCGAGGGCCGGGAAGGCCGCGCCTTTTTCCCCGAGGAGCATGGCGTCCCCTCCTACGAGGAGCTGATCTTCATCGCCCGCAACGACCGCGCCAACGATCCCGCCATCGGCCGTTTCCTGGATGCGGTGGGCGCGGCCGCGCTCTGGCAGGCGCAAAACCCCGAAGCGGCCGAGGCGCTGTTCTTCGAGGCGCAGCCCGACCTCGACGACACGCTGAACCACCAGGCCTTCAAGGACACGTTGGCGAAATTCGCCACGGATCCCAAGCCGCTCGACGTCGACGGCTACGAGGCGTTCGCGGCGTTCATGACCGAGGCGGGGCTCGTCAGCGACCTGCCGCCGCTGGCCGACTACGCGATCGAACTCCAATAGGCGCGCGAGGCCCCATGCTCCATCGCTTCATCGCCGACGACGGCACCACCATCGAAGTCAACCTTGCCGAGCCCGATGCACTGCCGTCGGCCTACGTGCTGTCGGTGCACAAGGCGGGCTCCACGCTGCTCAACACCATGGCCACGCAGATCGCGCGCGCGGCCCGGCGGCCCCTCTTCGCGCTGCCGACGATCCTGTTCGCCAACGGCGTCAAGCTGGAGGACTGCCCGGCGGCCGCGATTGCGATGCTGGAGCGGCCCGGCACCGTGTTCACCGGTTTCCGCACGCCGCTCTTCTTCGACAAGCTGGAGCAATACCGCACGGCGCCGAAGATCCTGCTGGTGCGCGACCCGCGCGATATCGCCGTGTCGGCCTACTTCTCGGCCGCGTTCAGCCACGGCATCCCGCGCCAGGGCAACGTGCGCGACCAGATGCTGTCGCACCGCGAGAAGGTGCAGCGGATGGAGCTGTCCGATTTCGTGCTGCAAGGCAGTGGCGACAGGCCGATGCGCAGCATGCTGACCTTCATCGACCATCTGGACCGCTTCGAGGGTTTCACCGTGCGCCGCTACGAGGACGTGATCTTCGACAAGGCGCGGCTGGCGCGCGACCTGGCCACGGTCCTGTCCGCCGCGGTGCCGGACGCGCAGCTCGACGAGATCGCCGCCAAGAACGATGTCCGCCCCGATGCCGAGCGGCCGACCGAGCACATCCGCCAAGTGACGCCCGGCAACTACCGGGAACACCTGTCGCCGGAAGCCCAGACCTATCTGGAGACGAAATTCTCCGCCATTTTCGAGCGTTTCGGTTACATTCGCGAGACGTAAAAGCCACGGGGGCGGCACCGAGCTCGCCCCGCGCGGATGGTCGCCCCCCTTGATTGTCGGGCGCCATATCGCGATTTGATTCAATAACGATGCGATGCTCCCTTTGATGGGCACCGCCGCATATCGGAGGACGCGATGACGATACACATTGGCGATACAGCCCCGGATTTCGAAGCCGAAACCACCGAAGGTTCGATCAAGTTTCACGACTATATCGAGGGCAAGTGGGCGGTTCTGTTCTCGCACCCGAAGAATTTCACCCCGGTCTGCACCACTGAACTCGGCTACACGTCCAAGCTGAAGAGCGAGTTCGACAAGCGCAACGTCAAGGTCATCGGCCTTTCGGTCGACCAGCTCAGCGACCACGCGCAGTGGGCGAAGGATATCGAGGAGACGCAGGGCTCGGCCCTTAACTTCCCCCTGATCGCCGACCACGACCGCAAGGTCGCGCTGCTCTACGACATGATCCACCCCAACGCGTCGGACACGATGACGGTGCGGACGGTGTTCGTGATCGGGCCGGACAAGAAGGTGAAGATGAGCCTCAACTATCCGGCTTCGACGGGGCGCAATTTCGACGAGATCCTGCGCGTGATCGACTCGCTCCAGCTGACGGCCCAGCACAAGGTGGCGACGCCGGTGAACTGGAAGTCGGGCGAAGACGTGATCATCGTGCCGGCGGTCAGCGACGAGGACGCGCGCAAGCAGTATCCGGGCGGATGGAAGGCCCCGCGCCCCTACCTGCGGATCGTTCCGCAACCGAAATAGGTTCTGTCGCCGCGCATTGCGCAGGTGAGAGACAAGCCTGCCACGCGACACCCGCGCGGCAGGCTTTTTTTGCGTCCGGTCTCGGATTGGCGGGCCCAGGATCAGGCCGGCGCGTCGGCGCCCAAGCGCAGCAGGAGGAGGCTTTCCCGGGCATCCTGCGCCAGCGGCATGCGGCCGATGGCGCTGGCGCCGAACGCGGCGCTCATCTGCGAGACCACGTAGGCGCTGGCGAACAGAAGCTCGGCCGACCGCAACAGCGGCCCGAGCGCGTTCTGTTCGTTGTAGACGGTGAAGGGCCAGGCGTCCGGGTAAGGCGCCGGCAGGAAGATGTCGTGGAAGCCCACCAGCACGCCGGCCGGCAGTCCCGGCAGGACGTGGTTGAGGACGAGGTCGACGTCGGTGCCCGGCATCAGAACGTGGCTGGAATCGACGAAGACGAGATCGCCCGGCGCCAACCCCTCGAACGGGCCGAGGCCCGTCTCCTGCAGCGTCGCGCGGTGGAGGGTGAGCGGCAGCCCCGCGATATCGGCGCGCGGCGCCGGATCGATCGCCGTGATGTCGCAGGTCAGCGCACCGTCGCGCACCGCCCGCACCATGAAACGGGTGGAATGGCCTGATCCCACCTCCACGATCCGCGCCGGCGCGAAACGGCGCACGGCCGTATAGAGCGCGGCCGCATCGAGGCGGGGGAACCAGGTCTGGTCGAAACGCGGCTCGGGCGGCGGCCCGTCGATCCGGCGCCAATCGTCCGCCAGTGCGTCGATCTCGGCCAGATGGCCGGCAAATGCCGGCTCGCTGGCGCGAAAGCGCGCCGCATGGGCGTGTGAGGGATGCCGGGCCCACGGTTTGGCCGCCGACGCGGTCCGCGAGGGGATGAAGAAGCCGCGCTGGCGCAGGCCCAACACCGTCTGCAGGCCGAACGAGAGGGTGCGGCGGCTGCCGCGCGTCAGCATGCCGCCCTCGCGATGAGGGTGGGCGGGAGCGAACGGTGAAAAGCGGTCGGCGGGGCGAAGACGTGCATGGCGCCGCACTCATAACCCGCCTGACGCGCAAATGAAGCCCCGCATCCGACAATCGATGCTTCGGCGCGGCGGCGGGCCGAACCCTTGCCGAGCGGGCTCCCGGTTCGGGCACAACGCCTTTCGGCTCAAGCCGAGCCGCCGGGCTTTCGGCACGGCAATCGCGACCGGGCTGCCCCGCACGTCGCATCGCGTGGCGGCTCGGTTGGCTTGACTTCGGGATAATGCCGGGGACGGCGCAAAGCGCACATCGCCACGGATTTCGGAGGTCGCCGGCGCCCGGCAAATTTGTCGAGCGTGTCGCGGCGGGTGGCGCCTGGATCGTGGGTCAGTTGGCGCGGCGGCAGTCCGCCACCGCGCCAAAAACCCGTGTCAGGCCGCCGGAGACGGGAGCTCCGCGTGCGGGCGCTCCAGTTCGCGCGAGGCCTTAACCACCGCCTTCTGCACCTTCTCGAAGGCGCGGACCTCGATCTGGCGCACGCGCTCGCGGCTGACGCCGAACTCTTCCGACAACGCCTCCAGCGTCATCGGCTCTTCGGCGAGGCGGCGCATCTCGAAGATCCGCTTCTCGCGGTCGTTCAACACGCCGAGCGCGTTGCGCAGCAGCAGGCGCCGGTTGTCGAGCTCTTCGTTCTCCGCCAGCACCTCTTCCTGGTTGGTGCTCTCGTCGACCAGCCAGTCCTGCCATTCGCCGGAGTCGGCTTCCTGGCGGATCGGCGAGTTGAGCGAGGAATCACCGGACAGGCGGCGGTTCATCGAGATCACGTCCGATTCGGGGACGTTGAGCTTCTCGGCGATGATCTGCACCTGGTCGGGACGCAGGTCGCCGTCGTCGAGCGCCTGGATCGAGCTCTTCACCTTGCGCAGGTTGAAGAACAGACGCTTCTGGTTGGCCGTGGTGCCAAGCTTGACGAGGCTCCACGAGCGCAGGATGTACTCTTGTATCGCCGCCTTGATCCACCACATGGCGTACGTGGCGAGGCGGAACCCCTTTTCGGGATCGAATCGCTTCACCGCCTGCATCAGACCCACGTTGCCTTCCGAGATGACCTCGGAAATCGGCAGGCCGTAGCCGCGATAACCCATCGCGATCTTGGCCACGAGGCGAAGATGGCTGGTGACCAGTTTGTGCGCCGACTCTGCATCGTCATGCTCCAAGTAGGCCTTGGCGAGCATGTACTCCTGCTGCGGCTCCAACATCGGAAATTTGCGGATTTCCTCGAGATAACGGGACAGACCCGCTTCACCCGAAGCAATCGCCGGTAAGGATTGGGCCATAGAAAACCCCCTTTCGGTAATTCGCGCCCCTCACTCAGAGGCAACGCGCGGCTGCGGTCCGTAGCACCGCCGGACCGACTGATATCGGTATTTCCGCCTTATAGTGCAACCTACGCCGAGCATTCTGACCGGCAAGTGAACAAGCCGTCACAATGAGAACATTTAGAGAATACACAATTTACCCGGCACTCACAAGCTAAACTCGCAACCTCCCAGCGAGCCTTGGCGCGCGAGCACCTTTCCACGCGGCAACCCCCGGCTGCAACTGACTGCACATATAGCGAACATTACCGGAATGGATGGTTGACCCTATCCGTCGGGTCATGTCCGAGGTGCAGGCCGGTCCGTACTTCAGCGCAATGCTGCTTTAAGCCTCGCTCGAGGCGAGCGCGTCGCGCAGCCTGGCGTAGTCGGCCGGGGGCGGCGCATCGAACTCCATCGTGCGCCCGTCGCTGGGATGGGCAAAGCCCAGATGGCCCGCGTGGAGCGCCTGCCGGCCGAGCGCCGCGACGGCCTCGCGCGCCTCCGGTCCCAGGCGGCTCGCCTTGGTGGCAAAGCCCGCCCCGTAAACCTGGTCGCCGATCAGCGGCACGCCCTTGTCGGCGAGGTGGACGCGGATCTGATGGGTCCGCCCCGTCTCCAACGTGCACACGATCTCGCTGGCGATGCCGAGGAGCGCGGCGGTTTCGTAGTGCGTCACCGCCCGCTTGCCGCCTTCGCGCACCGCATAGCGCTGGCGATCTGAGGGGTGGCGCGCCAAAGGCCGGTCGATGGTGCCGGCGGACGGCCGCGGCTCGCCCCACACCAGCGCGAGGTAGCGGCGCGACAGCGGCCCCGAGCGGCCGTGGTCGGCGAACTGCGCCGCCAGCGAGTGGTGCGCCGCGTCCGTCTTGGCGACCACCATCACGCCCGAGGTGTCCTTGTCCAGGCGATGGACGATGCCCGGCCGCATCACCCCGCCGATCCCCGACAGGCTGTCGCCGCAATGGGCAAGCAGCGCGTTGACCAGCGTGCCGTCGCTGTGCCCCGCGGCCGGGTGGACCACCAGCCCGGCCGGCTTGTCGATGACGATGAGCGCATCGTCCTCGTACAGCACGCTGAGCGGGATCGCCTGCGGCTCGGGGTTGGCCGGTACCGGCGGCGGCACCTCCACCACCAGAACATCGCCCGGCGCCACCTTGTGCGAGGGGTCCGTGCACGGCACGCCGTTGAGTTCCACGGCCCCAGCCCGTATCAGCGCTTGGCAACGCGTGCGAGAGAGTTCCTCCACGCCGTGTGCGAGGGCCGCGTCGAGGCGACCCTTTGTGTCGATCAGAACCTGCATGGAGCGAGTGTGAGCGAGACTGACGAGGAAGGCGAGCTGGATCCGGCGATGGAGCGCGTCCGGCGCAAGCTGGTGCGGCTCCTGTTCGTATCTTCCGGCATCATGGTCCTCGGCCTCGCCGCCGTCGTTGCCGGCATCTTCTACCGCGTGTCGAAAATGGAAGACACGGCGCGCGTCGCCGAGCCGGTGGCAATCGGCGTGGCGGCCTCCGACCTCGAAGCGGTCAGTGCCAACGACGACACGCTGATCCTCACCATCGGCGGCTCGCGGCCTCGCATCGAGATCCGCCGCCTGTCCGATGGCGCGCTGAAGGCGACGCTTCTCCTGGAGGATGCCGTCGAACCGCCGGGCGGCTCGTAAAGCAGCTGTCGCTCTATTGGAATTCATAGAGCGACAGGATGATCGCCATCAATGAGTTAACGCATCCCTTCTGCACCCAAGGGCGCAGGATGCTCTAGACGACGGCCGCGTCCTGGACCACCACCACCGGGGCGCGCGCGGGCACACGCTCGTAGAGGTCGATCACGTCCGTGTTGAGCATGCGGATGCAGCCGGACGACATGGCCTTGCCGATCGACATCGGCTCGTTGGTGCCGTGCAGGCGGTACAGCGTGTCGTTGCCGCCCTTGTAGAGATAGAGGGCGCGGGCGCCGAGCGGGTTGTTCGGCCCGCCGGGCATGCCGTCGGCATATTTCTTCAGTTCCGGCTGCCGCTTGATCATCTCGGGGGGCGGCGTCCACGTCGGCCACTCGGCCTTACGCCCGATATAGGCGTTGCCGGCCCAGGCGAAGCCGGCGCGGCCGACGCCGATGCCGTAGCGGATCGCCGTGCCGCGCTTGCCGATCAGGTAGAGGTGGCGGTTGGTGGTGTCGACGACGATGGTGCCGGGCTTGTAGACGCCCGAGTGCTCGACGTACTGGCGGTGGAACTGCGACGGGATCTTGCCCATGTCGACATAGGGCACCGGGTAGGGCTCGATCTCCGGCGTGCCGAGCTGGGGCACCGCCTGATAGCCCAGGGTCATCGTCTGAAATGCGCTCTTGCCGCCGTCGACGGTGCAGCCGGCCAACGTTGCCGCCGCCGCACTTGCCCCCAGGACGACGAACGCCCGACGGTTCAACACACCCTCTTGTCCCGACATTAGCCACTTTCCTCGATGCTTGGCCGAAGGCGCACGCGTGAACCAAGGCTCACCAGCGCCAGTGCTGGCTTAACGCTAGATCTCGCCCCGTCGATCCGCGCGATCAAGCGGGCGACCCCTCTCGGGATGTTCGTGAATGTCCACGTGTGTTCCGAATACCACGAACTGCGGCAGCGGAGCCGCACTGCCAGCGGTAGAAACGGGTTCCGCGTTCAAATTGCGTTGATCGGCCGGGCGCTTGGGCGGGTTGCCCAAGCGAGCGATGGGCACGCGTCAGAAAAGGACGCCCTGCGCATCGTTCACCTTGCGCGAGCGGCGAACGGTCCGCGTGGCCGACTTGGCGGCGTGGCGCGGCCGGTCGACTGCCCCCTCACCCGCCCCCTCGACGACGTTGCGCCGGCCGTCCGCAAACTCGATCTCCAGCGCTTCGCCGCTCGCCACGTCGGCGGCGCGTCGCACCGGTTCGTTGGTGCTGCGCCGCACCAGCGCGAAACCACGCTCCAGCACCGCCTGGTAGGACACCGCGCCGAGGAGCTTTCCGGCCGCGGCCAGGCGCCGCTCGGCCGCCGACATCCGCGCCAGGACGGCCCGCTCGCCCCGCGCGGCGACGGCGGTGAGCTCGGCGGCGGCCGTCTCCAGCCGGCGCGCCACCAGGGCGGGACCGTGCCGGCCCGCGCATTGGGCGAAGTGCGTGCGCAGCCTGAGCAGTGCGCCATCCGTCGCGCGCCCGAGCCGCCGCTCCGTGGCCCCGAGCCGCTCGCGCGCGCGCTCCACGGGATAACGCGCCGATTGTGGCGACACCCGTGCCGCCGCGGCCGTAAAGCGCTGACGCGCCAGGGCCGCCCGCCGCACCAGGGCCCCGGCCAGGCGGTCGCCCGCAAGGTCGAGCCGCTGGCGCGGCCCCTGGACGATCAGCGCCGGCGTCGGCAACCCACGCGCCATCAGGCGCAGCTTGTCGCGCCGCCTGTGCAGCCCGGTCTGGCTCGCGATGTCGAGCCGCCGCGCCCGATCCGCCAGCGTGGCCAGGCAGTCGGAGCGCACCGGCACGGCGCGCTCGGCCGCGGCCGTCGGCGTCGGCGCGCGGTGGTCGGCGGCGTGGTCCACCAGCGTCCAATCCGTCTCGTGGCCGACGGCCGAGATGATGGGGATCGGGCTCTGCGCCACCGCCCGCACCAGCTCTTCGTCGTTGTAGCCCCACAGATCCTCGACGCTGCCGCCGCCGCGGGCGATGATGATCACCTCCGGGCGCGGGCCGCCATAGCTGGCGAACCCCTTCACCGCCGCCGTCACTTCCGCGCCGGACGTCTCGCCCTGCACGCGCACCGGCCAGACCACCACATGGGTGGGAAACCGGTCCGACACGCGGTGCAGGATGTCGCGAATGACGGCGCCGGTGGGCGAGGTGATCACCCCGATGACGGAGGGCATCACCGGCAGCGGCCGCTTGCGCGCCTCGTCGAACAAGCCCTCGGCGGCGAGCTTCTTGCGCCGCTCCTCCAGGAGCTTCATCAGCGCGCCGAGGCCCGCCGGCTCGAGCTGGTCGATGACGATCTGGTAGGACGATTTCTTGGGGAAGGTGGTGAGGCGACCGGTGGCGATCACCTCCATCCCCTCTTCCGGCTGGACGGCCAGGCGCGTCGACACGCCTTTCCAAATCACCCCGGCCAGAACCGCGCGGTCGTCCTTGAGATCCAGGTAGACATGGCCCGAGCGCGGCCGCGACACGCGCCCCACCTCGCC